>JAZSEM010000085.1:0-42943 GCA_045531695.1 Akkermansia sp.
TCCTGTCTGTGTTTCGCCTCCGGCTTCCTTCCCACCCCACATTACTGTGACGCAGTTGCCTTTGGCTATTTGATTCCGCCCTGTCAGCGGCTCATTGGGGACTTCCACCCCAGTTACGTGTCATGCCTGACGTACCACAAACCGGGGGCATGCCTTTGCAGACATGCCCCCGGATATTATTGAAGACTAGAGCTTATCAGAAGCTGTAGACAGCGCCCACGTTGACGTTGTGCTCGCCGCTGTTGTCGGTGCCCTCGTAGCTGTAGCTGCCGTTCAGGCTCCAATCAGCGTTCAGCTGATACTGAGCGCCAACGGTTACAGAGCCGCCCAGACGACCGGGGTTGGCACCGCTGCCGTAGTCGAAACCATCGAGCTCCACAGACGGGTTGTGGCGCATGGTATCGTTGTGAATGGCCAACTCACCGTAAACGGTGGTGCGGTTTGTTGCACGGTAGCTGATACCGGCACCGGCCTGCAGGCGCAGGTTCTGCAGGGAATCGGCCTTCACACGAGCGGTGGAGTCATCCCCCTGAGCGTAGTACTGCACACCGGCAAAGGCGGAGACAGCGGTGCGGGCATTCAGGCTGTAGGAATAGGTGGCGCGCACATCGAGCTGCATGCTCTCCTGGGACCAGTCTGAGCCCAATTCACTGTGCTCAGATGTCGTGGTACCCACGGCGGCACTCCAATCGAGAGCCACGGAGCCCTTCTTACCGACATTCCAGGAACCGGCGCGGCCATAAAGGGCGGCATGCCAGCTGCTCTGGTCTACGCGAGAGGTCGTGAAGGGAGAAACCTTGCCCCAGTCATAACCGAAAGCCACACCCAGGCTGCGACCGCTGACATATTGACGCTCAGCGCCGATAGCAGCACCGTAGATGGAGTAGTCTGCACCGCTGAAGGAACCGGAGCACCCCTGATGGCTATCGCTGCTGTACACGGAGCCCCAGGCGATTGTCTGACCGGTCGCGGCCGTCGGCTTCAGACCGGCCTTGCCACCGGGTACGGGTGCATCAATAACAACGGCATTACTGCGAGCACCCCAAAGCGTGCCCACAAAGGCCTGGGAGGACTTGAACACACCCCAGTTGGCTGCCTGCACAGCATCCGACAGCGGATTACGATAAATCAGAACATCGGAAGCGAAAGTAAGGTATACGTTACCATTACCATCAGATGTAAGAATAGCACCGGAACAGTTCCCGCTTAATGCCACATCAGCATCAATCAGTTCATTTTCAATATCCCCGGACAAAATCACGAATGAGGAACCGGCCTTCACATTTGAATTCAATGTTATGTCAAGAGTAACCCCGCTACCTACATAAAGAGTAGAGTTATCACCCAATGATATCACAGCACTCCTCATATTTTCAGGGTTAAGGGTAACAGCCATTGTACTCTTTCCGAAGATGAAGAGAGCATCGCTTACCGTAAAGGTACCGCTATTCTCAATTGCGCCACCACTGAAATTGAGCGACTTTAATGTTATTTCACCGGCGTTCTTAATCGTGGCTCCTTCATAAGAATAAACCTTCACAGCCTTCATCGAAGAATCGGCATCAACATTCACATTAACTTTTTCATTGGGTTTACGACTGGAACCCAGTGCGGTACTCTGGCAACGTAAGTCAACCTCAGCACCATCAGTTACGTTAATGGAAGTCATGGAATTATCCCCCCACATACAATTGAAATCGGCCGAAACTTCCTTACCGTTCAAACCTTTTTCCTCAACGATAAGGGCGGATCCCTTGCCACTCACATTGAATTCAACGCTTGTGTTATCCTGATAATTGGAGCAAAAGCTGGGTGTTTGCACAATCATCTGACTTCCGCCACTAATGTTGATTTGGGAGGTCGAATTCTTGTGCATACCGAGCCAGCCCTTAGCACCATAGATGCCACCCATGTAGAATTTGGAGTTATCCTCCACATTTACCACACCGTCACCCATCCAAAAATTACCATAGCTTGTAGTCAGGGAGGACCCGCCACGAACTGTCACCACACCGTGAGTCAGCGTATTGCCGGAGCCATCGGTTTTGCCGGCATTCGTCCCCACGAAGTCAATATCGGCAGACTCACTGTAATAACCACCCACCACATCACCAAGAATAAAATTGTTGGTACCGCCAAAATCAGCGTTAGAGCCATTCTCCACTATCAGAGTGCCATTACCATCACCACCGCCAACAGTAACACAAGCATCTCCGGTATTGACGTTAACATTATTCAAAATCAGTGTAGCATCCTTACCGCCTACGGTCAGCACCTCATAATAGGTATCGTAGTTAGTTCTGATAGCAACGGTGGAAGGACTAACAGCATCGGCATCGCCTATCTTCAGAGTACCTTCCATCACACGGATTGTCGAGTTGACAGTAGTGAGAGAACTATCCAGCACGGCGGTTCCTTCCCCAAGCTTGGTTATACAACTTGCCGAGCCGGAAGTACCAATGCTCGTTACAGTCTCAGTAGCCCCGGCGTCCACATCGATTGAACCGGTCGGATTTACGGCATAAGCCCCTGTTGACATACTGGCTAACACCGCAGCCAACAACATTTTTGGTAATCTTATTTTCATACAATATATCAGTAAGTTTCAACAAAACCATGTTTCATCAGACATACGTCCAATAACAAGTTTTACTCAAACTAACACATCAACACCCCCATGTCCAGAAAAAAATACCCATTGTTATATTTTTTCTCTTTATATTAACAGTGTGTATTTGGCGTTATATTACCAAAAGTTTGATAACAGTTATTACAACGTTCTCTAACATGTTATACATTCTTTTTTTTTCTCAAATCATATACAGGCGGATTAACATCGACATTTAAACCAAGCAACCAAGTGGAAGGAGTTTCTTTCGTCTCTCACCTTGCGTTTACACGAAAATCTTGTCTCTCAATTTTCTTTGGCATTGACAAGCGGGGAGAGCTTTGATATAGTGAGCGTACCATGAAGAAGAGACTCCGCAAAAAGTACCGTGTGGGCGAGTTCCGCGAACTCTGCTTTGAGTTTACCTTTGACTACAAGGGCGATGTCGAAAGCCCCGAGTGCGAGACTTTCCTGCGCACTTTCGTAGACGAGTGTATCGACGCCAACGGACTGGAGACCAACGGCCTGCTCACCGAGCAGGGTTGCAGTCTGGTAGCCTATGATGCCGACCCCACCCAGACCAGCGAGGCTCAGCGTCAGGCTGTGAAGAGCTGGCTCGAGGCTCGCGAGGACGTAGAAATCAAGTCCTTCGGTGAGTTGGTGGACGCCTGGTACAACTTCTGATACCGGAACTGCAGCGGGGCGGTACACCCCCGCACAAGAGATTTAACCCGCCGCTGCGGGAGTACCGCAGCGGCATTTTAGCTTAAAGAACGAAGAATGAAAGAACAGCAGACATCTGACCAACCCCTGTTTGCCAAGGGTCTTAAGGGCGTGATTGCCAACGAGACCGGGCTGAGTGATGTACGCGGAGAGGAGGGACGCCTACTCTACTGCGGCTACGAGATTGAAGATCTGGTGGACCTCTGCAGTTACACAGAGATTGTCTACCTTCTTCTCAACAAGCGACTTCCCAACCGCGATGAACTTGCGGCACTGGAACAGCGACTGCGAAATGACCGCGAACTGCCGCAACCCATTCTCGACTTCTTCAAGACGGCCACCAAGACAGCCCGCCCCATGAGCGCCCTGCGCACCGCAGTGTCCATGCTGGGTATGTACGATGACCGCACCAAGGACCCGAGCCAGATGAAGGAAATCGGCCTGTCACTCATCGCCAAGATTCCGGTGATGGCTGCCTACTACTACCGCATCTGTCAGGGGCTGGAGCTGCCGCCCATCCGTACCGACCTCGATGAGGCCGCTCACTTCCTGTGGCTGCTGAAGGGCACCGAGCCCGACCCGCAGGAGGCTCACATTCTGGACGTAGCCTACATTCTGCATGCCGACCACGGCATGAACGCCAGTACTTTCTCTGCCCGAGTAACGGCAAGTACACTCTCCGACATGTACTCAGCTATCACCTCCGCCATCGGTTCCCTGAAGGGGCCGCTGCACGGTGGTGCCAACGAGGCCGTTATCGAGATGCTTAAGGAAATCGGCAGCGAGGAGAACGTGGAAGCCTACGTGAACGAGAAACTCGCCAACCGCGAGAAGATTTTCGGCATGGGACACCGCGTATACAAGACCCTCGACCCGCGCGCCCCGCAGCTGCGCCGCATCGCCATCCGCCTCACCCAGACCATCGGTGAGCCCAAGTGGATTCGCATGAGCGACATGATTGCCAAGATGGTGCGCGCCCGCAAGAACCTGAATGCCAACGTCGACTTCTACAGTGCCACGGTATACTACAGCTTGGGCATTCCCACCCGCATGTTCACCACCGTGTTCGCCATTGCCCGTGCAGCCGGTTGGGTGGCACAGATTCTGGAGCAGCTGGAGGACAACACCCTCTATCGCCCGCTCTCTCGCTACATCGGCCCGGATGAGCCCCTGCTCGTTCCCGTGCTCGACATGCGTTAACATTTCCCATACAAGCCCCGGTCTACTGACCGGGGCTTCATACTTCCATACAACAATGAAAAAACTCATCCTGCTACCCATCATCCTTCTACTCAGCCAATGCTGCCCATGGGGCGAGCTGAAGGAATGCACCCTGCTCTACAACTCCGAAACAGGTGAAGGAGCAGACGCCGCCAACGCCGACAAATATCACCGTATACACCGCACTCACCTTATAGGTAAGCGCAGCCTCAAGCACCACATTGTCGTGTATACCGATGGCAGCAATTATTACTATGTTGACCCGTTTATCGGCGGTCCCGCTGATAGCGATGCCGAAGTATACCGCCGTGGATGCAAGCTCCCGATAGAGCAAGCCGGGTTGTGAAAATCTCGCCACGTGACATGGCGACGTAGCGAATTATGCCACAGTTGACGCTTTCCGCGCGTCAATCGATATGGTAGTATGAGTCATACGAATATGGAACTTCCGAAAAATTACTACATACCGACCGTCATTGAGAAAACGGGCCAGGGCGAGAAGGCCTACGACATCTACTCCCGTCTGCTGCTCGACCGTGTGATTTTCATCGGCACCGAGATTGATGACACCGTGGCAAACTCCGTGATTGCCCAGCTGCTGTTCCTGCAGATGACCGACCCCAAGAAGGACATTCACATCTACATCAACTCTCCCGGTGGCTCCGTAACAGCCGGCTTGGCTATTTACGACACCATGCAGTTCATCTCCTGCGATATCAACACCTACTGCATCGGCATTGCCGCCAGCATGGCCTCCGTTCTGCTGGCAGCCGGCACCAAGGGCAAGCGCTTCTGCCTGCCGAACTCCCACGTCATGATTCACCAAGTACGAGGCGGTGCTCAGGGTACAGCCGCTGATGTGGAGCGCACCATCAAGTTCATGTTCAGTCTGGACAAGCGCCTGACCGGCATTCTTGCCAAGCACACCGGCAAGGACTTCGATACCGTGAAGGCCGACCAGGACCGCGACAACTACATGACCGCCGAGGAATCCCTGGCCTATGGTCTGGTTGACCGCGTGCTCGAGCACAAGGAGCACGGCAAAAAGTAATCCCCCCCTTCCCCCGCATGGCCAATAACAAGAAAAAACGCACCTGCGTCTTCTGCCGCGAGACAGAGGGCGATACCTGGCCCGTGCTCAGCTGGAACGGCATTGACATGTGCTTTTCCTGCATAGAGAACATGCTCTACCAGATGCTGCGTGAGCCTATGGGCGACCAGGCTGCTGAACACATGCTGCAACATGTGGCAGAGGCCCACCCGCAGCTCCTGCCGCAGGATGACGCAGACGGTTCCCCCGTGCTCGATGTCGAGACTCGCGCACAGGACACCCTGCCCACCCCCGAGGAAATGCACCGCGCGCTCGACAACTACGTCATCGGTCAGGACCTCGCCAAGCGCACCCTCTGCGTGGCCGTGTACAACCACTACCTGCGCCTGCGCCAGCCCCAGAGTGAGGACGGCACGGAAATCGAGAAGAGCAACATTCTGCTGGCCGGTTCCACCGGTTCCGGTAAGACATTGCTGGCCAAGACTCTGGCTCGCATTCTCGACGTTCCCTTCTGCATTGTCGACGCCACCACCCTGACCGAGGCCGGCTACGTGGGCGAGGACGTAGAAAACATCATCCTGCGCCTTCTGCAGGCTGCCAACATGAACGTAGCCAAGGCCGAGCGCGGTATCATATATGTGGACGAAATCGACAAAATCGGCCGCAAGACTCAGAATGTCAGCATCACCCGTGATGTGAGCGGTGAGGGCGTGCAACAGGCCCTGCTCAAGATTGTGGAGGGCACCGAGTGCAACATCCCGCCTAAGGGTGGCCGCAAGCACCCGAACGAAGAGTACATTCGCGTGAACACGCAGAACATCCTCTTCATCTGCGGTGGCGCCTTTGTGGGCCTCGAGGGAATTATCCGCAAGCGCCTCGGTTCCGCCTCCATGGGCTTTGCTTCCATCGAGGAAGAGCGCGACACCAAGGAATACACCGAGGAGGAAGTGCTCTCCAAGGCCATGCCCGAGGACTTCTTCATGTTCGGCATGATTCCCGAGCTCATGGGCCGTCTGCCCATCTTTGCCCCGCTGACCACTCTGACCGAGGAGCAACTGGTTAAGCTGCTTACCGAGCCCAAGAACGCCCTGGTCAAGCAGTACGCTAAACTGCTCAGCATGAACAACGTAAAACTTGTGGTCGAAGAGCCGGCTCTGCGCGCCATGGCTCGTCAGGCAATCGAGCGCGGTACGGGTGCACGTGCCCTGCGTGGCATTTTCGAGCGAATGATGCTCGATATCATGTACACCGTACCGAGCGACAAGACCATTTCCACCGTCACCATAACAGAGGACGTTGTTCTGGGCAAAGACAAGCCAAAATTGAGCCACCGCAAACCTAAACCGGCCAAGAAGAGCGCCGATAAGAAGTAAGAGCCATGTTGGTACTGGGGATAGAATCCAGCTGCGATGAAACCGCCGTTGCCCTCATTGAAGAGGTACCGGGGGAAGTACAGCCGCGCCTGCTCAGCTCGGTCATATCGACCCAGATTCCCCTACACCGACTCTATGGTGGCGTGATTCCCGAACTGGCATCGCGCAACCACTCCACCAACCTGCCCGGTGTGCTGCAGGAGGCTCTGCTGAAGGCCGACCGCAGCATCGAACAGGTGGATGTCTTTGCCAGTACGGCAGGTCCCGGACTGGTGGCCGCTCTGCTCGTGGGCAACACCGCCGCCAAGGCACTGGCTCTGGCCGCCGGCAAGCCCTTTGTGGCAGTCAACCACCTCGAGGGGCACATGCTCTCCCCCTTCATCACTCACCCTCAGGGATTGGTTCCACATCTCAGTCTGGTGGTGAGCGGCGGTCACACCCTGTTGGTTGATGTTCAGGGCCCGGGCAACTACACCCTGCTGGGGCGCTCGAAAGATGACGCTGCGGGCGAAGCCTTTGACAAGGTTGCCAAGATGCTCGACCTGCCCTACCCCGGTGGCCCGGAAATCGACAAACGCGCCGACAAGGGCGACCCCGAGCGCTTTGCCTTCCCCCGCCCCATGCTGCATGAGCCACACCTCGACTTCTCCTTCTCAGGGTTGAAGACAGCCGTACTCTACACCCTGCCCAAACTGGTAGAGAGCGGTAATCCCAATGACCTGGACGAGCAAACCATGTGCGACCTCTGCGCCGGTGTGCGCGCCGCTATTGTGGAGGTGCTCATTCACAAGGCTCTGAAAGCCGCCAAACAGACCGGCCACCGCGTGCTGGCAGTATCGGGTGGTGTAAGTTGCAACGGGGAGCTGCGCCGCCAACTGGCCACAGCCTGCGAGCGTGCCCGCCTGCAGCTGATTCTGCCCCCCAATAGCCTGACCACCGACAACGCTGCCATGATTGCCTTTGCCGGGCTTCTGCGTGCTCGGGCAAAAGATTTCTCACCGTTGGATACCCCCGTTGATCCCAATCTGCGCCTGGCCGGCGCTCAAACCCGAGCCTGACCACAAGCGCATGAGCCTGAGAGACAAGCTGGAGGAGATACTGCCCGACCTGTTACCCGCTCGCGAGGAGGACGCCATCAAAGGCACCGAACTTATTGCCCGCGTGCGTGCCGTGCTGGGGGATGCCTACTCCGACCGCTCTCTGCGCTCACAGTTCTCCTTCATTGCACTGGAACCCGACTCGTGCCTGGCCCGTGTACTCAATGGCCAGGGCTACTACCTGAGGGGTGACTGTGACAGCCCCTCCCTGCACCATATCTTTACCGAAGAGAGTGACGGCGACTCCCCCCTGCACAAGGCGATTGCTCTCGCCGTGCGCCTGTACGATACCGCCGGCATGGGGGTCTTTGTCTACCCCCTTGAGGAGGAAGAAAGCTGGGAGCACCCCGACCTCGTGGCTGTACAGTGGCCGGCAGGGTCGACAGATGCCAACGGCGCCTACATTATAGACCCCGCCGCCCCTCGGCAGGCGGCTTACCGCTCAGTTTGTGTAGCCCCGGCAGAAGATGCCGAAGAATGCCGCCGGGCCTTTTTCCGCACACTTGCCTGCGGATTGTGGGCACATGAGACAGAACTGCTGATAGTGGGGGATGATGCCGCAGCGGCAGCCGAGCTTACCCGTCTGGCCTCGCAGTTCGGCGTGGGGGTACGCACCATCAGCGCCAACGACGACGTGCTGGATGAACTGCCTCGAGCCGATGAAATATTCCGCGCCACGGCGGCAGATGCCCGGGCCATGCTGGCCGACCTGCAGCAGCCGCCACTCGCGCACCCCCGCCACCGCAGCACCCCGGTGCAGACAGAAGAGGACCTGCCAGCCACTCAGGCAGCCCGCCGGTGGGCAGAGGGCTGCATAGCCCGCGGGCGTGTGGAGCCCTACGAACTTCGTGTTGCTGTCAACTGATATTCAATCACACCATGGGAAAAATCAAACAGTTTATTAAGCGCCGCGGCATCTTTGTCATCATGCTGCTGGCCGGTCTGTACTATGGTGCGATTGCCCTGTGGGGACTGACTAACACTCTGCTCTACTATCACGAGGCCGTTGTACTGCCCGGCACGGTGATTGATGTTCGCCAGAGACCCTTCGAGTCCTATAGCGAGGCTCTCAAGTATGGCAACCTCCCCTGGGACGGCGACATTTCCTACCGCCCCATCCTGACCTTTGTCATGCCGGCGGGCATTCCCATACGTGCCTATACCTCCCCCGATTTGGACAACGCTGACTACCAACGCGGCGAACAGGTGGAGATTATCACTCACCCCCACGACCCCAATCAGGCCCATGTGAAGAAATGGAAGTTCCTGTGGGGAGCCGATTTCATGCTGTTGGCCTTTGCCGCCCTCATAGGGGTACCCTCGTGGTTTGTTCTCTTCCCCCGCAAACAGCGCAGCACCGGGCGCAAGTCTGCCCCGCGCCCGGCTCAACCCAAGGCTCAGCAGAAAGCCCCCGCCAAAGCGCAGCCGCAGACCCGCCGAGCCCCCGAGCCGGAACAGCCGACCTTCACTCTGGAGCCAATGCCCGCACCGGCTCCTGCCAAAAAGCCCCGCGCCCCGCGCAAGAAAAAAGAAGTCGACCCCGATGCGCCCCAAAAGCCCCGTGCACCCCGCAAAAAGAAGGAGGTCGACCCGAATGCCCCGCCCAAGCCCCGCAAGCCGAGGAAGAAAAAGACGGAGGCCTGATACCGTTCCTATTCCACCCCACACCCAAAACCATGAAACGCATTTACGCCACGGCATTTGCCGTATTGTCCCTTGCCGTCTGCTGCTCAGCAGCCCAGCCGGAACTCACTCCCGCACAACAGCTTGCCCAACGTGGCATCCACCCGGAGCGATACGACTACTACATGGCATGCCCGGATGTTCAACATGAGCAGGCCTGCGACACACTGAAACTCCTGATTGCCGCCGGGGCAGATGTTAACTGCCGTTATTCCTTTTTGAACGGCACCCAGAGTTCGGCCCTGACGACAGCCGCCCACGACCAAAACGTGGAATACCTGCGCCTGCTGCTGGAGGCCGACGCTGACCCGAACCTGAAGTTGTATGACGGCAAAACAGCCCTGCACATTGCAGCCAATTCTCAAGCCACTCCCGTGACTTTGCAAATCATCCGTCTGTTACTCGATGCCGGGGCCAATCCGAATGCTCAGGATTTTTATGGTAACACCCCCACCCGACTTGCCATTTCCAAGCCGGCCATCCTCGCCATACTGCAGGCAGCAGGAGGTGATATTTCTGCCCCCAATAAAGACATAACCCGGGACACCCCCTCGCCGGAAAATACCCTCCCTGAGAAAATTACCCGAGAGCAAGCCGCAGAGAGGCTACATCGTATCATTACCCAACGCCACTGTATTAAGCTGGCAGATGCCATGCGCGCTATTATTGCGAGTGGCACTGACCTCAACGTGAGGGACAAAGATGGCAATACCCTGCTGCACCTCCCGGAATCCAAGGTGCTGAATATCGTCGATTTGATACAAGCCGGAGCTGATATCAACGTGGCAAACAACGAGGGAACAACACCCCTGATGGTACATGCCCGCTACGACAAAAGCCCCATGTTCATACAATTGCTCGAGGCCGGGGCTGATATCAACCGACGTGACAACAACGGCAAAACAGCTGCTGATTATGCGGATGAAAAGTTCTGCAAATACAATTACGCCCGTCTGCACATGGCTGCAGCCGGCAAACCGGAGCTCGGCCATATCACCGGTCTGTTGCATGAAATGAAATGGGATCATAGATATCAGACCTATGACAGGAGCAAAACCGAGCAGTATCTGTCCGAACTACGAAGTCTGTTGGCAGCAGGTGCCGACCCGAATATTCCCGATTGGTCAGGCGAGCCTTTCATCTTCCAAGCTGTCAATTATCATTACGGTAATACCGGGACTCAGGCATTGGAAGAAGTTCTGAAACACGGCGGTGATGTGCATGTAAGGGATAAATACGGCAATACTCCCCTGCATTCCGCTAGCGGCAACAGTACCAAACTCCTGCTGGCTGCGGGGGCAGCCCCGAACGCCGTCAACAACGAAGGAGCCCCCGTCATCACCCATGTTATCACAGAAATCATCCGGCGTAACTGGGATGATTGGCCTGCATGCATTTTTATGGCAAATGAGACCGTCAAACACCTATTGACTGCCGGAGCCAATCCCAATGCAGCCGATGCCCAAGGCAACACTGCCCTGCACTATTTCCTGCAGGGCTACGACTGCGCCGACATCGTGAACGAGCTCATTGCCCGGGGAGCCGATATCAATGCCCGCAATAAAGACGGAGCCACGCCCCTGATGCTCGGAGCCACACAGGACTGGAGCAAAACGCTGGACAACTTCCTGAAAAATCATACCCCCAACCTCAACGCCCGTGACAATCGTGGGCTGACCGCCATGCACTATACTGCAGAATATGCAGGCACTTCCCCCACCACCATTGCCGAAGCCGGCGGCAGTACCGGCAATGCGCTTGAGGATGCCGTGCTGCTCAACAACATCACCGAGATTGAGCGCTATCTTGCTTCGGGTGGCGATGTGAACGTAAAGGGCTCCCACGGCAGCACCCTGCTGCACTGGGCGACAGCCTGTGGGCATAAGGAAATCACCTCCATGCTGCTGCAGGCCGGAGCCAACCCTAACGCGCAGGACAACAGCGGCACCACGCCCCTGCAACTCTGTTTCTACCGCTATTATGGAGTCATTCGAATTCATGAGGAATGTGTTCGCCTGCTGCTGGAAGCCGGGAGCGACCCGAATGTAAAATCACGAGAGAACGATGAACCTCTCATTTTCTCCGCAGCCCGACATTCCGTCGTGCTGGAACTCATGCTCGATAAAGGCATATCCCCCGACATCAAAGACTCTGAGGGCACACCCCTGATTTTCCATGCCACCAGCTACCACTACGCCCCCTGCGAGCCGATTAAGGTTCTGCTGAATGCCGGGGTTGACATATTTGCAAAAAACGCAGAAGGCAAAGACGTATTCGAAGCTGACTTGATTATGGAAGAACCCATCTTCAGAACACTGAACGAGGAACGAGAAAAACGCACACCACAGGGCGAGAAAAAGTGACCGACAGACAACAGCCATACTCTGCCATGTGTGGCATACAACATGTTAGGATTTGACGATATAGCCGAAATATGGTAGACTGCTCCCGCAAACAGGGGAGCATATCCCCATTTCATTAACCTATCAGACACACTTTCAGAACCATGAAGAAAATCGCCATTTTTGCAGCTTTTGCCGCAGCCGCTGTGGCTCAGGCTGACATTCTGACCGCTGTTAAGGACGCCGCCGTGAACGAGGCCAAGGCTCAGGCCGAGGCCGCCATTACCGAGAAGGTGACCGCCGCCACCGCCGACCTTACCCCCTCCACAACCGGCACAACCAGCGGTATTACCGAGAAAGTAACCGCCGCTCAGAACGCCGTGACCGACGCTCAGGCCAAGGTAGACGCAGCCAAGGCTGATATCGAGGCCCGCAAGCAGGCCCTGACCGATGCCGCCACTCAGGCAAAGGAGGCCGTTTCCACCGCCAAGACAACTGCCACCACTCAGGCTGAGAGCACAGTAGCCAAGGCCAAGGCTGACGCCGCTGCAGCCAAGAAAGCAGCTGCTGCTAAGAAGGCCGCCGACAAAGCCGCAGCCAAGAAGAAGGCTACCAAAGCCACCAACAAAGCTGTGAACAAGGGCCTCAACCGCATGTTCAAATAAGCTGACAAAACTCGTATTTTCACCACCGGTGCAGCCCCTGCACCGGTGATTTTTTAGCTGAAAATACTCTATAATTGAAAAAAGACGTAAATTTGGCTTGCCAAAAGCACGTAATTAGAGTATAAGAGGCGACCACCACTCCGCAGTGATGCGGGAATAACCTTTTACACAACACACAAGATATGTCCAAGCACTCCACACTCAAAGCAACCGGTACCGTTGGCGGTAAGCGTTCTGTCCTCAAGCGCTTCGAGCGCGTTAAGCTCATGAAGGAGCGCGGCCAGTGGAAGCAGGGTCAGAGCCCGATCGGTCTTCCCAAGACCAAGTTCCAGGCCTGATGCCGACCACACCTGCCCTCTCTGCGTGAGGGGTACTTTCAACAATATTTTTCCCGGAGCCTCTCGGTATAACATGCCGCGAGGCTTTCTTACAAACTGATGAATGGAGCGCGAAAGCGCCAGCAACACAATACATAACATGACAGAAGAGAACAGTTATCCGCCCGCACCCGAGGGCAGCGTGCGTCTGAATAAGTTTCTGGCAGCCTGTGGCTATGAGTCCCGTCGCGCTGCCGACCGCCTGATAGCAGAGGGGCGTGTGGAAGTGAATGGCAAGGCTGTAGATACCCCCGGTCTGCGCGTACTGCCGACTGATTTTGTGAAGGTAGACGGCCGCCACGCCACACCCAAGGAGGAGGTCGTGGTACTGCTCAACAAGCCGCGCGGCTATGTTTGCAGCCGCGATGCCCAGGGTGCCATCGGCACGGTTTATGACCTGCTGCCGCCCAAGTACCGCTACGCCAACTACGTAGGCCGACTGGACGCCGACAGCGAGGGTCTGCTCATTTTCACCAACAACGGCTCCCTCGGCCAGAGCATCGGTCACCCCAGTGGTGGCATCGAGAAGGAATACTGGGTCACTCTTGACCAGGCCTTCGACAACAGCGTGCTCATTCAGCTGCTCAAGGGTGTGCGTATCCCCGAGGGTCAGGCCAAGGCCAAGTACATTTCCCGCCTGAGCGCCCGCCGCGCCTGTGTGGTTCTTGAGCAGGGTCTCAAGCGCCAGGTGCGCCAGATGTTCTCCTGCCTGGGCCTGCGAGTGAAAAAGCTGGTACGCGTACGTATCGGTTCCCTGTGGGGCGGCGATCTGGAGCCCGGGCAGGCTACTCTCATGACTGCCGAGCAGATTGAGCAGGCTACCACCAATCCCCGTCGTCGTAAGGGGCTTATCGGTGCCAAGCAGGCTTTCAAACCCCGTCCCCAGCAGGGCAATCAGCCCACCGCTCAGGACGATGACGACGACAACTACGTCTTCAACCCCGCTGACTTCGAGACCGAAGAGGAGGCTCTGGAGGGTGCCACCAAGTTCACTGACGGCGAGGCCTTTGAGCCCGAGCGCGAGGATAGCCGCCGCCCCTTCGGCCGAGCCCCCCGCAATCGCCGCGAGTTCACCGGCGATGACCGTGGCCCGCGCCGCAGCTTCGGTGACCGTGAGCGTCGCTCCTTCGGTGGCGACCGCGGCGAGCGCCGTGGTTTCGGCGACCGCGAGCGTCGTCCCTTCGGTGGTGACCGTGGCGAGCGTCGTGGTTTCGGCGACCGCGAGCGTCGTTCCTTCGGTGGCGACCGTGGCGAGCACCGTGGCTTTGGCGACCGCGAGCGCCGTTCCTTCGGTGGCGAGCGTGGTGAGCGCAAGAGCTTCGGCGACCGTGAGCGCCGTTCCTTCGGTGGTGACCGCGGTGAGCGCAAGAGCTTCGGCAATAATCGTGAGCGCCGTTCTTTCGGTGGCGAGCGTGGTGAGCGCAAGAGCTTCAGCCAGCGCCCCTCCTTCGGCGACCGCCGCAATACTCGCAGCTTCAACAAGCGCCGCCCGTACAACAACGGAAGGGGCGAGTAAAATAAAAAATGTTACAAAGGCTCCGCGAAAGCGGGGCCTTTTTTTCTGATGTTAATGCGTCAGAACCTTGAACAGAAACGCACCTCAGGAACATCTTAATCCCATTATGAAGATTTACACCGGAATACTGGCCGCCGGCCTGCTGAGCCTGCTGCCGCTCTCCGCTCAGGAACCGGCACAAGAACCGGCTCAGACCTTAGCAACAAGCAGCAACGAGACACTGGAAACCGCACTGGCCGAGCAGAAACAGAAGGCAGAAGCCGGCGATATCGCTGCCACCCAAGCTGTTTATACCCGCTACGCAGTCGAAGGGCTCACCGAACAGGCGCAGCACTGGGCTGCGCTCTACGAGCAACAGCTCACCGCTCAGGCAGAGGGCGGAGACACCAAGGCTATGATGCTGCTGGCTACAGCCTACCTGAAGGGTCGTGACTACATTGCGCAGGACCCCGGCAAAGCCGTTTCCTGGCTGTACCGAGCTGCCGAAGCCGGCCTCCCCTCTGCGGCCTACATTCTGGGCGAAATCTTCACCCAACAGGGTAATACCACCGAGGCTCAGAAATTTTACCAACAGGCTTGGAATGCCTATGCCGCTCTCACCGCCCAACTGAGCGAGCCCCCCACCACAGAGCAACGCAACGCCCTCTACTGGCAGGGCTACATGAAACTCATGGGTATCGGCACCGAGAAAAATACGGCAGAAGGTATCGCCCTGTTGGAGAAAGCCGACACTGCATGGGCCTGGAGCCAGCTTTACAAGTGCTATGTGAAGGGTATCGGCGTAGAAAAAGACATGGCAAAGGCCATAGGCTATGCTCGTAAGCTCGCCGATGAAGCCGCCGATGGCCTGATGGCCTGGGTCGTAGCCTCCGCCTACCTGAGCGGCGAGGGCGTGCAGAAGGATGTCGCCACCGGGCGCCGCTATCTGGATATGGCAGACGATGCCAATATCGCGCAAGCCATTCACATGAAGGGGCTGCTGCTGCAGGAAGAAGGCAAAATGCTCGATGCCTACAACTGCTTTAACCGCGCAGCCAGCATGGGGCTACCGGAATCCATGACAGCCACCGCCAAAATGCTGCTGCACGGTGCCGAAGGTGTGGAAGCGGACAGTGCCCGAGCCCTCGACATGCTGCGCATTGCCAGCGACCGATACGAGGACCCGCGCGCTCCCTGGGAACTGGGGCAATACTACGACAGCATCGGCGAGCCCGAACTGGCCAACGGCTGGTACAAAATCGCCAGTGATCGCGGTGTGGCGCAAGCCATGGCTCGCCGTGGTCTGCTGCACATCACTCCGGACTCCGGCGTGAAGTGGAGCCCCACGCAAATGTATCACTGGTGGCGCACCGGCAGCAATGCCGGCGACCCCACCTGCTCCCGCTACCTCAACATCTTCCTATTCGTCTTCATTCCCCTCGTACTCATCATTGCCTTTGGCGTACCCGTCACCGTGGTACACATCCTCAACAAAAAAGCACTGAAGGAAGAAGCCGAAGCCGAGCAAGCCAAACAGGAAAGCCCCAAGGCTTAACTCCATCAACTTTCATGCTCACAAGCAAAATCATGAGCATAGGGCGCATAGCCCTGCAGACAGAAGGCGGGTACATCACCCGCCTTTTTCTGCCTTGCGAAGCCCCCGTCGCCCCGGAGCCACCTATCGGCTCACTGGCAGAAAGCGCATTCAGCCAATTGCAGGAGTACCTGAAGGGCACCCGTCGCGACTTCGACCTCCCCTTGGCATCCCCGCAAGGCACCCCACTGCAACAGGAAATCATGCGCCGCATGTGCCATATCCCCTACGGCCATACCGTAACCTATGCGAAACTTGGCCCGGCCCGCACTGTGGGCAGCGTATGCGCGAGCAATCCCCTGCCCATCCTGCGACCCTGCCACCGAGTACTCCCCGCCCACAACCCACCCGGCCACTACCGCGGCGGCACTCAACTCAAAGCCCGGCTGCTGGAGTTGGAAAAATGCAGACCAAGCGCACCCAAAACCTGAACAACAGGAGGCCGGACTCTGAGCCCGCGTTGCGGGCGACAGCACATAGGCAGGGGTAAGCGAGCGTAGCTCGCGCAGCCCCTGTTACAGAAATAAGAAGAAATGAAGCCCCGTGAAACGGCGGCGACAGCCTTTCGTGGACCGACGGCTGCATACAAGCAAAGTCCCAAAGCTACCGCTCTTATCAATCAGGCTGTCACCCCGTTTCACGGGGCTCTCTTTGATTTTTTCTCCATACCCGGGGCTGCGCCGCTATCGCGGCTCCACCCCGCGCTAAGGGCTGTCGCCCCGTGAAACGGGGCTTTGAATTCCGCTCGTGTTTGCTCGCAAAAATACACAATGCTCCTTTACCTCTACATAATTCGCGCCTTGTGCGCGGGGCCTGAACGGTGGAATAAGCCTCGCAGCCTGCGCCGACAGGCGCCAAACTCAAAGACATTCAACATTCAAGATTCAACATTCAACATCCAACATTTCCTCCGCTGTCACAATTAGCGCGGAGATATAAGTTGGAAGCGCAATTTTTTCTTGCAATTTGCAGGCGTGTGTGATATTAGCAGACAAACGTTCGCGCAAGCATCTATAACAGCATTGCGCGCAATCAGCAGAACGATACTCTCACACATTATCAGTACACCATGGCAACCAGCAAGAAAACAACCGGTTCCACCACCAAGGCAAAGGCTACCAAGCCCAAAACCACCAAGGCTGCAGAGAAGAAAACCGAGACAAAGGAGGCTCCCGTCAAATCGGCAGCCAAAGAGACTCTCACCCCCGAGGAGAAAGCCCGCAAGGCCAAGCTCAAGGAGACCCTCGCCCTGCTGAAGGCTGACCCCGAGTGGCCCGCCTTCCTCGAAGCCCGCAAGGAATCTCTGCTGGAGCTGCGTGACCAGCTGCTGCCCAACATGCAGGACGTCACCCGCGACCACCTGCGCAGTGGTGCTTCTAATGTTTCCTCATCCTCCGGCCAGCATATCGGCGACGCCGGCAGCGAAGCCGAGGTACGCGACCTCACGCTGCGCCTGCTGGGCAAGGACCGCGAGCAGCTCTTCGAAATCGACGCCGCTCTCGAGCGAATTCGCATGGGTTACTACGGAATCTGCGAAATTTCCCTCGAACCCATCCCCAAAAAGCGCCTCGAGGTACGTCCCTTCTGCCGTCTTACTGTAAAATGTCAGGAGGAATTCGAGAAGAAATATGGCTCTTATGCCAGCTATCTGGCCAAAAAATCCGACGATGTGGGCTATTCCGGGCTGCAAAATGACATGGAAAACGTTTTTGCGCTTGACGAATCCGAAGAATAGTGTAGAATAGGCGCCCGCAAGTCAACATTAATCACCGAATATGCCTAGAGATATCATCATCCTGGAATGCACGGAGGCCAAGGCCGAGGGTAAGACCCCCTCTCGCTACGTCACCACTCGTAACAAGAAGAGCCAGCGCACCCCCGGTCGTCTGGAGAAGGTTAAGTTTAACCCTTACCTCAAGCGCCGCACTCTTCACCGCGAGATGCGCTAAACCTCCGCATAACCAGTAAGATTTAGCATTATGATTACAGAATTCAAGAGCGTCGAGCGTCGTATCCGTTTCCGCACCTGCAACAAGACAATGCCCCGTCGTCGCATTGACATCCCCGCCGGTGCTGTCGATATGTGCAACCCCGAGTTCCTTTCCAAGTTCACCTCCGAGACGGGCAAGATTCTTCCCCGCCGCGTGACCGGCGTATCTGCTAAGATGCACCGCAAGATTACGCGCGAGATTCGTCGTGCTCGTGCCGTGAACCTGCTCCCCTGATTTTTTAATCTCCCGATATGGAGGAGTTCTCGACGGCAGATTGTCGTTGATTAAAGGGAGCTTGTAAGCTGCGAAAGCGCCTGCAAGCTCCCTCTATTTTATTTATCAGGTTTAATCCACCGACCATGAAAGAGCTCAAAGACACTCAGAATGAACGCGACACGCGCCAGATTTCCATCGACCGTGTGGGTGTGCGAGGGGTTCGCTATCCTATCATTGTGAGTGACAAAGAAGAGCGCACCCAGTCCACCGTTGCTACACTGGCGCTCATGGTCGACCTGCCCGAACAGTACAAGGGCACACACATGAGCCGATTTGTCGAGGCTCTGCACGAGCACCGTCGCTACCTCGATGTACACTCTGCTGTGCGCCTGCCCGCACGCCTGTTGCGCAAGCTCCCTGCTCAGCGCGCCCGCGTGGAGATTGACTTTCCCTTCTTCCGCCTCAAGAAAGCCCCGGTCACGGGTATGGAGGGGATGATGGATTATGACGTGCGCTTTGTGATTGACGCCGAGCGCAACCAACCGGGCACCTTCACGCTCACGATTAAGGTGCCGGTCACTACCCTCTGCCCCTGCTCCAAGGCCATGAGTGAGCGCGGGGCTCATAACCAGCGCGGTGTCGTGACCTACTCCGTGCGTTTCTCGGGCACTGCCGTCTGGATTGAGGATCTCATTGACCTCGTAGAATCCTGCGCCAGCTGCCAGCTCTACAGCCTGCTCAAGCGCCCCGATGAGAAATACGTGACCGACAAGGCCTACGATAACCCCGTCTTTGTGGAAGACCTCGTGCGCAACGTTGCTGTAGCCACTGAGCGCTACAATGCTTTCTCCTGGTACCGCATCGAGGCCGAAAACTTTGAATCCATCCACAACCACAGCGCCTACGCCTGCGTGGAAAGAACGCTGGGGTAATTTGGGAAGGACAAGTTACAAGTTTCGATAGACGAGTTGACATATTCCGCGGCTTACGCCGCATGGTGGCTAAACTTAGACTCGGCTACTGCCCTCGCTTTAAGGCGCGGCCTGCCACGGCGCCCCGTCTCGGCGTATCGAAGAGAAGCCGGAAGCAAGCGAGCGTCAGTGAGACGCGAAGCCGGGGCGGGAACGGTGGAATAATCCACGCTGACTGCGGCGCAGCCGCCTAGCTCAACATTTGTCTATCGTAATTTGTAACTCGTCTATCTTTCCACGATAAGCTCCAATTTTGCTGTCAAAATAGGTCTAAACCTCTAATTGTTCCAACGCGTACTCCCATTTGCAGAACCGCCGCCTTTGCTGGATTCCCCCCCCACCACCGCCCTATGCAGCAGAAAGCCACTGTCCATTTACAGACAGCGGCTCTCTCATCGCAGGGATTTACCCTGCCTTTATTTGCGTAGTTAAGTGAAAATTACTTACGGCGACGGCGAGCTGCCAGACCGGCCAGAGCCAACAGGCTCAGAGTGGCCGTGGTCGGCTCGGGGACAGCGGGTGCGGGAGTAAGGATGCTCATGCTGGCGCTGTGTACAATCTCATTAATTTTGTAGTAACCAGCCTGAGATCCGCCCAGCATAACATCAGTAATGTTGCCGGTCACTCCGTCATTAAGAGTAGCCGTGCCGGAAACAACACCATCAACAGCAATGGTGACCACACTGCCAATCTTAGTGAGCTCAAGGGTATATGTGCCGCCGGGGCTGACAGCGACCAGATTATTATCCCCCTTATCTATACTACCATCAAGGCCAACTTTATTTTCGACAGAGGTATACGGACCGAAGCGAACATTACCGTTAGCACCGGACAGCTCAGCAAACACCGGCCAACTATTACTGGCGCTAATAGTGCTACCCAGAGTTACACTCATGGTGAACACAAAGTCTTCATCCCAGCTGCCGAATAAGCCGCCTGCCATGTGAACGCGTTTACTACCATTGGTCTGGGTACCGCCTTCAACGGCAACGATATCCCAAGGGGTGCCATACGAATAACCTTCTTTAGCACTCCACTGGAAACCGTTAGTGTATTCAGAACCGAAATCCAGAGTCCAAACGGTCTCTGCAGTGTAATCGGCGCCGAAAGCAACTCCGGCCAGAGCCAAAAGAGCTACAAGAGTCTTTTTCATTGTTTCGTGTTTTTCTATTTTTTGTGGTTGATAGCGACTTTGCGCAGGGATACCCGTCTCCACGCGCGTCGGAGTGCTGAGAGACCTGTCGCCTGCTGCTGGGTTTAGTATAGCTCATTTGCAATGCGATACACTAACCAAGCGACCTTTCGCCCGCGTGCAGCGTGGCCGATTCCTCCGCTACTGCCCCGCGCTTTCAGGCGCTGAACTTTAAACCCGCGCAGGCGCGGGTTCTGATATTTGGCGGGCAATGCCCCCGGCCTGTCACGGCGGCATGTCACGGCGTAGCTTTAGCGAAGCCGGAAGCCTTGGCGAAGACTAAGCCCGCTGCGCGGGCGACAGAGAAGTAGCCACAGGTGTAGTGAGCAACGCGAACGGAACCTGTGGTAGGGATAAAAAAGAAATGTGAACCCCGCAGACTTGCGGGGTGACGGAGAGCCGTTGATTGACACAATGGTTTATACTTAAATGCTCACGCAGGCAATACAATAAACATCGGCACGGTTTTTGCGAGGCTTCCTCTGTCGCCCTGCCATACGGCGGTGCTTCAAAATTCCGAGCGCTAGCGCGCCTTTTTAAGTTTGGCTTCGCCGTTGTGAAGAATGGCCGTTCCGGCCATGGTGAAGAACTCGCCGCTTGCGGAGAGTTGATGGGGATGTACTTCCACAATCTACAATCCCGAGTATAGAAAGATGCGCACGCCGGTAACTACCGCGCTTTCCATCCACGCAAACGTACGCTGCTCTAACAGACTCAACTACAATCGGGATTTAGCAGCCTAAGTATTCCCTGCATGTAAGAACCCCATTTATCAGTACATAAGGAAGCAATGAGGGACATCTGAAGGGTACCAAAAAAAATTTTCGGAAAAGAGCTTTTTTGCTTGCTACCTCATTGCAAATGCGATACACTAACCAAGCGACCAGCAGCAGGTCTCTCAGCACTCCGACGCGCGTGGAGAAGGGTATCCCTGTGCAGGGTTGCTATTAACCACAAACACATAGAAATACAATAACAATGAAAAAGACAATCATTGCACTGCTGGCTCTGGCCGGTCTTGCTGCTCGTCGTCGTCGCAAGTAATTTACAATCTGCAAGGTTAATCTTGCAGTCGGGCTCAGCCCCGAATGAACACCGCCGTCTTTTACAGACGGCGGTGTTCTTGTTTGGGAATCTTTACTCAAATAACCCCTGCTCTTCAATTTTCTCGGCAGAAATCACTTTTCAGCCGTGTAAATCGTAGCGATACCGCCCATGAGGGGCAATGCTCGCGGGGCTGAATAACCGCAGCGTGACAGCAGGTCGCAGAAGTCAGCACCACGGGGGAAGGCCTCGATACTCTCCCCGAGGTAATCATAGGCACCGCTGTTGCCCGTAAGCCAGCCGGCAATGTGGGGCAGGATGTTGTGCAGGTAAAAGCGATAGGGCGCAGCAAACACGCCCTCGGGCATGCTGAAATCCAGCACCAACAAGTGCCCGCCGGGGCGCAGGATTCGGCGAAACTCGCGCAGGGCTTTCTCGTAGTCCGCCATATTACGCAAGCCGAACGCTACCGTCGCGGCATCGTAGCAGGCATCCGGCAGCGGCAGATTCATGGCATCGGCCTCGAGCACATTCGTGAGCCCGCGCTGCACCGCAATATCGAGCATGGGGCGACAGAAGTCCGTACCCAGCACCTCCACCTCGGGCAGAGCCTTTTTGACAGTCAGCGCCAAATCCCCGGTACCGGTGGCGATATCGAGCAGGTTTCTCGGTTTCCACTCAGCAACCATCTTGAGCGCGCGCTCACGCCACAAAATATCAGCCCCCAGAGAAAGGATGTGATTGGCGGTAACATAGCGCTTAGCTATGGACGAAAAGACACTGTGAACAAAGTGGGGATCTTGCATAGTGAAGGACTAGTTACGAGTTACGAAGGACTAGGTGATGGTGAAAGGACCGGTTACGAGTTACATAAGACTAGGTGAATGGAGAAAGGAACCAGGTATTTAGGGGCGAGGCGATCTGCGTTTCTTACGTAGGTTTTTGCATATGGTTGAAATGATAGCCGATATCTCGTGGGCTTCCTGTATCAATAACGACAGTCTGGATGCCGGCAAGATGTCAGCAGAAACGAGCATATCAAGCCAGCAACATACTTCATCCGACTCTTCGTCGCATATTTTAAGTTTATACAAAAAATCTTTAGGCGAGATAGAATGCTGAGCAATCCTATAATGAACAGCCACGGAAGTCGCACAGCGAAAAAGTTGAGAACCGATAGCTTCTTGTTCGTACGTTCCATGTAAGCATTTGCACAACGTGAGTATCCGCAGCGAAAGCAAGCGTGTACGCTCTACCAAATCGGTCCGATAATGCTCACCCTCTCCGTTCATAACGAAACGCTACTTTTTCTGCATGCACCGGCAATAATAGCGACGAGTTCTTGCACTTCAGAAAGCAACTCTTCAACACTCTCAGCAGGCAATAAGTTTCCGTCACGAATAAATTCCAACCAGAAACATGCGACTACGGCTTTTTCTTCACAGGATTTAAGTTTAGAATAAAAATCAGCAGCAGATTTAGCATAACCGGCTGCGCGAAAATTAGCAGCGACAGAAGAAGCAGCCCTTAACAGCTGCTTACCAACATGCTCCACCTCATAACGGCCATGAAGGCAAGAGCACAACCGCAACACCCGCAGCGCAAAGATGCGGGTGCGAGCGGTCATTTCTGCTCTGAAATTGTCCACAGTATCATAGCTGACAATCTCTGCGCAGCTCGCTGCGCCTAGCTATCAACCTAGTCCTTTGTAACTCGTAACTAGTCCTTTAAAATCACATCTTGTCTATCAAAATATTACCGAATTCGCTTGTGCTCAGTGCGGTGGCGCCGGGAATCATCTCAGCGAGGTCGGCGGTGACCTTCTTGTCGGTGATAGCGGCCTCGATAGCGGCAACGATGCGGTCAGCAGCCTCATTCCAGCCCATGTAGCGCAGCATCATCTCGGCGGAGAGGAGGAAGGAACAGGGGTTAGCCTTGTCGAGATTGGCGAGAGCGGGAGCCGTGCCGTGAGTGGCCTCGAATACGGCGTGACCGGTCTTGTAGTTGATGTTACCGCCGGGAGCAATGCCGATACCGCCCACCTGAGCGGCGAGAGCATCCGAGCAGTAGTCGCCATTAAGGTTCAGCGTGGCGACAACGGAGTGGTCCTTGGGGTGGATGAGGATTTCCTGCAGGAAGGCATCGCAAATGCAGTCCTTAATCACGATACCGTTGGGCAGTCGGCACCACGGGCCCTTGCCGATAACCTCGGCACCGAACTCACGCTTAGCCAGTTCATAGCCCCAGTCGCGGAAGGCGCCCTCGGTGAACTTCATGATATTGCCCTTGTGCACCAGCGTGACGGAGGGGCGGTTGTTCTCGATGGCGTACTGAATGGCCGAGCGCACCAAGCGCTCCGTACCCTCGCGGGAAACAGGCTTAATACCGAAACCGGAGGTATTCGGGAAACGCACCTTACCGGCGCGGTCGGGGTACATTTCGGAAAGCCAGCTATAGAAAATCTCAGCCTCCTTGCTGCCCTCCTTGAACTCCACACCGGCGTAGATATCCTCGGTGTTCTCGCGGAAGATGACCATATCCACCAGTGAGGGGTCCTTCACGGGTGTTTCGATGCCGTTGAAGTAACGCACCGGGCGCACACAGCAGTAGAGGTCAAGCCCCTGACGCAGAGCCACATTGAGGGAGCGAATACCGCCACCGACAGGCGTAGTGAGTGGCCCCTTGATACCGATGAGGTAATCACGGAAGGCCTCCACCGTCTCATTGGGAAGCCAGGTACCCAGCTCATCAAAGGCCTTCTGGCCGGCCAGCACTTCCTTCCACGCAATAGCACGGGTGGTGCCGTAGGCGGCGGTCACGGCGGCATCTATCACGCGCTTGGCGGCGCGCCAGATATCGGGGCCGGAGCCGTCACCGATGATATGGGGGATAATGGGGAAATCGGGCACCTGCAATCCCTGCGGGCCCATGGTAATGGGGGAAGCGTTGGTCATAATTCTGTAAATGAGTGGGTTGTAAAAAATATTGAGCGGAGAAAATCTTACTCCTGAGCAGCGGCGGCGGGCTCAGCAGGAGCTGTAGCCGACTTGGGCGGAGTAGCCGTATAGCAGAAAATCAGTACAGCCAGCACCAGTACCGGCGGCAGAATGTAGTAGAGCGGCCCTTCGGGCTTCACTCGCTTGACCTCTGCCGTGGCAATTTTCAGTTTCGACCCTAACGGGCTCTTGTTTTGGGGAATAGCCATAATCGTATGAACGCGCGTATTATACCAGATTGAAACAGAATTGCAATATAAAAGATTTTCATCTGTCCGCCAAACTGAATCAGACTCAGAAAGAAGAGCCAGAGACGCATGGACATAAGCCCCTCATTACCGAGGCCGCTCCCGTCCCCTGATAACCTTTCCTATCAATGAGCGATAAGAACAAAAAGAAGACCTCCCGGAGCTGCCACTCAGGAGGTCTTTAGAAAGGAATATCAGAACGTTCGTTCCTGATGAGGTCATCTTAGCATATCGAAGTGTTTTGTCAACTCTTTTTTTTGGCTTTAAGCGACTCTATTTTGAAAGGAAAGCGCACGGTAGGTGGCAGCCCACCGTGCGGAGCCTTTAAATGCTCATTGTGTGATTTTCATCACAAACAGGACTACCTGTAAAATAAGCACTATCAGCTCTATCATGATTCGAACGTTCATGAAACATCCTTTCCACCAGCCATGGTTAGCTGCTGTTCCGTACCCTTGCGACTACGTTACCATCAGCGGTAAGGACTGGCTTACTTCCCGCTGACGGTGAACGTAGTCACCCGCCATGCGGCATGTCGGCGGAAAAGCGCGGGAGTTCTACCACAATCTTGCTTTTCGCACAAGTCTGCAAGGTAGCCACTTTTCGGTAACCGTATTTTTGAAGCAATACGAGCAAAAATACAAATCAGACCGGCGTTTTTACCACACGTCAATCAAATTGACCGAATTCGTGATTGACTTTGCCCATGCAAACAGGCATAATAGCCCGCGTTATGAAGAAACCCGTAACCGTGACCGTGACCGGCGCCGCCGGCAATATCGCATACTCTCTGCTGTTCCGCATTGCTGCCGGCGAAATGCTGGGTGCTGATCAGCCCGTGATTCTGAAGCTCCTGGAAATTACCCCCTGCCTCGACAAGCTGAAGGGTGTAGTGATGGAGCTCGAGGACTGCGCTTTCCCGCTGGTGCAGGAAATCGTGCCGACCGACGACCCCGCCGTGGCCTTCAAGAACGCCGACTGGTGCATGCTCGTGGGTTCCGTACCCCGCAAGGCCGGTATGGAGCGTAAGGACCTTCTTTCCATCAATGGCAAGGTATTCGTGGGTCAGGGCAAGGCTATCGCCGAGAACGCCGCCCCCGGCTGCAAGGTATTCGTGGTGGGCAACCCCTGCAACACCAACTGCCTGATTGCCATGCACAACGCTACCGGCATGCCCAAGGAGAACTTCTTCGCCATGACCATGCTCGACGAGTACCGCGCCAAGGCTCAGCTCGCTGCCAAGGCCGGCGTGGCTGTGTCCGACGTGACCAACATGACCATCTGGGGCAACCACTCCGCTACTCAGTACCCCGACTTCACCAACGCCAAGATTTGCGGCAAGCCCGCTACTGAGGTGATTACCGACAGCGAGTGGCTCAAGACCGACTTCATCAAGACCGTGCAACAGCGTGGTGCCGCCATCATCGCCGCCCGCGGCCTTTCCTCCGCCGCTTCTGCCGCCAATGCCGCTCTCATGACCGTGAAGAACCTGACCACCCCCACTGCTGAGGGTGACTGGTACTCCGTGGCTCGCTACAGCGACGGCACCAAGTACGGCCTGCCCGAGGGCATCATCTGCTCCATGCCCAGCCGCACAGAGGCTGACGGCACCCTCACCATCGTGGAGGGTCTGCCCATCGACGAGTTCTCCCGTGGCAAGATCGACGCCTCCTGCGCCGAGCTGCTCGAGGAGCGCGCCGAGGTTCTCGGCTAAAGCCCGCAAGCAACAGCATATCTTCAATGGCCCGCCGCGAGCGGGCCATTTTGATGTACGAAGGACGACTTCCGAAGTGCGAAGTAAGAAATTCCGCGCGCGATTGCGCGCCATTATTTCAAAATTCGCACCTCGTATTTCGTCCTTCGTACTTCTACTAGCGTGTCATTCTTCGGCATGGTATCTTGACGCCTCGCGCGCGCGGTGGTAGACTGGAGCTTCTTACATACCATGGGCAAGACATTATACAGGAAAGTTTGGGACGCACATACGGTGGGCATACTGCCGGATGGTCGCACGCAGCTCTTTATCGCCACACACTTTGTGCACGAGGTTACCTCACCGCAGGCATTTGCCATGCTGCGCGAGCTGAACCTACCCGTGCTGCACCCCGAGCGAACCTTTGCCACGGTTGACCACATCATCCCGACCGACAATCAGGCCGAGCCCTTCGCCGACCCGCGCGCTCAGACCATGCTCAACGCCCTGCGCAGCAACTGCGCCGCCGCGGGGATTCGCCTGTTCGACCTGCCGACCGGCAATCAGGGTATCGTGCACTCCATCGGGCCGGAGCTGGGTATCACCCAGCCGGGCATGACTATCGTATGTGGCGACTCCCACACGGCCACTCACGGCGCCGTGGGCTCCATTGCCATGGGTATCGGCACCACACAGGTGCGCGACGTACTGGCCACTCAGACATTGGCTATGCTGCCCCTCAAGGTGCGCAATGTTCGCGTAGAGGGCACCCTGCGCCCCGGCGTAACAGCCAAGGACGTAGCACTTTACATCATCGGCAAGCTCGGTGCCGACGGCGGCCTGGGCTACGCCTACGAGTTCGGCGGCAGTGCCATTGAGAACATGGAAATGGACGGCCGACTGACCCTCTGCAACCTGGCCATCGAGGGTGCCGCCCGCTGCGGTTATGTGAATCCCGACGAGAAGACTTTCGCCTACCTGAAGGGTCGCCCCTACGCCCCCAAGGGTGCTGCCTGGGATGCCGCGGTAGAGCGCTGGAAGAGCTTTGCGAGCGATGCCGATGCCGAGTATGATGACGTGGTTATCTTCGATGCTGAAGATATTGAGCCGACTGTAACCTGGGGTATTTCCCCCGACATGAGCATCGGCATCAACGGCACAGTTCCCTCCCCCGATGATGCCCCCGACGCCGAAACCCGCAAGGCCCGCCTGACCGCGCTGGAGTACATGCAGCTGCAGGCCGGCCAGCAGCTCAAGGGCATGCCCATCAATGTGGTATTCATCGGCTCCTGCACCAACGGCCGCATATCCGACTTCCGCGCAGTGGCTCCGCTGCTGAAGGGTCGCAAGGTGGCCGACGGCGTGAAGGCTCTTGCCGTACCCGGCTCTCAGGAGACCGCCCGCCAGTGCGAAGAGGAAGGCATAGCCGACATTTTCCGCGCAGCCGGTTTCGAGTGGCGTCTGGCCGGTTGCTCCATGTGCCTGGCCATGAACCCCGACAAGCTGAAGGGCGACCAGATTTGCGCCAGCACCAGTAACCGTAACTTCAAGGGACGTCAGGGCAGCCCGACCGGCCGCACCCTACTCATGAGCCCGCTGATGGCTGCTGCTGCCGCCGTGACCGGCACCGTGGCCGACCCGCGCGAGGTATTCGACATCCGCTAACCACCAACACTTTTCATTCACATGCCCCTCAACAAAATCACCTCTATCACCGGTAAGGCCGTTCCCGTACCCGGTGCCGATATGGACACCGACCGCATCATCCCCGCCCGCTTCCTGAAGTGCGTGACCTTCGATGAACTGGCCGGCACCATGTTCTACGATGAACGTTTCAATGCCGACGGCAGCAGCAAGGGTCACCCCATCGATGCCCCGCAGCATGCCGGTGCTGCCATCATTCTGGGTGGCGAGAACTTCGGCTGCGGTTCCTCCCGCGAGCACGCCCCGCAGGCCATTAAGCGCAGCGGCGTAAAGGCTGTTGTGGCTGAAAGCTTTGCAGAGATTTTCTTCGGCAATAGCTCCGGCATCGGCATGCCCTGCGTGTGCGCTGCTCACGAGGACCTGCAGACCGCTCTACAAATCACCACCGAGCAGCCCGACACCGAGTGGGTGCTCGATCTGGCCACCATGACCCTGAGCTGCCCCGCAGCCACCCTGCCCATCACCATGCCTGCCGAGCCTCGCGAAGCTCTCATGCAGGGTCGATGGGATGCCGTCGTGGAGCTCATGAACGCCCCCGAGGCCGTAGCCGAGCTGGCCGCCAAGCTGCCAGCACCGGCTCTTTCCTGATAATCAACCATATACATGCTGGCCACCATTACACCACTGATTGCCCGCGGCGTGATTGACAACACGCTGCAGGACCTCATTGACCTGAGGTTGTGGTGCACCGATGGTGCCGAACCACTGCACCTGCGTATGCGCGGCAACTGCCTGCGCGATATCGCAGGTTGCAGGTTAGAGTTCACCAACACTGCTGCCGGCAGCCCGCCCGCACAGATTCCCGAGCTTATTACCGAACTGCGCAATAAGGCAGGCTCGGCGCAGTTCGATGCCGGTGATATCACCTTCTCCCGCAGAATACTCGAGCACAACAACCGCCACGGTATTTCCAACCGCCTTTACATTGAGTTCTTCATGAACACCAATGTGCGCGTGTTAATGGACTTCGGCGCGGTGGATTTCACCATTTCCCTGCCCCAGTGGGAACCCACCTGGGAGATTGACAACCTGCAGTCGCTCCTGAATATGGAGGCCCTCAGGGCACACGTGCGGGCCAACGTCAGGCAGTACCGCGGCCCGGCCATGGCCGGATTGGGGGAGGACATGCCACCCTGCGAATGGGACTACCGCCTGAACCGAGCCGAAGCCTGCATGGCTATTTACCCCTCCATTCACGAGAAGTACAGTCCCATTCCCGGCGGCTACCTCTCGGCGGCCTTTGTGATGGACAGGCCGGAGTTCCTCGGCAGAATTGCCGCTCAGGATGAAGCCGACATGCCCCCCGACCGCGAGGTGATTGAGCACGATTGGGAGGTCATCGATTTCATGACTCCGCATGAGAAGGCAGTGCGACTGGCCATGCGCCACCCGCTCTTTGAGGAAACCTCGCACATGACGGCCGTGGTGCAGGAACAGCTGCTGAAGAAACACGCCGATAAACTGAATACCAATAAGGAAGCCGCAGCATTCCTTTCCCTCTATGCCGGGATTGTCACCCACACACTCTCCACCATTCTGCTGACCGGGCAGGAGCTTTACTCAGCCGCGCTGGCAGCCGAACGAGTGGAAGCACTCTGCAAGCGCATGACGGTTCTGGGTGGCATGATTGAGCTGCTGCCCCAATCGGCACGCCCCGCCATTCAGCAGGCGGCAGAATCTCTCATGAAGAATCTGCGCCTGTTCCTGGCCACCATTCCGAACTGACCTACCCCTCTGCTGCCTATGTACATGTCCCGCGAGCGCCGTCAGTATATTCTGCGCCTGCTGGAGCAGCGCGGCAGCATACGCACCTCGGCATTGGCACGCGAGCTGGGCGTGACCGATGAAACCATACGCACCGACCTGGTGGACATGCAGGCGCTCGGCCTGCTGCAGCGTGTGCACGGCGGCGCCCGCTACAGCATGCCCACAGCGCCGGCTACGGCTGACAGCCCCAGGCTCGATGTCCAATTGGCGCAGCTGGTGGCGGCTCATATTCAGCCCGGTGCCCGGATTTATGCCGATGCCGGTCCCATGGCCCGCGTGCTTGCCACTCAACTGGCAGACAAGCCCTGCACTTTCATCACGGCCTCCCCGCGTTTGGTATCAGCCCTGGCACCGGCTGCCATACAGCACCGGGTCATCTGCACCGGCGGCGAACTCGATAAACAGGCAGGAATGTTCACGCACGCCAATCCGGAGCAGGTAATGCGGGAATTGCAGCCGGATTTCGCTCTGCTCTGCCCTGCGGCACTCGCCCCCGAGCATGCGGCATACAGGCACGCCGCTCAGGCAATCTGGGCACAAGCGGCTGCAGCATGTGCAGCCCACACGCTGGTGCCGGTGGCCTCCGTCGCTCTGACCAACACAGCCCCCCACCGGGCACAACTGCGCGACTACACCCTGTTCACCGAGGACAATGTGCCGACAGAGTTCGAGGGGATTCCCACCGAGACCGTTCCTTATATTACCGAGGCCTCGTTCAACGAACCGGAATATTGATTACGCCACCGGCAACAAATCGGCCAGTCGGCCACGTGCCCCCGGCAGGTTCTGCAGGGTGGCCAGCAACCACTCGCCGAAGACAACCCCGCAGCGGTCGCACTCATCAATGAAGGTATAGAAGATGGCCGAGAGCTCACCTTCCCCGGGAGCGGCAATAAACAGAGGGTCGCGCTGGACGGGTGGCTGCTCCAGCACCTGCTCACGACCGGGCATCACCACGGGCAGTTCATCACTCCAGCGGTAGTGCACACGACCATCCGCAGCACTGCGCGTGGCAGACATGTGACCGATGGGACGCTTGTCGCGTATGTCGCCGGTCGGCACTTCGTATATCTGCAGCTCGGCGCCCTCCTGCAGTTGGGCAAGGAATAAATCGTAGAGCGGGCGCAGCACATCGGCCGTGGTTTGCAACCAATGGCGAAGCATGGACTCATCCACTCCCACCAGCCCCGAGTCCGAGAAAAACTTCAACTGGCGGTACAGCGGCAGGCGGTCGATGAATTTGTTGCAAACCGAGTGCACCAGCAGTGTGTCGCCCACAGCGGAATTGCCCATAGTACATTCCGGCAGTCGGCAGGTAATGTAGTAGGCATCATCCCCGGCATCGCTCCGCAGGAAGCGCGGGTGCTGGTAGCGCGTGAGCACAAAGTGGGAGCCGTCGAACTCCAGGCGTTCGCTCACATCGCGCGCTTCATCGGTGGCAAGCTCGTCGTAATCGAGCATCTTTTTCTGCACCTCCGTGGGCACTAATTTGCAGGCACGGTGTATGCCGCTGATGAGCCTGAGCTCACTCCCCAAGCGACAGGGAGTTTCATTGGCAGCAGCACGGCGCCCCTGTTTGACGGTGCGCGGGCGACGATTCGAGCGCTCGGTCGCGGCTGCCTGCAGCGCCACCTCACGGGATTCCTGCAGCGCCGCAACTTCACTCTCCGTAAAAGGGAGGCTCATCTGCACCTGTTCGCTCTCTTGCACGGCACATACCCTACTACCAATTTGCCCATTTGTCAAGCCAGAAGGAATGAATCGGCATCCCTCGCACCATTCGCCCCACCGGCCCCTCGAAATGCCCCAAAAGGCCATTTTTCGACGTGTGGTAAAGTATGTTTTACCTTTTTATGTGCTTTTTGGGCATTTTTTCGGGTATTTTCGCTCAATTTCGATACTTTTCTAAGAGATGGGAGAAGAAGGTCCAAGTGCAAAAATGGCCTCCAAAAGGAAACTTTTTAGGGATTTTTTAATAGTATCACCCACTTTACTATGGGGAATTAAGGCTATTTTTGGTATTTTTCAAGCTCTTGAGCCGGTACTCTTGATGGTGAATTTTCACCAAAAATCATAAACCGGATTTACCATCGAGGAGTGCGAGATAATTCAATTTTCAACAAGCAAGGAGTGAAAAGCAGGTCGATTTTTTCACAATTTTTTGTCAAAGGCACAAAGCTGTAAGCCCCGAAAATTCCGGCAGCAGAAAATTTTTCAAGCTCATTTTCGGTAGCAACATCCGCACCGACCTGAAAGAGCGACAGCAAAATTTCGCTCAAGCCGGAGCATCCCCCTGCCCCGCTGGCAGCCGATTGGCTCTATTTTTCCTCCCAAAGTTGAATTTTTGCCCTGAATTTGCCTATCTGAGAATTTTGAATCCGAGAGCAGATGATAAGCCGATTCTGTAAACGCGCGTTATATTCCTACAATTTTAAGGGGTGTATTTTTACTGTTTTGGCTATCTTTTACACAATCTTGGAGGTGCTGTCGACTTTTTCATCGAGATAAATAAGCTCGTTTACTCGACACTCCAATTCACACTTCCCCACAAGGAAATAAAATCCTCGTCTGAGAACATACTCTTAACTTTCTCCTTCACTTCAATTCTTTTCTTATTATTATGATATTTTTACATTATTCGTCAATGCTTTTATATTATATTTTTTTCATTGTTTATTTTAATCTTTTACTAATTTTTACATCTTTTGTATTCATATTTTCAATCTGTATCACATCTGTCATTACAGCCCCTGAAAATGCGACGTACAATTTTACGGATTGCACCGCAGGCGCAAGTCTGGTACAATACGCGCGCATGGTACAACAGATAGCAGACGTGCATGAGGTTCTGCGCGCGGTCTTCGGGTTCGAGGGACTGCGCGCCGGGCAGGATACCATCGTGGATTCCATCATGGCGGGGCGGGATTGTCTGGCCATCATGCCCACGGGTGGCGGCAAGTCGCTGTGCTACCAGTTACCGGCACTCTGTCGCGAGGGGCTTACCGTGGTTGTCAGCCCTCTCATTGCTCTCATGAAAGACCAGGTGGATGCCCTGCAGGCACGCGGAGTGCCCGCTGCAGCGGTGAATTCATCCCTGGGAGCAGACGAATATCGCCAGGCCATGGCGGCTCTGCGCAGTGGCGAGTTGCGCATCATTTATGTAGCCCCGGAGCGCTTCGGGCAGGAGGGCTTTATGAACCTGCTGCGCAGCATGCAAGTGGGGCTGCTGGCCATCGACGAGGCCCACTGTCTGAGCCAGTGGGGTCACGATTTCCGCCCTGATTACCTGCGACTGGGCCGCGTGCGGCAGGAGCTGGGCTACCCGCAAACTGTAGCACTGACTGCCACGGCGACCGATGCCGTTCGTCAGGATATTCTGAACACACTTCAACTGCACGATCCTGCCGTCATCATCAGCGGTTTCGGGCGCGATAACCTCGACTTCGCCATCACACACTGTGAGAACCGAGCCGCTAAGTTTGAGCGCATTCGTCAGGTGATTGCCAAGTGGAAGAAGGGCATCATTTATTGCTCCACGCGCAAGAACGTGATGACCGTGTTCGACGAAATCAGCGGCACAGGTTCGCAGGTTGTGGCCTATCACGCCGGCATGACGGACGATGAACGCGAGTTCTCGCAGAATGCCTTCATTTCCGGCCGTGCGGATGTGGTAGTGGCTACGAATGCCTTCGGCATGGGGATTGACCGCGCCGATGTGCGATTTGTGCTGCATTTCGAGATTCCCGGCAGCGTGGAGGCCTATTATCAGGAGGCAGGCCGCGCCGGGCGAGACGGTGAGCTCTCGGTGTGCGAGCTGCTCTTCAATCACGCTGACCTCAAAACCCAGGAGTTCTTTTTCGAGGGTAGCAACCCCTCGGTGCAAACCATCCGTAGCGTCTATAACCTGCTGCGCTCCCGCTGCAATTCCAATGGCGAGCTACAAATGACGGTGGACCAGATGGGGGCCGAGCTCGGCAAGGACGTGAACCCCATGGCTGTGGGCACGGCCCTCTCGGCGCTCATTCATGCAGGGGCTATCACCCGCTCCGATGTGCCCGGCAGCAATACCAAGCTCACCCGCCTGACCGACCCGGCTCAGCCCTTCGCCGCCCTCCCCCTCGATACCAATGTGATTGAGGAGAAAGCCCGACGCGACCACAAGAAGATTGAGGCCATCACGCGCTACGCCTACAGCGCAGGCTGCCGCCAGCGCTGGATCCTCGATTACTTCGGTGAGTCGTCGAGCGGTGATTGCGGCCACTGCGATGTATGCAATGCCGAGGAACCCGGCGATGTGGAAGACATTGACGGCGAGGACCTGGTGATTGTGCGCAAGGCTCTGGCCGGCGTAGCTCGCGCCAGCAGGCGCCAACCCGACGGCAGCTGGCAGGCTATCTTCGGTCGCGCCAAAATTGCCGATATGCTGCGCGGCTCACAGCGTGCCGGGCTGCCCCCGCAGCTCACGCGCCTGAGCACTTACGGCCTGCTGTCGAACATGACCGGTGCCAAACTGCGAGCCCTGTTCCGCGCCCTGCAGGAGGGCGGGCTCATTACCACCACCGGCGGCGAGCTGCCACTCGTTACCCTCACCGCCAAGGGTGAGGATGTGATGAAAGAGAAAGCCCCTGCCCGCCTGACACGGCGCGTATGGAGCACCACAGCCATCAAGCAGGTGCGCCCCTCTACCCTCAAGCGCCGCTCCGAGCGCGTGCTCGATGCCCTGCAACTCGGCCGCATGGACAAGGCGCTCTACGACCACCTCAGCGAACTGCGCCGCGACCTCGCCGCCGAGTTCCACATGCCCGTCTTCCGCGTGCTCAATACCGAAACACTCCGCGCCCTCGCCACCGTCAAACCCACCACTATCGAGGCAGCATCCCGCCTCAAAGGCGTAGGCCCCTGGGCTAAGCAGCACGTCCTGCGCGCCTTCGTGGAGTTGATTCAGGATTACGAGGAGGTGTGAGTTTTTTAACCACCAGAGCGACGTTTAGCCTCTAAATTCTCCCGCCAGATTTTGGCCGCCACCTCCTGCCCCTGCTCCTCGAGCATATCAGCCAGCAGCTCCATCGCTTCCCAATCGCCCAGCTCTGCCGCCTCCCTGTAAAATTCCATCGCCATCGCCGCATCCGGCTCCACCTCCCCATTCCCCCAGCGATACGCATCCCCCATTGCCAGAAGGGTGTGGATGTCATCTTCCAGCGCAGAAAGGAAGGCGTTGAACGACTCGAGAGTAACTTTCGGATCGTCTGAAAACTTCATAGAGGTCTATTATAAAGGGATCTTTCGAATAAAACAAGAAATTAGAATACATGCACACTATAATGTGCAAATATAACATATACCCATTTCAATAAATATTCAAAATCCAAATTAAACTTTATCGGGACTTTTCAAGAGCAGTTATATATAAAATTCCCACACGCTCCATACAATGGTAGCATCCAATTAAGTTTGGGTACGTCACCACAAAAGGTAGCATATACACTACCTTTTTAGATTTATCCTGGTGAGAAAACATGGAATAAGATATACTCACCCAAATGCAGGTAGATACCAAATTATTGGAGCGCATAGGATTAGCTCTACGAACTCTGCGGCGTAGTAAGAAAATGACTCAGGCGGAACTGGGGAAACTCAGTCGTGTGCATTGCAAGTTTATTTCTTTGGTAGAACGAGGAAAACACAACATTTCCATTCTTACTCTCTGCCAGATAGTCAATGCGCTTGGCAAAGATTTTGCTACCTTCATCAGTGAAATAGACCGGCCCCAATCCAAATAATGAGCAATTCCCAGCAAGAACATTGTAGCCGGAGAGCATATTATTCGGACTCTATCGCCAACTTTCTGAGACAATCAAGCGACGAGATTTTTGGGCGCATAGCAAGAGCGGACCCATTCTCACAGACCCTCGATACTCAGCGCAACACGTGGCAGAAAGAAATTTCGATACTGAAAGATCAGTTAGCCCGGTTATCAGAGGGCCGTATTCTCTTTGAATACATGATACCACGCATGGGAAAGCGTGTGGACGTTGTTATATTACACCAAAATATTGTCTTTCTACTAGAGTTCAAATGTGGAGACACGGAATACAAACGCCATACCTATAACCAAGTATATGACTATGCTCTGGACCTCCGAAACTTCCACAAAGAAAGTCATGATAAAATATTGGCCTGCCTGATGATATCCGATGAAGCAGAGACATGTCAGTGCAGGATTCAGAAAGTGGACAATATAATTGAACCAATCCCTTGCAATGCGAAAAATATTTATGAGGCAATCGTGAACGTATGTGCTGCCGTCTCTGCACCGACGTTTGATTACGAGCGCTGGGAGTGTTCTGAATATTTACCGACACCCACTATTGTAGAAGCCGCGCAAGCCCTCTATCAAGGTCATAGTGTACAAGATATCACGCGTAGCGACGCCGGAGCCAAAAACCTGACAATTACTACAGCCGCCATCAATAAAATCATCAAGAAGAGCAAGGTAGAGAAACGAAAATCTATTTGCTTTGTCACAGGAGTCCCCGGCGCAGGTAAGACACTCGTAGGACTCAATATTGCAATCGAATATGCCAATGCAGATGCGGGAGAACACGCCGTATTCCTATCCGGCAATCAGCCACTCGTCACAGTATTACAGGAAGCGCTAGTTCGCGATAAAATAGCAAGGGATGAAGCAGTCGGCTGCAAAACAACAAGAAGCACTGCTGAACGCGAAACTAACGCCTTTATACAAATAATACATAAATACAGAGATGATTTTGTAGGTAATACAGTTATCCCCCCTGAACATGTTGTCATTTTTGATGAAGCCCAACGAGCATGGACAAATAAAGCCATATCTGATTTCATGCGTAAGAAAAAGGGCATAGCTGATTTTCCATATAGCGAGCCGGAATTCCTCATCAGCACAATGGATAGGCATACCGACTGGTCGGTAGTCATCTGTCTCATCGGTGGAGGGCAAGAAATCAACACTGGAGAAGCAGGCTTACCGGAATGGTTTGACTCTCTACGACGTTCATTTTCCGGATGGGATGTATACGTCACCCCACAACTAAAAGACAACGAATACACCAGACAAAGAGAATGGTCTGCTCTCGTATCCAACCTCAACATAACAGAAGATGAAAGTTTACACCTTAACTCTTCAGTTCGTTCTTTCCGTACCCCCCAACTGGCGTCATTTGTAAAAGAACTTCTCGACCTCAACTCAGATACCGCAAAGCTGCTGTACGAACAAATTAAGGACAAATACCCTCTCGTTCTTAGTAGAGAACTTCCGAATGCAAAACACTGGGTTAAATCACAATGCCACGGCACCATGAAATACGGCATTTTAGCAAGCAGTGAAGCTAAACGCCTAAAGCCGGAAAATATTCATGTTAAAGGGAGTAACCAAAAAGACAAAAGAGAAATTGCCTATTGGATGCTCAACGATAAAGACGATGTTCGCTCATGTTATGCACTTGAAGACCCGGCTACAGAGTTCGATATTCAGGGATTAGAGCTTGATTACGCTCTAGTTGCATGGGATGCAGACCTACGATTCCACAACGGAGATTGGAAATACTACAGTTTTAAGGGCAACGTTTGGCAATCGATACATAACGAAGAAAAAAAACTGTACCTCAAAAATGCCTACCGAGTGCTCCTGACTCGCTCGAGACAAGGCATGGTAATCTTCATACCCAAAGGTAGCGCGGATGATATATCCCGCTTACCAAGCTTCTACGATTCGCTCTATCATTACCTTAAATCATTGGGTATTGAAGAAATTTAATCGGCCCGCAATGCGTAATTTGCTTTAGTGTTGCAAAAAACTCCGGCTCGCCCATAAAAGGGAGCGAGCCGGATAAACAAAAAAACACAAACAAAAACAACTTATCTTCTCCCGAGGCGCTCGAGGAGTTCCTTAGCGTCGGCGTGCTCGGTGGCAGCGGCGAGTTCAAGGAAACGGACGGCCTTGCGACGAGTGAGGGAGTGGGGAGCGGAGTCGACGGAGAGGAGGTAACGAGCGTAGTCGTAGTGGTGCTCGGAACTGGGGAAGCCGGAGACGAGGGTACGGTAGAGAGAGTCGAGCTCGGCGATATCCTCCTCGGAATTGCGCTTGTGCAGCAGGCCGATGAGGGTGCAGAGGGGCTGCTCAAGGTCGTAAACGTTGACTACCTCGTGCAACCAGTTGATGGCGCGGTCGTCATCGCCGATGGAGAGGTAGTAGTCGGCGAGGGCGCAGAGGGATTCGGGGTCTTCGAGCTCGGCGGCTTTCTGCCAGCAGGCTACAGCGGTCTGCAGGTCCTGGGGGCAGCCGTCGGTTCCCTGAGCATGAGCCTTGGCGCAGGTGCGCAGTTGCTCAATGAGTTCATTGTAAGCGGCGATGTAAGCATCGTCGTCGTCGTAGAGAGTATAGTCAATTTCGGTGGCAAGCAGAGTGGAGGCGTCCATGTGTAAACTTTACTATATATTTAAGCTAACGTAAAGAAAAAAGTACAAAGAAGAGGACAGAAAGGGGGCATTGCAGGTCACAATGGCGCTGTTTAGGCGTTAGAGAGCCCGGCCAGCACGGCTGCCATTTCGGAGGGGGCGGCAGCTATGGCATAAAGAGGGATATCGACCAGGGTAAAACTGTGGCCAAGTGGGTCAGTTTTGCCGGGTGCGATATATTAGGGTACTATATCTCATTCTGCTGTTGCAGAAACAACAAAAAACCACTAATTACGCGCTGGAATAATTAGGAAAATGGCAATTTGCCGAGCAGAATGGCGAATCGAAGGTGAGCGGAATTCAAAAGCCCGAGGTACGAGGGCGGTAGCTCAATAGGCAGGGGCGTAAGCCCCTGCAACGAGTACAAAAAGAACATGAGCCCTGAAGGGCGGCAGAAACGGCGCGTATTGAAATTGTCGCGTTATTTATGCCAACCAGCCTCTCATCTGCCGCCCTCGTTCCTCGGGCTCAACTATTTTATATACTCCTACCCGGGGTTTCGCCGCTACGCGGCTCAACCTCCGGGCTATTGAGCTGTCGCCCGCTCGGCGGGCTCTGGTTTAGGCTCCCGTCTTCGGCTTCGCCTACGCCGAGGCAGGCGCCTTCGGCTCGCAAGGGATAAAGATTTATTAACGGCCTTCGGCCGAGTGAAAAGGGGGCTGAAGCCCGCGGTGAAGAACCGTGCTACGCACGGTGGTGAAGAATGCGCTGCGCGCATGGTGAAGACCGAGGCTGACGCCTTGGGGATAGGGAGCCAAGCTCCAATTTGTCGAGTTTTTAGAGATTCCCCATTTAAAAACACCGTTTTTCCTCCCTACGCGCGCGAGAATTAGCTTGACGAACGCTGGGAGAGCGGTGTAGAGTATGGGCAGAATAAACATCCATCTGTTATGATACGCTTTGCCTCTACCGATTGCCGCCGCGAAACCGGCAACATCAAGTGGGATCTTCAGGGGCCCCTACCTTTCGGAATTGCCGATATGGACATCGAGAGCCCTCCCTGCGTGGTGGATGCTCTGCAGGCACGACTGAACCACCGCTTTTATGGCTATGCCTTCATGACGGATGAACTGCGTGCTGCCATCACCGCCTACTTGGTAAACAAGCACGGCGTGACCAATGCCGCGCCGGAGTGGCTCCACGAGCTGCCGGGCTGCGTGCCGGCCTTCACCTTGGTAACCCGCACCGTCTGCCCCGAGCCGCAGCACGAAGTCATGGTGTGCTCCCCGTCCTACCCGCCCATGCTGCACTGCCACGAGGACGCCCGCTGCAGCCTGCTGAGCGTCCCCTTCACCTACACGGGTGAGCGCTGGGAGTTCGACTGGGATGCTATGGAGGCCGCCGTGAGCCCGAATACAAAACTGTTCCTGCTCTGCAACCCGCACAACCCGCTGGGCCGTGCCTGGAGCCGCGAGGAAATGGAGCGCGTAGCCGACTTCTGCGAGCGCCACGACCTCATCCTCTGCTCCGATGAAATTCACTGCGACCTCGTGCTCGATGAGGACAAGAAGCACGTGTGCGCCCTCACCCTGTCGGAGCGACTGCAGCAGCGCACCGTCATGCTCAGTGCACCGAGCAAGACCTTCAACATTGCCGGCATCTGCTTTACCTACATGGCCGTGCCGAATCCCGAACTGCGCGCCGCCATCCGCAAGACCCAGGGGCACAGCCTGCCCACGCTGAATGTCTTTGCCTACGCCGCCTCGCTGGCCGCCTATACCGAGGGCTGGGTATGGCACGAGCAGCTGCTGCGCACCCTGCGCGCCAACCGCCAATTCGTGGTGGACTACATTGCCCGCGAGCTGCCCATGCTCCGCACCCGCCACCAGGAGGCCACCTACCTGGCCTGGATTGACTGCTCCGCTCTCGGTGTGGAGAGCCCGCACACATTCTTCCGCGAGAACGCCGGCGTGTACCTCGACAACGGCGCCAACTTCGGCGACCCGCAATGTGTGCGCCTGAACTTTGCCACATCTCCCGAAATGCTGCGCACCGGGCTGGATGCCATGCGAGATGCCGTAAAGAAACACCTTGCCATCTGAACGAGCACATGCCGAAACAACTCCCGCTCGCGGCGCTGACTTTCCTGACTCTCGCCGGAGCGGGAGTAGCGGCACTGCCCCCGGTTCCCCCGACCTACGTCTGCCAACAGGCGAGCACTGCCATCACCATCGACGGCCGGGCCGATGAAGCCGATTGGCAAGCTGCCATGCCCCTGAGCCCGCTGAGGGATATCGAGGGTGCAGCGGTCGAAGCCGGCACCGACATCCGTATGCTGTGGGATGCCGACTACCTGTACGTCATGGCTGACATGCGGGAGCCCCACCTGTGGGCTACCCTGACCGAGCACGATTCCGTCATTTACCACGACCCGGATTTCGAGGTATTCATTGACCCCGACGGCGATGGGCGCGATTACGTTGAGCTCGAGGTGAATGCCCTCAACACCGTGTGGGAGCTCTTCCTCACCGCCCCCTACCGCAGTGCCAATCACGCTCTGCACGACTGGAATATACCCGGGCTGAAAAGCGGCGTCCAACTACGCGGAACCCTCAATAACCCGAGCGATACAGACGAGGGCTGGAGCGTGGAAATCGCTATCCCCTGGAGCAGTATCACCGGTCACTCCAACCAACCCCGCCGAGCACAAGCCCCGCCGGCAGGCACGGTCATGCGCATGAACTTCTCGCGCGTGAATTGGCAGGTACAGGCGGACAACACCACGACCTGCGGTTACCGTAAGAGGACGGACTCCGCCGGTAATCCCCTGCCCGAGAGCAACCATGTGTGGGCTCCCACGGGCATCATCAACATTCATTACCCCGAGTTCTGGGGCTATGTGAAACTGAGCGACAATCCTGTCGGCAGCGGGTACGAGAGCATGCCCCTGCCCGCTACCGAACCGGCACAGCGCCGACTGTTTGCCTATTACAACGCCCAGCTGGCACACCGCGCTCAGCACGGGGAGTTTTCTCCTGACATGCAGCAGGACGGCATAACCCCACTCTATGTAGATAAAGGGCATTTTATTGCTCAAAGCACATCCGCACACACCGGGCAACAGCTCACCATCGACAGCAACGGCCACCTGAGCGTATCCGCAGCAACAACGGAGCGCCCGCCCCTCTACCTGTGGGTTCAGGGTGGCAAGCACGAGGGGGACACCGCTTGGTGGCAGCAGCATTTCAAGCGACTGGCCGGCGCCGGTATACACGCCGTCATTATCGGCGGCAATGTGCAGCAGCTCAGCCACCTCACCCCCATTGCACGCGCGGAGGGGCTGCAGGTCTACGCCTGGCTGTGGGCACTCAACCGCCCACAGGATGCCACCGCCCTGCAGCACCCCGAGTTCTACGCCGTCAACCGCTTGGGGAAATCCTGCCACGCCCCGGCTGACAGGCCCTTTGTGGAGTACTACCAATTCCTCTGCCCCAACAGCGAGGGGGCACTCAAGCACCTGTTACAGGAGGTCGACCGAGTGGCCGCCATTCCCGGGCTCACCGGCATACAGCTCGACTACATGCGCCTGCCCGATGTCATTCTGCCCCGCGGTCTGTGGGCCAAATACGGCTTGGATATGAGCCGCGAGCTGCCGGAGTACGACTACTGCTACTGCGAGCGCTGTCAAGCTGCCTTCCGTGCCGCCTACGGTCGCGATGTTGCAGAGGCTGCCGACACCGATGCCGAGTGGCGGGAGTTCCGCCTGGCAAGCGAGGCCCGCGTGGCGAATGCCCTGTGCCGTCGCATACGCTCCCACAACCTGCGCGCCGCCTGCGCTGTATTCCCCACACCGCAGCTGGCCGCTCAGCTCGTGCGACAGGACTGGTCACGCTTTGAGCTCGACCTCGCCCTGCCCATGGTCTACCACTCCTTCTACAACGAGGATTCCGCCTGGGCCGCAACTTGCAGCAAACAGGCAATCACCCAAACTGCTCAGCGCCTGCCCCTGGCTCCCGGCCTGCACCTGCCCGACTCCACCGCCGAATCCCTGCCCGCCGAGCTCGAGAACATGAGCCGCACCGCCCCCGCCGGTATCGGGCTGTTCTGCGACGACGACCTCAGCCCCGAGCTGCTGAAGGTTCTGGAACAGTGGGCTTTTTAAAAGGAAATTGGATGAGTTGTCTTTTAAGTATGCGGCAGAATGAGGTATCAGCGATTCATTTCTGCGGGAAGTGAAAGAGTTACCTCCGCCAAAGAATGGGATTTTTGTGAGTTATCGACCGCTCCATGGCAAGCTCGGAATGAATGGCTGGTATAGAAAGAGCAATTTGTAGAAGTACTAGTTACGAGTTACAAAGGACTAGGTGTAAAGTTCCGCGACTTACGCCGCAAGGGTTGCCGAGCTTTGCCTCGGCTGCTGCCCGCGCTTTAAGGCGCGGGCGTGAACGGTAGCTTAAGC
>JAZSEM010000070.1:0-19592 GCA_045531695.1 Akkermansia sp.
GCGGCACAGAAAAGCGCGGTGCGCCCGGACTTATTGCGTTTATAATTGACATCCGCTCCGGCATCGATAAGCAGGCGAGCGGCGGGCACCGCGCCTTTTACACCCACGCCGGCGCATATCAGCAACGGCGTATTACCGCCACCATTGACAGCATCGACTTCCGCCCCGGCAGCCAGCAATAATTGCATGATTTGCGGCCGCAAGGCGGCATGGTGCAACGGGCGGGCGTTCCAGGCATCGACTTTGTTGACATCTGCTCCGGCGGACAGCAGGAAAGAGACAGCCTCGATATCATTTCGACCGATAGCAATCAACAACGGCGTTTCGTCCTGCGTCAATTCCAACAAAGCTCCGGCAGCCACAAGAGCCTTCATGGTCGAGATATCAGACAGCTGCGTCGCCAGCATCAAAGGGGAATGCCCTTCACTGCTCAGTACATTCGCATCCGCCCCGGCGGCTACCAGGAGGGGCAAACAGGCGGTGCTCCCGGGCAACACCGCCACATGCAGAGGCGTGTAGCCATACGCATCGGCTGCGTTTATCGCGGCTTGTGAATCGTTTGCTGCCAATAGTGAGCCCAGCGCAACCGTATCGCCACGCCAAACGGCCTGCATGACAGGCGTTGGGGCATCCTGCTGCGCCAGCCGAAGCATACAGACAGAGGCAGCATTCCCCGTGTACTGAGCCAAGACCAACGGCGTATCACCGTCGTCATCCTTAGCGGTCAAATCCGCCCCGGCAGCCAGCAGCACACGCACGCAACGAAGAGCCCCGTAATACGCAGCCCAATGCAGAGCCGTGCGTTCATACGAATCAACGGCACAAATATTAAAGCCGTTGTGCAGCAATGCCCGCATGGCATCGGCATCGTTAGCGAGCAACACTTTCTTCAGCGCTTGATATGCCGCATCCGTCATGTGTGGTAAGTTTGCCATGTTAACAGTTTCCGTAAAAGAATAGATTTACTTTGCCCCGCGCTCCTGAACCCGTTTCAGCACCTGCTCCAAGCGCTCTGGGTCTTTAGGTTTGATAGAATTTAATTGGTTGATTAATCCGCTACAGGGTTCCAGATTCTGACTCTTGGCAATAATGCTCATCGTCAGCCTAAAGAAATCATCATTATTCAGAATAGTCTTACGCTTGGGTGAATTGCTTCCCGTTCCGGCGCGGAACCAATGTTGCAGGCAGTACGGATGTATGGACTTCAAAGCATCTATCAGAGGCTTAACCATTTGCGGCTTATTCTGCCTGCGAGCAGAAAGAATACCGAGCACAATCATGGCCTCCGGTTCATCGGGGTTGAGTTGTTGCAACTCATCAGCCAAGGTATCCGGCGAGCCTTGGCGCACGCGCACACCCACTTTAGGATTATACCGATGCGCCAGCCCGGCGAAATCTTCCATACTCAGCGAACGCTTCTTTTTCTGCTCCGATGGAGCAGCGGATACAACCGGCTCCACAGCGGGCGCAGACTTCGCTACCACGACATCCACAGGCGGTTGAGCGGGCAAGGCCGCGGGCTCCGGCGTAGCTTCGGAACTTGGGGCGAGTTTGTTCTGAATCTTTTCCGCAAACAGACGAACCCGCTTGTGTGCCAAGAGCGGCGACAGCTCCCCCCACGGAAGAAGCACGCAAAAGCTCACGTCATCCGGCTCCACCTCTGCGGCACGGCTGCGGGCATCATATCCGTACGCCACCTCATCCCATCCCGACACCAGCATGCACACACTCCGCCCACTCAAGCGGGCGTAGTACAAAGCATCGAGCAATGCCTGCTCAGTGGGGTATTTCGTCTCGCAGCCGTTCTTGCGGATTATTTTGCCATTCTCCAGCATTTCGAGCACCTTGAGCGACAAGTGCGTACAGTTTTCCACCGAAACAGGATGAAGTATCGGCAACTGTCTGGCGGGTAATGCCAGGCTTTCTACGTTGAGCAAAAATTGTTCCAGGTAAGGAGACTTCAACACGGAGGACGTCAGCACCACATCCGTATGCTGCACCAGCTCCTTCAACTGATTGAGCGAATCTTCACAGCGCTGTTCACGCAACTTCCGCCAATTACTGACACATTTATCCGGACGTGATAAGTAGAGGATTTCAGCACCGTACAGACTCAGAGCCTCAGCCAAGGCCATATCGGCCGTGAGGAAACGTACATTGTTCGACTCTGCCCTATATCGTATGGCCAAACGACGAAAAACACTGTCAGCCGTGAGCGGCCGCTCGTCAGCCAGCGATTTTTCAATATCCCTTTCCTCCGACAATTTCTTAACGATTTCAACCGTATCCGGCTCAGATTCCAACAAGCGCATCGCCGCTTTAGCCTCAGCGCGATCCTTCAGATTTTCCAGCTCGAGCTTCACGGTACAAATAACCTTAGCGTGGAGCCGCTCCCTCTGCAGGAACTGTCGCCCTGCCTCATACATCAGGAAACAGGTATCAACATAGGTATCTATCACGTCCGTTGCTTTCATAGCTGAACTGATTGTAGCAGTTTTGTCTTCATTCTTCAACCCCTAAAGCTACACACCACGCATATTGATTAAACGGAATCAGATTCAGAATACTGATTTTCAGCAGCGTCCACCGGCTGGGTATGATTCACTTTGAGGGCAGATAGCGCAGAAGCACCTCTCGTTTTCTTATATCAATCCCCCGCCGGTAAACCGCTCCATATCAGCTACCCACTGCTCAAACTTCTTGCCGAAACAGACCCGCAGGATAGTATGGGGCTGCATGCCGAATACCGAAACAGGCGACAAATCAGACAACTGGAGCGCGATATCATTACCGCCGCCAATCCCGCAGCCCGTCTGGCCTGCACAGAGGCAGCACTGACAGCCGCAGAACCGGCCAATGTGCCCTACCTCCGCAAGCGCAAGGGGGACCTTATGCGAGAGTTGGCCCTACATATCGTCCGACATGCCCGATCCGCGCAGGAGGTAACACGCGCCCGACAACTCATGGCAGAATCCATAGAATACACCGACTCTGAGCACGAGAAAACTCAACTGAAGCGTTTTATCGATAGCTTGTTTGCCCGCCCGGCTGTTTTCCTGCGTAAGTAAAAGGCGCAAACCGCAAGAGCTGTTGTTCAGTTCAGGCATTCTGCAACAGCGCCGGTGCCTTATGGTATTCTTCCGGCAAACACCGGTAAGAGGAGAGGTATCTTTCGCCCACACCCAGTGGGCGATTTGTTTATCCATTACACTGAGGCACGGATAGCGATACGCCGGAGCACAGTACGACGCATCAATCAAAGGGAATAAGTACCACTATAAGAAAGTAAATCGAGAGAGCGAACATCAGAGCCAAACCAACCGCAGCCCATGAACGCGCTGGTGAAAATTGTAACACGCGACGGGCATAATACATCATCAACCAAAGAAAGAAGAGACACGTAACAGAGCGTGTAGCTATCGGCAGTATATTCTCTAGAAGCCCGCCGGCAACAATAAAGAATGCCACCATCAGAGCCATATTCGACATCAACCCCGGCTTACAAGTCTTGCGCCCCAGCAGGAAATACGCACAGAATACCGATATGTAAATAATACACAAGTCCACCGGTATAAATAAATATATATACATACCGCTATCCACAGATTTTACAGTTTGTATTGTATCTTGCTACTCTTTCATTGCAAACTCTTTTGCGGTCAGACACTAATCTCCGGAGCGGCACAAAACAGGAGCACCATCAACAGCAACTCAAATACGAAGAACAGCCCCATCGCCCCCAACGCACGCCCGATGCGGAATCCCAACATATATTTGCCACAGAGTCCAACCACCAGCAGGGAAAAAGGACCGTAAAATAAGGGTGGCAAAAACGTGATATACCAATGCAGATAGATTCCCACGAGCGCCAATGCTGTCACCAAGCCCGAGGCCTGCAACATCTGCTGCTGAGTACACATTTTGCGCCCCAGCAGATAATAGGCTGCGTAACAGGAAATAAATATCTGGGATATCCCTATTATATGCTCCGCTATCAAATAAGAATCAGTCATATAAGCAAATTCACCTTGTAGGAAGATAGCGCAGAAGCACCTCTCGTTTTCTTATATCACTCGGATGCTCAGGAATATCACAGCCTAATTTCTGCTGTAAAGATTCATGATCAGCGAGGTCTTTATCGATGGTAATGGCTCGCACTGCGTCCTCTATGCCACGCAGACCTCCTGCCTCGCACAATACCTGCAGCAATTCTATATTGCCACCGACATAAGCTCCGCAAACAGGCTGGTCCTCAACAGATGTGCTTTCCGGGGGCATAACAGGATTCGCCCCGGCGGCCAACAATAGGCGGACAATTTCCACATGCTGTTGCTCCGCGCCCCCGGCACCCCAATAACAGGCCTCTCCCAGGGCTGTCATCATGGGTTTTCCCTGCCAATGGGGTTTAGGGGTCAGGAGGTTCACATCGGCACCACATTCAAGCAGAGCCTTTACAGCCTCTGCCTTAGCGGCACGAGCAGCCACCATCAGCGGGGTCGAGTTGTACCAAGTGCAGGCACGAGTAGAGTCTGCTCCTGCTTTCATCAGTACTCGAATGGTATCGGCATGGTTATTGAGAGCAGCCAGCCAAAGGGGAGTCTGCCCATCCTTGTCCAACTCAGCCTCCACATCAGCCCCGGCATCGAGCAGCAGCTTTGCCACCTCTGCATGTCCGGCAATGGAGGCAAGCAGAAGCGGGGTATAATCGTCCTCGGCATCATCGGCATTCACATCCGCCCCGGCAGCAAGCAACAACTTTACCACATCCACATGCCCCCTGTACGCGGATATATGCAACGCTGTATGCCCATTCTCGGTCTCTGCATGAACGTCCGCCCCGGCAGCAAGCAACAGCTTTACCACATCCACATGCCCTCTGTAAGCAGCCAAATGCAGCGGTGTGAAGCAATCCTCGGTTTCAGCATTCACATCTGCACCGACATCGAGCAAAGCCTGAGCCTTGGCAGTAGCTCCCCATGAGGCTGCCGCGTGCAACGGTGTGTAATACACCTCCCCACGCACGTAATCGTTCACGGCTTCGGGACATTTCTTCACCAACGCAAGAAACTCATTATCCGTGCACTTTGATGGTTCAGCCAGTCGTGCCAGCACCTCGGCCTGTGAGCTGTAGTGTGGTTCATTGTCACATCCTACCAGCAAAAGAGCCACTGAACTAAACAAGAAAAGGCAGTCTTTCAAATGAAGCTTCATAGATATTGAATTATTTATGTTCCTTTTTTGAACTATCCAGCATCTCCAACGCCTCATTCATATCCTGAAGTAAAGTGGCATAGCTGGTTTTGTAACGATCTCGCTCATTGGACAACTCTGAAAGGATATCCCATTTGTAGCGAATCCCTCGCTCACGCAATAAATCCGACGGGGTCTTACCGTCATGGTTCTTAGCATCAGGTGAAGCCCCTGCAGCCAATACGGCAGCCAGCTCATCAGAATCGTAGCCCCAACGGTCATAGCGGGAAGCAAAATGATGCAAAACTGAATTTCCTGCGGCATCTACGGCAAGCACATCGGCTCCGGCTTTCAACAGTGGCTTCATTTCAATACTCTCCGCCAGCATGATGGGAGTAATGCCATCATGTGCAGCAGCATTCACATCTGCACCATTGCGCAAATGCACGTCCACACTGGTATAGTAGCATTGCTCTTTTTTGCGCAAATCCGCCAACAACAAGGTATTTCCCATGGAGTCACGTTCATTGACACTGCGGTTGCATTGAGTGAAAAACGTATCGATAAAGACCTGCAGTTCTTCATCCATCACTCCCTCCACCTTCTCGTGCAAGAACTCAATGGATAAACGCCTGCGCTGCTCTGCATTTCCATAAAACAGCTCAGCATGGGGCAAAGCCTGTCTGAAGGCATAATTACTCAACAGCATGGGGTCAGCCCCCGCCTGCAGCAACAGAGCAGACATCGCAGCATCTCCGGCAGCCTCATTCAACAACTCTTGCAGCATCTGCGCCTTTCGCGGAGAAGCATGCAACGCGGCCAAATGCTTACGGACAGAGCTCTCATCAAAGGGAATCCGCTTGTCGCAGGTATGCAGCAGAGCTGCGTATGCCTGCACCTCCGGAGCTATACCATCGGCAGGTGCCCCCGGCTCCTGATTCAGGAACTTTTTCTCTGCAATCGAGAACAAACCGGGATAGGGCACGCTATCACTCGCACCGAATCGGCGCAGCACTTTCTCGCAGCGGTAGTGGGCATCTAACATATTATCAATGAGTTTATGCTCATGGCAATAATGCAGCGGAACATAACCGGCATTGTCGGCAGCATTCACATCCGCCCCGGCCTCACACAACAGCTCAACGATATCAGAATCACTTAATCTGGTTCGTAGCAGATAGGTATGCAGTATCGTAGCTCCATCTTTAAGGCGATAGTTCACATCGGCACCGTACTTAAGCAATAAACGCATCAGTTCCTCATTATCGACAAGTGCGGCTTCAAGAAGCGGTGTTGTTCCACACATATGGAAATCAACCTGAACAGAGAAGTTCGGATTTGCTCCCTCCTTCAACAGCCTTTCAACCTCTGCAAGCTCGCCGTGCATGCAATGCCAGTAAAACTTCTGCTCTGCACTCAGCGGCAGAACTGAATCATCGTAAAGCGCCTGACGTGCATCTTCACGCTCTTTCGCTCGGCGTTCATCCGGCGCACCGGAAAGCGCATCCACCAACCCAAGCGCAATGGATATACCCATGACGGCATCCTCACAGGACGACAACAATACAGTTCCCGCCAACGCAGGAATTGCCAATAAGCGGACGGAACATTTCATAGACATGGGCTAAGAGTGGGTTACCAATCTCAGTCTACCAAATCCCCCTGCAGAAAGCAAGCGGAAACCTCTGTGCCCGCACTTTCCTGCCTTTTTCGAGCAAAAAAACTTACAACACATTGAAATCACAACAGACAAATCAAAAGGAACGCGATTCCATAGGACACAACATGTATCAGCACCACAAGGATGACGGCCGCGCCAACGGCTCTCTTGCGAGAAAACTGAGCAAAACGGCGCAACGTGTAAAAAGAAGAGCCAACTACAAACACAGGCATCAGAATAGCGGCAAAAAGACCAATCACACGCATATCATTCATCATGTATGCTACAACAGAATCCAACACGATAGCCACGGGCTCGGCCAGCGCGGTGAGCAAAGCCGCTTTGATAACATACTTTCGCTCAACTATACCACGTGAGAGCGGAAGATATACGGCCAGAGCACACAGCAAGCTCAATATCGCAGAGGCTGCTATGATTATCAAACAAGTGATAAAGCAGATAACAAACATACAGAATTCTTAAGGAAGAATACTGCCAAACATCGCAAAAAGCAAAGGAATAAACAGCATCAGCTGGAATAATACAAACAGCCCAACTGCCGCCCAGGCTCGCCCCGTGCTGAATCCCAGCAGCATCTTGCCATACATCTGCGCCATGACCAGAGAGACCGGAGCCACAATACCATCCGGAATCCCCTCAATCCACTCCGCTAATACGGCACACAGCAAAGCCACCGCCATAACCAGCGCAGACGCCCGCAGCAATTGTGGCTGCGTACAGGTTTTGCGCCCCAGCAGGTAATAAGCGCCATAGATGGCAGCAAAGACAATGAGACAGCCAACCAACATCTCAGCCCAGAAACCGATATACATCATAACATTACATTTCGTTTTTCATGCTCTACACCGGTATAGACGTTTCTCGCAGATATTTTTATTGACTCTTATCCGTATTTTTTATGTTTCTATACCGCCTGATGGCTGAAATGAGCAACTAAGGATAGTCAGACACTTCATATTCGAGCCTCAATACGTGCAATCAGCAAAACCGTTGGCGCGGAAAATGGCGCGGATGGAGTTGGTGAGCTCCTGCTCGGGGGGCTCAACATCAGCAAGGGTATAGTCAAGCCCGAGCTCCTCCCATTTATAACGGCCAATCTGGTGGAAGGGCAGCACATCCACGCGCTGTACGTTGCCGAGCCCTGCGGCATAGCAGGCCAGCTTTTCAACGTCAGCCGGATTATCTGTCACACCGGGTACCAGCACGTAGCGTAGCCACACGGGCTTGCCGGCAGCGGCCAGACGCTCGGCAAAATCGAGTGTGGGTTGCAGGGGCTGCTTGACCAGGGATTGATATACCTCGGGGTCCCAGGCTTTGATATCCAGCAGAACCAAATCAATATCGGCCAGCATGGCGTCATCTACATTCACGCCGAGGTGGCCTGAGGTATCGATGCAGGTATGGAGCCCCTGCTCTTTGCAGCCCCGCAGAATAGCGCGGGTGAAGTGAGGCTGAAAGAGGGGGTCCCCCCCGCTGATAGTCACCCCACCGCCCGCAGCCTTCATGAAGGCGGCATAGCGGCTGATTTCCTCGAGCACATCCTCTGCAGAGCGTTCCTTGCCGCGGCGCACGTAGGACGTATCGGGGTTATGGCAATAGCGGCAGCGCAAACTACAGCCGCTGAGGAAAAGGACAAAGCGCACTCCCGGCCCATCAACCGTACCACAGGACTCAACCGAGTGGACAAGACCAAGGGGAGAAGCGGAGGCTGTAGTCTGTGGCAAAGACATATGTAGAAGTACGAGGGACGAATTCCGAAGGACGAAGTGTGAGGCTTGGCTCGCTGCGCTCGCGGGGAGAAGAGCTAAGCCATCATCCCCTGCGAGCTATCAGCGAGCCTTATTTTAAAATTCGTCCTTCGTACCTCGTCCTTCGTATTTTACTTTGTGTGGAAAGTACGGGAGATGACTTCGCGCTGCTGCTCGGGAGTCAGCTTAATGAAGTTCACGGCGTAGCCGGATACGCGGATGGTCAGCTGCGGGTACTTCTCGGGGTGCTCCATGGCATCGATAAGAGTCTCGCGCTCCAGCACGTTCACATTGATGTGGTGGCCGGTGGCGGCGAAGTAGGCATCCAGCAGGCTCACCAGCTTGGTGCGGCGCTCGTCGTCCTCCTTACCCAGTGCACCGGGCACGATAGAGAAGGTGTAGGAAATGCCGTCCTGACTGTCGTCGTAGTTGAGCTTGGCCACGGAGAGCATGGAAGCCACGGAGCCGTTCTTGTCGCGGCCGTGCATGGGGTTGGCACCCGGGGCGAAGGGCTCGCCGGCGCGGCGGCCGTCGGGGGTGTTGCCGGTCTTCTTGCCGTATACCACGTTGGAGGTAATAGTGAGCACGGACTGCGTGGGCAGAGAGTCGCGGTAGGTGTGCAGGCTGCGAATCTTGTTCATGAAGTTCGTGACAAGGTCGCAGGCGATGTCGTCCACGCGCGGGTCGTTGTTGCCATAGCAGGGGAACTCGCCCTCGGTCTCGAAGTCAACGATAAGGCCCTCCTCGTTGCGGATAGCCTTCACCTTGGCATACTTAATGGCAGACAGAGAGTCGGCGGCCACGGACAGACCGGCGATACCGCAGGCCATCGTGCGCAGAATCTCGGGGTCGTGCAGAGCCATCTCAATGCGCTCGTAGCAGTACTTGTCGTGCATGTAGTGGATGATGTTGAGGGCATCCACATAGGTCTTGGCAAGCCAGTCCTGCATGTTGCTGAAGAGCTCCATCACCTTGTCGTACTCCAGGTACTCGCCCTCGTAGCGGGGAGCGGGGGGAGTCACCTGCTTGCCCTTCACCTCGTCCATACCGCCGTTGAGGGCGTAGAGAAGGCACTTGGCCAGATTAGCGCGGGCGCCGAAGAACTGCATCTGCTTGCCGATACGCATGGCGGACACACAGCAGGCAATGCCGTAGTCATCGCCCCAGTACGGGCGCATGAGATCGTCGTTCTCGTACTGCACGGAGGAAGTTTCGATGGATACCTTGGCGCAGAACTTCTTGAAGCCCTCGGGCAGGCCCTGAGCCCACAGCACGGTAAGGTTCGGCTCGGGTGCCGGTCCCAGGTTGTACAGAGTCTGCAGCATACGGAAGGAACTGCGGGTCACCAGTGTGCGACCGTCCTCGCCCATACCGCCGATGGACTCGGTTACCCAAGTGGGGTCACCGGAGAACAGGCTGTTGTACTCGGGGGTGCGGATGAAGCGAACCATGCGCAGCTTCATCACGAAGTGGTCCATAAGCTCCTGAATCTCAGACTCAGTGATAGTACCGTTGGCAAGGTCGCGCTCGAAGTAGATGTCGAGGAAGGTCGATACACGGCCCAGGGACATAGCGGCGCCGTTCTGCTCCTTCACAGCAGCCAGATAGCCAAGGTAAGTCCACTGCACAGCCTCGCGGGAGTTCAGAGCGGGGCGAGTCAGGTCGCAGCCGTAGCTCTGGCCCATACGGGCAAGTTCGTCGAGAGCGCGAATCTGCTCGTTCATTTCCTCGCGCAGACGGATGAGAGACTCGGTCAGCACGCCGGCCTCGCGATCCTTCAGGTCCTTGCGACGGGCAGCGATGAGCTTGTCGGTACCGTACAGAGCCACACGACGATAGTCACCTATGATACGGCCACGGCCATAGGCATCGGGCAGACCGGTGATGATACCGGCAGAACGGGCAGCGCGGATATCGCTGGTGTAGGCATCGAACACGCCCTCATTGTGTGTCTTGCGAATGCGACCGAAGAACTCAGCAGTGTGCGGGCACATCTGCAGGCCGTAGGACTCCAGTGCCTTCTGAGCCATGCGCAGACCACCGAAGGGCATGAGAGCGCGCTTCAGCGGGGCATCTGTCTGCAGACCCACAATCTGTTCTTTCTCCTTGTCGATGTAGCCGGGTGCGTGAGATACGATGGTAGACACAACCTCGGTGTCGGCATCAAGCAGACCACCGGCTTCAATCTCTTTCTTCATGAGGTCCTTCACCTCATCCCACAAATCATTGGTGCGGGATGTAGGACCTGCAAGGAACGAACCATCGCCCTCGTAGGGGGTGTAGTTCTGCTGAATGAAATCGCGTACGTTGATGGACTCTGTCCATACGCCGCCCTTAAATCCCTCCCAGGGATTCACCGGTGTTTCTGTTTCAGTAGTCATAAATTCTGTGATATTACGAGTTAAATTGTCGGATTCTTTTCCGTATACCAATACTAACTGTTTTCCTACGAGGAGTCAAGTAGAAAGAGACAAAATTTATAAAGATTCTAAAAAAATCAGCAGGAAAGAGGCATTTCACACGCTCCGTTACATTGGCCCCAGGTCGTAAAGTAAAATAGCGATGGGAGTCAGTGCTATGGAAAGCGATGTATCGAGCAGCAGACAAACAGCCTGCACCGGGTAAAGAGCGTAGTGGAGGGTGCTGCGCTTGTCCTCATACGGCTTACCGCCGTAATCCCAGTTAAGGCGATATTTTGCACCATTATCCATTGATGAGATACGCAAGATGGGCTTGCTGCCGGCGAAATCGGCTTCGGTAAGCACAGCGGGGGCTGTATCAGAGTTCGGAGCGCCCACATCCTCATACGTCCTGTATTGAGGATTCCACCGTCTGAGCTGAACTTTCACATACACCGTGCCGAGCAATTGCCCCTCGGGCCACTGGTGCTCGGGCCAGGAAAACCTGGAGTATGCTCCCTCTGAGCTGATGCTGAGTGTTTCCACCGAAATAAGCTCACCGGCAGTTGCCGGTTTAATCACCAAGGGCACGCGGGCGTAGTAAACGCCGTTGTGGCGATAAATTTCGTAGATATTCTGCCGTCCTGTGTCGTAGCACTCAACGCCGATGGAATCGACATAAGATTGGGTGGAGACACTGACCACCGTGCAAGCCGACAGGCAAAGCAGCATACAGACAAGAACAAGCGTAGCGAGAATCCCTTTCATGGCAGTTGGGTACTTCACACCGAAAAAAGGCTCTGCCTCCAATCCGGGAATCGGAGGCAGAGAGATTAAGGGGAATGATTGCGGAGCTATCAGTTGTTGTAGATAGCGCGAGCCTTGGCAGCGGCCTCCTCGTAGGCCTTCTGAGCGGCCACCTTAGCTTCGCCGGTGGCAGCCTGAGCGGCGTCGTAGAGGTTCCACAGGTCGTACATCTGCACAGCAGCCTTCTGACCGTTCGTGTAAGCCTCGGAAGCGGAGTCAACGGCGGCCTCCTGCTCAGCGGTAGCCCAGGCGTGGTTGTAGCCCTTCACGTCGTTCCAGTGACCGCGGGTGAAGTCGGGGAAGGAAACGGCGCAGTTACCGTTGTCCATGGAGAGGGAGCCAAGCTCAGCCAGGCAGCACCACTCGGCGAGGTCATACACGTCCATGTCGAGGGGCAGACCGTGCTGCAGGCAGTATACCATGCGAACGTCCATGAAGAAGTCCATACCACCGTGACCACCAACCTTCTCGGCCATCTCGCCGTACTTCTTGATGATGGGGTGACGATAGAGCTCACGGAGAGCAGCGGCCTCCTCCTCAGGCATAAAGCCGTGTGAGTTCAGATCCTCGTGGTTGGGACGAGCGCCGTTGGCGATGAGCTGCTCGGCGTCGAAAGCCAAGCCCTCTACCGGGTACTTGTTCACGAAACCGCGGGTACCGTTGAGCTGGAACAGACGGTTGTAGGGCTGGGGATTCATCACGTTGTGCTGAATCTCTACCACCTTACCGTTCTCTGTGCGCATAAGGGTGGTGGTGTGGTCGCCGTTGCGGAACTCCGGGCAGGGCTTGCCGGTCTTCTTCTCCACAAGCTCCTTACCGTGTACGGACTTGGTGTCCATAGCGATAAGAGTCTTGAAGCGGTCACCACGGTGAATGTTCATCACCTGAGCCACGGGGCCAAGGCCGTGGGTAGCGTACACGTCACCACGGTTATCCTTGTTGTAAAGAAGACGCCAGCCGAGCTTCTCGGGGTCCTTCTTCTCGTTCACCCAGTACTCACCCCAGAACGGGTCGAGGTTGTGAATGTAAGCGCCCTTAGCGTAGAGCACCTCACCCAGCAGGCCCTTCTGAGCCATGTTGAGGGCGTCGAGCTCGAACCAGTCGTAGCAGCAGTTTTCCAGAATCATGCAGTGCTTGCGGGTCTTCTCGGACAGGTTGATGAGCTCCCAGCACTGCTGCAGGTTCATGGCGCTGGGTACCTCAATAGCAGTGTGCTTGCCGTTCTCCAGAGCGCACTTGGCTACGGGGAAGTGGTGATCCCAGTCGGTAGCAACGTATACAAGGTCAATGTCGGGGCGCTTGCAAAGCTCCTCATAGCCCTTCTCGCCCCAGTAGATGGCAGCGGGAGCAAGACCGGCCTTGCGCAGGCTCTTCTGGCACTTCTCAGCGCGCTCCTTCTCGTAGTCGCACAGAGCGACAACCTCTACACCGGGAATGTGTGTAAAACGAGTCACTGCACCCGGGCCACGCATACCCAGACCAACGAAAGCTACGCGTACAGTCTTAAGCGCAGGAGCCTTGAGACCGATGACATGCTGCTGACCCTCAGGACGCTCGGGGGATTCAACAACGAGAGTGCCCTTATCCCAATGCGTCTTGGTATCGGGCGACAGCGACTGAGCATTCAGGCCACCTGCGGCAAAGAGAACCGCAAAAGCCAAAGCCATTAATTTGTTCAGTTTCATATTGTTATTTTATGTTTTGAAAGTCTGCTGTATTGACAGATGACTTTCGGTTCGCGTTATTCTAGCGATTTATCGATATGGAGTCAAGCATATTCTGTGACAGGGACTCATAGACATCTTATAATCAACGCCCTATATCAGTTTTTCACACCACCCCCGCACTACCGGACTTCCGGGAAAACGAAAACCGCAGTTACACCAACTGCGGTTTTCGTTCAGCGAACTTGTCGTTCCGTGTTACTTCTTGGCAGCGGCCTGAATCTTATCAGCAAAGGGATAAGTACGCAGACCTACAACACGACCGTTGTCATCCACGGTGAAGCCGTAGTGGCGGTCACCGATGCGGACATCGGTAATGTACCCCTTATCATTGCGGGTCAGCCAGGCATACTCCACGTTGAAGTTCACGAGGGTAGGCTTACCGGAGCCCCAGGGGTGCAGCATCGGCAACTTGTTCTGACCGGCAGAGAGGACATCCAGGAAGAACACAACCTCGTTGATATTGGACTTGTAGCCCTGCAGGTAGCGCAGAATGGCACCAATCAGGCGGGATTCGGAGCGAGCCCAGTGGTGGTTAGCCTGTGTGGCAAGTGTTTCCTGCTGAGAGGAAAGGAACCAATCGATATCACCACGCATGAACACCTTGTTGCGGTACGGGCAGTTCTGCCAATAAGCCTTCCAGGTATCGTTCCATGTTTCATTCTTACCATCCCACAGACCACGCTGCTTAAAGCGCTCCTTCGTCAGGTTCAAATCCCACCAACCGGATTCGTTGGCAACGATATCGTCGTTCAGGCCGGCATTGGTTGCGGCATAGAAGTTCTGGTCACCCCAGCGACGGTTCAGGTCTTTGTTGGCACGGCCACGCACATAGGCATCCAACGAGTGGCAGACCTCGTGAGCCAACACGAAGGTGAAATAGTCACCACTTGCAGCCCCCTTGGTACCGAAGCATTCCTCGGTCAGCTTCACCATATCACCGTGCATCTCGGCGATATTGTTGCCCACCTCCATGCTGAAGGTGTTCTTGTTGGACTCGAAGATATAGCACATGGCATCTCGCCCGTCACCGAAGTTCAGGCCGATGGAAATATGATCATCGGGGAACAGGATGGGGGCGTGGTAGCTCAGCAGGTCACGCACGGCATACAACTGACCGACAGAGCTGCGGTTATTGTCTGCCAGAGGCATACCCTTCTGCAGATAAACTTCGCGGTCTACGCCCTTCAGGCCGAGAGCATCTGCCACATCGGCCCGGTGCGAGGCAGAGTCAGGCAGCAGTCGGTGCAGCACAATCCAGTTCTGAGTAAAGATACCGGGCACATGGTGCATGTCACCGTAACTGAGCACCTTCCCCTTCTCGCTCTTCACCCAGGCCTCCGCCAGCGTACGTCGCTGCAGGAAGGGGTATTTCTTCACGTGAGCTGCCAGCATATCCCATGCCTTCTGACGCATAGCGGGGGTATTCTGAGCCACGGCCCAGCGAATCCAATTGCGCATCAGCTCACGGTAGCGCGTTAAGCCTTTCTGGTTATCAGCTTCCAGCACTTTACCAAGGTCCTTTTCATGGCCCTTGTAGAGTTCATTCTCAATAATGGCAAGGTTACCGGCCCAGCTGTCGGGGCTTATACCCAGAGCGCTCACCAACTCGCGCCCGGCATTGCCACCCAGCACCATATCGGCGCAGCCGTCACCATCAAAGTCAGCCACGGCTACGTGAGCACCATTCAGGTTACGCATGAATTTGGCATCGGGCTGATTTTCAAGGGTCAGCTCAATGTACTCGCCATCTTTAATGGTGGGTTTGGCGGCATCGTTCATCCACACATGCAGGGTACCCCAGTTAATGCCGTGGAGCAGTTCCGTGCGACCGTCATGATTCAAATCCCCCACACCGGGGGCTATATTGTAGGAGCGCTTGATAACCAACTGTTTCTCGGGAGCGAAGCTGATATGGCGAATCTTCTTCTGCCCGCCGTCAACGGTGTAGGTAGTTGCCTGCCCCTTGTAGTAGTACAGGCCATCATTGAAGCCCGCTACAAGGTCAGGAGCCCCATCGTTGTCGTAGTCCACCAGAGCAAAATGACGTGAAGGCAACTTGAAGGCAGCCCCCGTGGTGTCTTTCACCGGGGTGCCGATTTCAAGCTGAGGCACATCCTCGCCCACCACATAGGCCTGCACAAGTGAGCCATCGGGCCGGCGCACCACAAGCTTATTGTCCTCAATAACAGCGGCGCCATCGGTCTCGAACTCTGCACCGGCGGTCGTCTTGAGCACCTGCGGCTCCGAGAAAAGAATCTTACCGCGCTTGGACTCATTGATACAGAACCACAGGCGCGAATCTGCCTGCAGCAGCAGGTCAGGGCGAGCCCCACCCATATTGATAGCCATGGGGTTGCGGTGTCTCTGCTGTTTACCGGCTCCGGGCGTAAACTCCGGCAGCGCCCCGAAATAGCGGAACTCCTGCACCGGCGGTGCCACAAAATGGCGACTGTCCTGCAAGTTCACGGTAGCCTTGGTATAACCACCGCGACCATCCGTCACCACAACATCAAACGAAGTCTTACCGGTTCGGGCAAAGGCTACATTCGGCGTGAAGGTAAACGAGCCGTCACCGTTATCGGTCACCGTACCGCCCTCAGGCTGGGTGAAGTTGGCCACACTCAGCTTGTCCTGATCAACATCATAGGTGAAACGATGCAGAACACTACCTGTCACCGTTGGCTTGGTCTTTTCTACCAAATAAGTCTGCTCAAACACCTGAGGAGCGTGATTATCATACAGAACCGCTACAGTCTCAGCCGAAATCGGTTTGTCAAAGATATGAATCTGATCCAGAGCAGCATTGTTCGTGGCAATGGTAGCAAAATCCCCCTCAATCTTGCCCTTGGGGGTCATGCCGGTGGCCACTTCCTTGCCATCGAGATACAACACTACCTTGCCGGTAGCGGCATTTCGGGAAATGACAACATGGTGCCAATCCGTATCGGTGATACCGGTGGGAGACATCACCACACTTCGCCCCTTGTATCGCAGCCCCACCTGCCCCTTATCATTCATCACACCCCACAATGCCGTGTAGTTGGAACCGATAACACCACGCTTATTCGGAGCACCGTTCAGACGAGTCCAGTAGGAGAATGTTACCGAACCGTTGAACCAGGGCATTTCTTTCATTGTGGTCAGCAAGCGACCGGGAGCAATACCGGAATACTGACGACCGGAAATCCAAACCTTATTATCTGCTGTAAAACTTTCATTAAACATCAGGGCATCAGCCTTGCCGGTCAGTTCCGCAGCACATACGGCATCTGACTGATAGGGCATCGGCATGTTATGCCAATCGCGCCCTTCATCAAAGTTCCAGTGTGCTTTCAGTGCGGCAAAATCATCACTCGGTGCAGCCGAAACCACACCACCGGCCACTGCTATAGCAGCCAGAACGCGCTGAAGCGAAAAAAATGTTTTCGTGTTCATACTTCGCGTGTATAGCACAAAGCTCAGCCACCTGCAAGTATATTCACACAAATAGGATAATGAAATATCCAAAGCCCATTCGCTGACGCGCGAAGCATTTGAACCCGACTACCTTCTGTGCTAGAATATCCTTAATATGGCAGAAATCAGCAGTACCGCAGCAATCAGAGAACTGGCAGCACTCATGCGCGCGCATGGCGTAACGCGCTGCGTAGCCTGTCCCGGCAGTCGCAATTCGCCTATTGTTGCCACCCTTGCAGCACTGCAGGATTTTGAACTGCGGGGGGCGACAGATGAGCGCAGCGCAGGTTTCGTGGCCTGCGGGTGGGCCGCTCAGGCACAGGCTCCTGTAGTCGTATGCGTCACCTCAGGGTCTGCGCTGCTGAACCTGCACCCTGCAGTAGCCGAAGCAGCCTACCGTCACCTGCCCCTGCTTGTTATATCAGCCGACCGCCCGGCGAGCTGGATTGGACAGCAGGATGGGCAAACACTCCCGCAACCCGGCGTTTTCGGTTCACTTTGTCGCATGAGCGTGCAGATTCCCGAGGCTGACAGCGAGCAATGGTACCGCAACCGCTTGCTGAATGAAGCCCTGATGGAGCTCACCCACCGCTCCGGTGGCCCCGTGCACATCAACCTGCCGCTCAGCGAACCGCTCTTCCGTACTGACGCAAGCCCCCTGCCCGAACCTCGCGTTATCCGCCGCACAGAGCTGGCACGCATGACAGCAGATGAAGAAACCGAACTGCTCGACACGGTGGAAGCATGCCCTCGCCGCCTTATACTACTGGGGCAGTTGCCACAGGATGCTACTATCCCACCCACGCTGGCAGCGGAGAAAGCCTTTGCCATCATCGGCGAGCACCTGTGCAATACCGCAATCGCCATCACGCAACCCGACAGCATTCTCGGTCCGCAAGCGTCCGCCGACCTGAGCCCGGATTTGCTCATAACCTACGGGGGCTGTATTATTTCCAAACGAATAAAATCCCTGCTGCGCAACAACCCACCGAAAGAGCACTGGCATATCAGCCCCGATGGCGAGGTGGTCGATACCTTCTGCTGCCTCACCCGCGTGATTGAGGGCGACCCTGCCGAGCTCTGGGAGCTGCTGTCAGCCTTTGCCGAAGAGGGTGACGAGAGCTACGCCGAGCGCTGGCTGCAACCCGTCCCCGTGCCACAGTTCCCCTACAGCGGCATGCAACTGGTGGGTGACCTGCTCGGTGCCATGCCCGGGGACAGCGTGCTGCACCTCGCCAATAGCTCAGCGGTGCGTTTTGCCCAACTCTATCCCCTGCCCGAGGGGGTACAGGTGGAGTGCAATCGCGGAGTGAACGGCATCGAGGGCTCACTCTCCACGGCTATCGGTTACGCCATGGGCGATTCCCGCCCTCAGTTCTTCATATGTGGCGATTTATCCTTTTTCTACGACATGAATGCCCTCTGGTTGCAGGGCATACCGGCCAACGTACACATATTGTTGATTAACAACGGCGGAGGCGGCATATTCGACCTCATCCCCACCCCTGAGCACCCCTTGGTAAACGGGGCTCACCACGCCACGGCGGCAGATTGGGCGCAGAGCTGTGGTTTTGAGTGCCTGAGCGTGCACAATGAGCACGACTGGCCCGCCGCATTAGCAGCCCTCACCACCCCGAGTGACCGCCCGGTACTGGTGGAAGCCTTCACTGACAGCGCAACAGACGCCGCCTTCCTCAAACAATTTTACGCACAATACTGAACCATGAAACGCGAGTGGAAAACCATTAAGCAGTACGAGGAGATTCTCTTCGAGCAGTACGGCGGCATTGCCCGCATTACCATCAATCGTGAGCGTTATCGCAACGCCTTCACCCCCCTCACCACCGCCGAGATGAGTGACGCGCTCTATCTTTGCCGTGAGATGCAGGACGTTGCCGTTGTCGTGCTCACCGGTGCCGGGGATGTAGCCTTCTGCGCCGGTGGCGACATGAATGTGAAAGGTTACGGCGGTTATATGGACAAGGGCGGCGTGCCCCGCCTGTCCGTGCTCGATGTGCAGAAGCAGATTCGCTCCCTGCCCAAACCTGTGATTGCTGCGGTCAATGGCTTTGCCATCGGTGGCGGCCACGTGCTCCACGTGGTGTGTGACCTGTCCATTGCCTCAGAAAACGCCATCTTCGGCCAGACCGGCCCCCGAGTGGGTAGCTTCGATGCCGGCTTCGGTTCCTCCTACATGGCTCGCTGCATCGGCCAGAAAAAAACGCGCGAAATCTGGTTCCTCTGCCGTAAATACAATGCCCTGGAAGCTCTCGAAATGGGCTTGGTCAACAAAGTTGTGCCCCTTGAGCAGCTGGAGGATGAATATGTACAGTGGGCTGAGGAAATGATGATGCACTCCCCCATCGCCCTGCGCATGATTAAGGCCGGGCTGAATGCCGAGCTCGATGGTCAGGCCGGTATTCAGGAGCTGGCAGGCGATGCCACCATGCTCTTCTATATGTGCGATGAGGCCCATGAAGGCTCACGCGCTTTCCTCGAAAAGCGCAAGCCGGACTTCTCCAAATATCCCAAAATGCCGTAATCACCGCCACCGTAGGTGGCGATATAACCTGCCGCAGGCAGA
>JAZSEM010000089.1:0-3880 GCA_045531695.1 Akkermansia sp.
CCCGCGCAAGCGCGGGTTTTAAAGTATGGCTCCCGTCTTCGGCTTCGCCTACGCCGAGGCTGGCGCCGTTGGCTCGCTCCCCTACAAACATCAATTTGCTGCACTGCGAGCTTGCGAGCCGAATGTTCAATTTCAAAATCCAAAATTCAAAATCCAACTTTTCAACGTCCCGCGGTGAAGAACCGGCTGCGCACGGTGGTGAAGAATGCGCTGCGCGCATGGTGAAGACCAAGGCTGACGCCTTGGGGATAGGGAACCAAGCTCCAATTTGCAGAATTGTGAACTTGTGAGCGGAATATCAGGAGTCAGGTTTCCCCCGCATGCCAGATTATATCAGCTCACTTATTTCGCGCCTCGCAATGGGGGCATGTAGCCTCCGGATTGGAGCGCAGGAAGCGATAACCGCAAATTCGGCAGGTAATACGCACACGAGCCAGGCGCATGCGCCGCACTTTTGCGGCCAGCTGCACCGGCACCACGACCAGCATGAGCAATACAAAACCGATAACGGAGAACGCATACAGGAACTCCGACGGGCTGCACTCCAACCAATCAATCACGGCTGCACCTCCTCTCCATCCGCCGCGGGCGGGGAATCCTGCAATCCTTGCGGGGGCAGAGCCAGCAGGTCATCTGCATGGAGCACGGCCGAGTCGTGTGCGGCAGAGAACACTCGCTCCGCCGGGGCATTCTGCAACTTGGGAACAAAACACGAGGGCAGCTCCTGAGCAGCGGCCTCCTCCCGGCGGGCGGGGTCAACGTATGCCGGCAACGGCAGGGGCATGGCACTTCGCAGTACCACCTGCAGGTGGTGCAGGCTGTCATTGCGGTACTGCACATTACCCACCTTGGCGGGGGGCAGAGGTTCGGGCATTTTAACCTTCACCAGCAACAGCACTCCGGCCATCACAAAGAGAGCGAGAAAGACAAACAACCACAGGCACCCGCGCAAGGGGCGGGCGTACTTGATATGGTACACGAGTTTGTCGTTCGAATCCTCCATCAGTCTACAGCCGGTCGGCCGGAAAGTGAGAAGTTAAAACCATGCAGCATCACCTTGTCTGCAATTTTCTGCATTGTACCGACAGGCACGGCAGCATCGCACACCAGAATAACCGATACACGGGCAGGGTGCCCGTCATCCCACTGCTTCAGCAGGGGCTCCAGCCCCTCTACGCCGCCGACAATCTCGGAGTCCTCGAGGTACAGGCGGGGAACCTCACCGGGCGTAACAGTGATAACGTGTGAGTATGAGCGGTCATAACGAGCCAGTACAAAGTGCGACTCGGCCGGGCAGATATTCACACCGTACTTGGGCAGTCTGTGGGTATTGAGCAGTACACACAGGCAGAGCAGCAGGAGCAGGTTTATGCCGGCCAGTGCAACAACGGATGTTGCAGAGTCCTGAAGTTTGGAACGTACTCGGCGCATGGGCGGCAATAATGATACGAAGTTAAACTTTATTCCGCAGCTTCGGCTACATCTGCAGCCGGTTCGGGCTCTTTCTCCGGACTGCACATACCGCTGCGGCAAGTCGTTTTGGCAGGAGCTGCAGGGGCGGCTTCGGCCTCGCGCTCACGGGCATCGCAGATGATATGCACACACTCCAGACCGGCACGCTCGATGTTGTTAATCGTCTTGCGGGCACGAGCCACCAGATAGGTGTAGAAAATGTAGCAGGGAATGGCCAGTGCTATGCCGGTTGCAGAGAGCAACAGAGCGCGGTTGAGAGTTTCGGCGACCTCGGGCATGGTAGCAGCACCGTCTGTAATTCCGGGCTGCTCATAGAATGCCACCAGCGCCAGCACGGTACCCAGAATACCCAGGAGCGGCTCCAGCGTGGTGCAAGCCAGCAGGCTGCGAATGTAGCGCTCCACACGGAACACCTCGAGCTCAGCGGCTTCGAGCGCAATATCGCGCAGCTCATTGCGCGACAGCTTGGGGCGGGAAAGCACGGCCTCTACCACACGGGCCATCGGGCCGGGCAGCAGGCGAACCTCGTGCAGAGCCTCATTGTACTGCCCGCTGCGCAGCAATGAGGAAAGCCCGCGAAGGAAGTCCTCGGAGTTGATGTTCACGCGGTGAAAGTAGAACAGGCGCTCTGCCACCACAGCCATGGCAATGACGGCGCATATTATCATCAGCCAGGCTACAGGGCCCATGCTTGCAATCATGTCGAACATAAGTTAAGGCGTTTTTCTGAGAGGTGAATAAGTATTGGAGAGAGATGAGCAACGGCAGCAGCACCTTTCAGCGCTGCTGCCGGAAAGTCGGCTTAGGAACCGGGGCTTATGCACTCTGCGCCGAAGTACGGCACAAGAGCAGCAGGTATACGCACGGAGCCGTCGGGCTGCTGGCACTGCTCAAGCAGGGCCACATACAGGCGCGGCAGTGCTGTACCGGAGCCGTTCAGCGTGTAGGGCACGCGCATCTTACCCTCGCTGTCCTTGTAGCGCAGCTTCATGCGGCGAGCCTGATAATCGGTAAAGCAGGAGCAGCTCGATACCTCAAGGTACTTACCCTGACCGGGTGCCCATACTTCGATATCGTATGTCTTGGCAGAGGAGAAACCCACGTCACCCGTGCAAAGCTCAATCACACGGTAGTGCAGACCCAGTTTCTGCAGAATGCACTCGGCATGGCTCGTGAGTTTCTCGAGCTCAGCAAAGCCATCCTCAGGGCGGCAGATTTCCACCAGCTCCACCTTGTCGAACTGGTGCACGCGAATCATACCCTTGTTCTCGCGACCGGCGGAACCGGCCTCGCGGCGGAAACAGGGGGTGTAGGCGGTCATCTTCACGGGCAGGTCAGCCTCCTTCAGAATCTGGTCGCGGCACAGGTTGGTCACGGGCACCTCGGCGGTGGGAACCAGGAACATGCTGTTGCCCTCAAGCCCGTACATATCCTCCTCGAACTTGGGCAGCTGACCGGTACCGTACATGCACTCACGCTTCACGATAAAGGGCACGCCGACCTCCTGATAGCCGTTCTCCTGAGTCTGCGTGTCGAGCAGGAAATTGATGAGGGCACGCTCCAGACGAGCACCCAAACCGCGGTATACGATGAAACCGGAACCGGAAATGCGCGTAGCGTCCTCGAAGTTCAGCAGGCCGAGAGATGTGGCAATCTGCACGTGGTCCTTGGGCTCAGCAATTTCGGGCTTGGTACCCCACACGCGCAGCTCAGGGTTGGCGCTTTCATCGGCACCGACGGGGGCGCCGTCATGCGGCATGTTGGGGATGTTGAGCAGCAGGCTCTCCTGCTCCTCGGCAGCGGCAGTGGCCACGGCATCGAGCTCCTTAATACGCTCGCCGACCACGCCCATGCGCTTTTTGAGCTCCTCGGCCTCCTCGCGGCGACCTTCCTTCATCATCTGACCGATGAGTTTTGAAGAACTATTGCGCTCAGAGGAGAGAGCCTGTTTCTCCGTCTCAGCATTGCGGCGCTTTACATCACACTCCAGCACCTTGTCTACAAGCATCCAATGGTCCCCGCCACGCAGGCGGACACGCTCTTTCACATATTCAGGATTTTCCCTGACAACTCGGATATCTAGCATAGCAACACTATTCTACACCCTTGCACCATATATTCAAGCGGAAAGTGTGACTAACTGACGTTTTTTAACACAGAGGATGAAAATTCAAGGTGAGGCTCAGCCTCCACTCCGGCTGCGCTACAGTCAGGCAAAGCACAGGCCGCCGTCTTTACCGACGGCGGCCTGTTATCCGGCGGAGCTCTGCCCCGCACCACCACCTGCCCGTTAACAGGCAGACAGCTGATTGTAATATTTTTCTACCGCTTTACTTGCGACGACGGCGAGCAGCAAGGCCGGCCAGAGCAAGAAGGCTCAGTGTAGCGGTAGCAGGCTCAGGAACAG
>JAZSEM010000113.1:0-14586 GCA_045531695.1 Akkermansia sp.
TATTTGATATGGGACAGCAGGAACCCGCCGAAAGATTCCCTCCCCTAATTCCTAAACCTTTTTTCAAAGAAAATCATCCATACATACAGCAATCATGCGCCATAGAGGTTCGTTATCGAGCCTCTATGGGATGGCAATGTAATGAAAAAGACAATTTTATTTGCGACGGCGGCGGCGAGCAGCCAGAGCGGCCAGAGCCAGCAAGCTCAGCGTGGCCGTGGTAGGCTCGGGGACATTGTCAGACTTCACATAAAGCACCAGCTGGTTATTCTCCCATTTCACATCATCGATAGATGCGTTAAATCCTTGCGTATTCAGCGTTACCTTATCCTTTGTCCCAGTATTGAACGGCAGAGGCCTCCATCAGAATATACCGACCGTCAGCAAGTGGCTCCAGAGCATTCAGGTTCAGGGTAAAACCGGTATAATTCAAGTAAAGAGTACCGGTCTTGGTGCTGATTAACGGCTCGTTGAGATTGTCGAGGGAAAGCGTGTAGTTGTATTGTGTTACCTGAGTAAAATCAAGTCCGGCGGTAGAATCCAACGACGAACCGGCAGCAACCACAATGCTGTCCAAACCGTATATATAATATGTGGAACCATTGTATACGGTATCTTCCGAACCGACATACAGCGTGCGAGTTCCGCCAATTAAATTAATATCGCCCCCGTATATGTAAGTGCTTACTTTACCGCCGGTAAGGAGGATATTAACATCCTTTGTCACAGAACCCGCATTCGCACCGAAAACATTATTCACCGTGCCACCATTGATATGCAAGTTCACATTTCCATCAACCTTATCGCAGCCATATGTAGCACCGCAGAGCGTCCCGATTTGAGCGACGTCTTCCACGGTTATGGTTACGTCACCCGTTGTAGTATATTTATCAATATAAGCGGAGTCATACATCTCGCCATCCACTCCAACCAAACTACCACCGGTAACAGAGCCTACCTGAGCAGAACCACCTATGGTAATGTTTACAGAATCAATCTTAGCAGAATCTGCATAGGCACCATTGAATGCCGTATTCATATAGTTGCCACCATAAAGACTACCTACGGTTCCGCCTGTAATCCGGATATTGACATCGCCATTGACCGGTTGTGCTCGAAAATTGCCGGATGCAAGCGTCGCCACGTGACCACCTGTCATATTGATGGAAACATCCTTTATCTTGTTCCGGTCAACAACCTCAGCGCCCTGATAAACATATACACCACCGACATGTCCGAGATTATACCCTTCGGTAACATTGACGCCCTCGCCAATCTGCACTTGCGCAGAATAACTTCCGTCGCCGTTATCTGACAGGACATAATCCACACCATCCGGCTTAATCTCTGCGTACACAGTTGTCAAACAAACTACTGACAGAAGAAAATGAAATAAAAATCCGGTTAATTTCATACTCGCATTTAGACTTTTGGTTAGAGTTTTTGTGAGATATATCATTGACAACATACAACAATATATACACGATAGCAAGAAAAAAAGTGTAATCTCCTCGACTTATAAGAAAAAAAATCACTTACAGTCGCATTCAAACCGACTGCTCAAAACCATTTTATGATGGAGAAAGCACTAAAAGCCGCGGCTCGAAAGAGCAGCGGCTTTTGTGAAATCAGAGTGTTTTATGCCTCCCCCGTCAGGGACAACTCTGCGAGAAGCCCGATAGCGACGAGTCACACCAAAAATTAGCGGCGGCGGCGAGCAGCAAGGCCGGCCAGAGCCAACAGCCCCATCGATGTGCTTGCAGGCTCCGGCACAGTCAACATCGGTGCCGTAAAGGCTTGCGCTTCGGACAACAGAATCCCCTGAATTGTTTGTTCTACGCCGTTAATGGATATTTCGGCAGAGTCATACAAATCCGTCACCCATTCTTCTTCATAAACAGGGGTATCTCCATCACATGCAGTCAAATAAGCCCATTTGGCATCCGTGAAAACAACCTTTTGTTTAATGAGAGCATGCTGACCGTCGTCCGAATCTGTCAGGTAAACAAAGAAGTCATCACCGATTATTTCATACCCCCACATGGTAACAGCATGACCGCCCCCAACTTTACTCGCAAGGCTCAACGTAGTACCATAGTTGTTGTCGATGTACCCCACCAACGTGTCTATAATTTGAGTTTGCGTAAAGGAGTCATTAAACGTAAATGATGTAAACAAAGGGGATGTGTTGCCATTCATCACCAGACCCAGGTCAGAATAGTAGCCGCCGGAGTCCGGATTGCGCAACGTCCCCTCAATACTACTCAGGGAGCCACCATTAAAATACCAATTATACGCCTGCATGACCTTTCCGCCGGTATTATCCCAATTTTTTGCTATATCTTTGAATATAGCAAGTTGCTGCACATATAGCGGGTCATCAATCCTTTGCGGCCCGAACTTACCCGGCACCGTTGCATAGAATGAAAGCGCGGTATCGGATTTGCCGTCAGGGGCGTCCGCAGGTATTAGAGAAGGATCCTGAGCATCCTGCCACCATTGCAAAACATTAGAGGCAGCATGTGCCCAACACATGGCCGAATCATCCGGAAAACCTCCATCATAGTACGAAAGAGGTTTTGCTTCCCATGTCCATTTTTGTTTTTTATTGCAATCATACCACCCACTTTCCAACGATACCCCCTCCACAAACACAGGTTGAGCTTGCGTGGTCATCACCAGCGCACTCAAGATAAACAAAAACTTAGAATGTAGCTTCATTGCGCTATGCTAAAGAATTCCGTTTGACTTGTCAAACATTTTTTAATAATTCTAAAAATACCAAAAGAGCGCGACGGAACAATTAGGAGCTCAGACCTATTTTGACAGCTCAATGGGAGCTTGTCGGGACCAGCACCTATACAACACATCTGAGCAGCTGACAAATTGGCGAAAGTAAGCGCCCCATCGGAAAAATCCGATGGCTTCGTATACCGGAGCAGCAAAAGCCGCTGCCCGAAAGAGCAACGGCTTTTGAAAAATCAGCGTGGTTTGCGCACACCCTGTCAGGGGCTACTCAGCGAATAGCCCGGGCAGGACTTCAGCGGCGGCGGCGACGGGCAGCCAGACCGGCGAGAGCCAACAGGCTCAAAGTGGCAGTCGTAGGCTCAGGAACAGAAGGTGCAGGAGTGGGATTCGCCAAATCCTCAGCCGTCACAACACCGGTCCAAGTTGTGATATTGCTTGCTGTTGTTTCAGCAAACGTCAATGTTGCCATATTGATAACCTCAGGGATAACACAATCCGTTACAACAGTCATGATGTCATTCAATTCACCATTCTCACAATATGAAAGCGTGGCATCACCATCTGCGACCTGCAACACAAATGGGCCCGAAGTTTGAGGAACTGATAAAGTAAATCCACCGGGGAAAGTTCCAGCCGAACCAGCTACTCCCATCGACATAGCCTGAGGCCCCATGCAGACGATATCTACTCGGAAAGAACTCTCGGGGCCTCCCAATATAAACGTAAAGAAATTATTGACCGAAAAAATATCGGTTAAACTCTTATCCAGCTCAAACGAAACAGCAAAGGTACCACTGCTGAATGTAGAGGCAACATCGAGAAGATTAAGAGAACCACTCGAGGCATCGAAATCGTTCTTTGTATAATACGCGTCTGCAAAGCTGACCTGAGCGAGGCCGGCAAAGGCTAAAATAGCGAAAAGTGTCTTTTTCATGATATTTTGAAATCAGAGTAAAATAGGTTGACTGAGAGAGCCAGCCGACAGCACAACTAACCAACCGAAACCTCGACTGTAATCGCACCACCGCTTATTGTACCTCAGGCAAAAATAAAATCAAGCGTAAAACTTGCATTGTTGATTATTATTTTACGAGCGCTCCTGATTCGCAAGCTAATTTTAGCTTTACTTTCAATTTGTTATTTTGTATAATAAGGACGATATTTTAAGAATTCATATGAAAAAATCAATTATCACACTTTCGTTACTCGCATGTGTAGCAAGTAGCTCATCCTATGCTCAGGCAGAGCCCGGATGGGGCGCATCCCGTTTTGATGATTCTGAATCAGGCGTTCTGAGAATGGATTACTACTATGGAGACGCTCTGCCGACATACACCATTGAGGATGCTTTGCCCACCACCGTTATCTTAAATATACATCTTACTAATGACTTCATACTAGGGGCTAATGGCAATCAGTTCACCCTCGATATATGCCAAATTGAGCCAAAGAATAATCTGGACGTTCTCACTCTCTCCGGAAAGTTTGCACTGGGAACGCCGGTCACCAATGTCTTAAATTTCTACACCGAAGATAATGAGCTCATACCCATGGAAACAGCTCCCGGACTCGAATTGAACTACAACGCCAACCAAAGCCCATACATCACCTACAAGGTTTCTGCCACGGTCCCCGCCTCTTCTGTACCCGAGCCCACCACAGCCACGCTTTCTCTGCTGGCTCTCGCAGGTTTGTCCGCTCGCCGCCGTCGCAAGTGATAAGTACTCCGTACGAGTAGGGTAAACAAGCCCCGCATTGAGTACCCGCCCCAGGTTTATGCCGATGGGCGGGACTTTTTTTTCGTATCTTCTTCATTTCAATCGAGTAGGGAGCTTTCGTCCCCCTCTCACACCACAGTACGTGCCATTTATGGCTTACGGCGGTTTCACGCAGCGGCTTTTGAAAAATCAGCGTAGTTTGCGCACACCCTGTCAGGGGCTACTCAGCGAGTAGCCCGGGCAGGACTTCAGCGACGGCGGCGACGGGCAGCCAGAGCGACAAGAGCCAACAGGCTCAAAGCAGGCGCACTCGGTTCAGGAATAACGAAGTACATGCAGTTCGCATTTTCCGGGTTATAGTATGCGCCAAGTTGCCCCCTATCCGTCACGGCATTCACTTGCAGCTCCCTTGCAAACACGATGTTCTCGTCAAACTCCAGGCACACTATCCCGAATGTCGGCAATGTTTCCAGTCCACGGAAATCCACCGTTATACTACTACCACAAATGGATAAAGCTCCGGTCAGGATATGAGTTTTCAGCTTCAGCACCGGGGTATCGGCGCTCGGTTGAAGGGTATTATCGGGGTTACCAAATTGTACCAATGTATCGACAGGCAGAGAGCGGGACTGAAGAATATCAGTGCCGGCCCCTGTAAGCACCAGAGTACTATTGTGCATAGATACTGTTGCCGACTTACCGTCCGTTGTAATTGTGCTACCGGAATCCACGACTAAATCTGTCAGTTCCAGCGTGACGCCATCTTTCAGAATCACGGAAGCCCCCTGTATGGCAGCCTCCTTATCCTCAGCGGCGGACAAGCGAAGGGAAGTTTCGGAATCTATGTAAGATTCCACATTGGTGAGTGCCCCCTCACCCTTGGCGGCAGTCATGACCGCAACTTCTGTTTGACCACGTTGCCAGGAGAGAGAGGCATCTTTCGCCAGCTTCACATCACCCTTGTGACCATAGAAGTCGGCAATCTCCGCTGTGGATTGCAATTTTTCCCCACCTTCTATATACTCCTGCGCATACTGCACCCCCTCGTGCATAATATACTTACCACCGCTCTCCACCGTTACCGTGCCGCTAAGCCGAGCGTGGCTCTCCAGCTCAAAGGTTGCACCATCCTTCACGGTGACATTCATGGTAGCATCCGCATAGTGCCAATCATTCTCACGGGTGGAAAAGTCCACAACATCCTTTGATGAACTGAAGCTTCCGAATCCATGTACAGTCAGCGTACCGGCGAGCTTAACCGTGCCGTTCTGCACGGTAAGGCCACTGTTTTCATGGAGCAGTTGGGTTCGTATGCCGTTCAGTTCCCAGGTACCGCCACCGTCATAGATGATGCCCAGCGCAGAACCTTCCGAATCACGGAAAGAGCCGATAAATTTCTGATTGCCGCTCTCTTTAAAAGTGAGGACAGCACGTTCGGAAGAACCGTTGCTGATGATGGCCTCTTCCGTGAGGGCATTGATGGTGAAACTATCCCGCTTCTGGCCCTCGCTCAGATACCAATCCATCTTGTTGCCATTCATGTCCAGAGTACCGCCACCATTGCCGAAGGTGAGGTCGCGCTTAATCTGCCCGGTATCAGCAATCACAACTGTCGAGCCGGTATTCACCAGCACATTGTAAGCAGCATAGTACCCTTTCTCCTGATTCAGCAGGGTCTTACCATTGCCGCCGACATTCAGGAAAATCTCATTATTGCCCCCACTTCCGCAGATATTGAGCGTGCCCTCACCCACCTTGCGCCACTCACGCATGTAGTTCGTATCGGAATTGCGCAGGCTTACATTCACCTGTACCCCGGCATCCACCATATAACCGGCCGAGTTTAACTGATTGCTGCCGGCCGGGTTGACCTTGTAAACCACTTCCTTGTGCCCATTGGCCGCAAAGTGCATGTACCCCAGCCCCAAATCTGTATCCCGGGTCACATTAACATTGTAGGTAGCACCATCACCGGCTGCCAGGAGCACCAGATTCTGAGTCTGATACAACTTGGCGTAGGTAATTTCCTCCTCGATAACAGCTTTATCATCATCATCGAACGTAACACTCGGTGTTGCGTTCAAGTATTCACTACCATAACCATACCAATCGTCCTTATCCTTCAATGACGACAAATCCTTCCAGGTATGCTGCCCTGTTTCGACGGCCCTGAAAGTCACACTCTCCCATTTCGTTTTATCATAGACCAGGTTGCCGCCGTCATGTCTCAGGTATCCCACCGCCGGATTCACGGTCACCTCCTGCCCACTGATGGTATCAGTCGTGCCTCCGTCCTCGGTTGCATCCGCCCCTTCTATCCTGAGAGCCCCTTCCACAGTAGCCATGTTGACGTAGACATTATCGGCATTCATCTGAACCTGAGTCCACCCCGCTGCAGAACCACCACGTTTATAGGTGGCGCCATTAGTTCCGATATGTTCCATCAGGAACCGAAAACTCTTGCTCGCAGCATCCCACACAAAATAGGGGCTGCCGGAATCCGCCCCCTGAGAGCCAAAGGGTAAAGGAGTTAAATCGCTTGCACCGCCACTGGTAGTTTTTTCGGCCGTTGTCACATACACCCGGGTAAAGTCATCGCTAACCCCAACCACATCGCTGATATAGCCTATACCACCCACTGTGAACATACCACCGTAGTTCACCTCAGTTTCTTTACCATCCTTATCCCAAGTCACCTGAGTACCGCCGCCCACACGATACACCAATGCCGCATTTGACTTCAACTCCTTGCCGATATCACCGGTATACAGTGCTGCGGGCTCCACATCGGTAATCAACTTGCTCAATCTGGAAATTTTATAGTCCTGCTCCGTATCTTGACTACTTCCGCCGAAAATCTGGTGGATGAACTTGGTTCCCTCCTCAATCCCCATGTACTTGATACTTCGATTGGTGCCAATCCCCCACTCATTCGCCGTGAACGTAGGATACGGTACAGACATCTGGTGAGCGGCAGTCACCACGTAGTTGTATGAAATAGCCGTGCTGCTGCCTATATCCGACACGGAATCAAAGCTCACCATGCCATGCTGCATGGTATACGGGGTATCGCTCTTACCACTGGTAGATGTATATTCTATTTGCACGCCGCCATCTCTCAGCCGTATATAATCCAGCAACGCATTGGTGGCACCCACAGCATAACGCCCGGAATTCGACGCAAAATCCACATAAGTGTTGCGCGAAACATCCGAATGCATAACTGCCGCCTGAAGCGTAGTACTCAGCGCACATACGCCCCCGACCGACAGTACAACCCAACGCAGGAATCGAAGAGAAAAACGAAATTTCATGGCATGCAGGAGAGATTTATTTATTTTCTGCATTTTCATCGATATGTCAAGTCAGCAAAAAGGCATTCCGGCCAAAAGTGCTTATAATGCTTGCCAGACGTCAAAATAAATGTTAAACTGCGCGGCACTGCAACGTAACAAATCTGTTCATGAAGGCGCTGAAGGACCGTATTCTTAAAGATGGCAAATGTTTTCCGGGGGCATACTCAAGGTGGACAGTTTTATAAACCACCAAATGGATGCAAGCCTGATGCGCTCCATGGCCGTAGAGTTTGTACGCCGATTTGCCTCTGCCCGTATCAACAAAATCATAACGGTTGAAGCCAGTGGTATAGCACCGGCCATCATGGTAGGCAACCTGCTGGAGCTGCCCGTTGTCTTTGCCAAGAAGAAGAAGCCGAGCACCATGGAGAACATGATTTGCACCTCCATTCACTCCTTCACAAAAGACAAAGACTACACCGTGTGCGTAAGCCGCGAATATCTGGGGCCGAATGACAGAGTGCTTTTCATCGATGATTTCCTGGCCAACGGAAATGCCGCACTGGGTATACTCGACCTCGTGAAACAGGCCGGTGCCCAGCTGGAAGGTATGGGGTTCCTCATCGAAAAATCATTTCAGAACGGCGGCAATGAACTGCGCCGCATGGGCATTCATGTAGAATCTCTGGCTATTGTTGAAAGCCTGGATAACTGCTCCATTCAACTGCGAGACTGAACATGAGCTCCACCCCTGACGCCGGCCGGACTGACCTCATCTATGGGTTAGAGGACACGCCGCCATTCTGGGATGCGCTTTTTGCCGCACTTCAGCACCTGCTTGCCATGTTCGTGGCAGTGGTTACACCGCCACTCATCATAGCAGGAGCCCTCAATCTGGACACCGCCACCACCGGCTATCTGGTATCGATGTCGCTGGTAGCATCGGGCATATCATCCTTTGTTCAATGCCGACGCTTCGGTCGCCTGGGTGCCGGCTTACTCTGTGTTCAGGGCACAAGTTACTCATTCATAGCCCCCATCATTGCCGCCGGTCAGATTGGCGGACTGCCGCTTATCTTCGGCTCCTGCATGGCTGCCGCCTCTCTGGAAATGGTAGTAAGCGTGACCCTGCGCTACTTGCAGAAGATTATCACCCCTCTGGTATCCGGCATCGTAGTAACCCTCATCGGGCTGAGCCTGGTGAAAGTAGGTATCATTGCCTGCGGCGGGGGCTACGCAGCCATGAGCAACGGAACCTTCGGCAGTTCCGGCAACCTCATGCTCTCCGGGCTTGTTCTCATCTGCATCGTTATCAGCAACCAAAGCAGCAACAAGTACCTGCGCATGAGCTCCATCGTTATCGGGCTTATCGTTGGCTACATCGTTGCCTGGTTCATGGGGCTTATCGATTTCAACAGCATATCGGGTTATGGTGCATTCCACTTCCCCTCACCTTTTCGCTATGGGCTGAACTTCAGCTGGTCTGCCTTCATTGCTCTGGGGCTCATTTACGTCATTACCTCCATCGAAGCCTATGGTGACATAACCGCCAATTCTCAGATTACCGGGCTGAAAGTGCAAGGAGATGATTTCATGAAACGAGCACAGGGCGGAATTCTGGCAGATGGCTTCAACTCCATGGTGGCAGCCATGCTGAATTCCTTTCCGAACTCGATTTTTGCCCAGAACAACGGCCTCATTCTTCTCACGGGCATTGCAAGTCGGCGCGTGGGGTACTACATTGCCGCCATGCTGGTGCTACTGGGGCTATTCCCCTACGTGGGATTGGTGTTCTCCCTCATGCCCGAGCCGGTGCTCGGTGGCGCTACACTACTGATGTTCGGCACCGTTGCAGCAGCCGGCATCCGCATTCTCGTATCGCAGGAAATAGACCGCAAAGCCTCGCTTGTGATTGCTATCAGCCTGGCATTCGGTATCGGTGTGGAAATGGTGCCCGATATCCTCAGCCAAATGCCGCAAACCATTCGCGAAATCTTCTCCTCCGGCATCACCACCGGTAGCTGTGCAGCCATTATCACCAATTTACTCATCCGAATCGCGCCGACTGCAACTCAGCAATAACAAATTGCCGGCAAGGAGTCACAGTAGCAGTTGAACAAGCAATCGGCGGGATGATGGCGTCATAGACAGCATGAGCGCGTTTCGCAGCTCCCCCGGAATAACGGCGAAGCCTTTCACCGCAGAGCCCTTTAACAAGGGGAGCAGCTAAGCAAATTTGGCCGATACTTCCACGCTCACACTCGTAAAAAGAGCAATACTGACAAATAAACTGTTAGCACTATTGTGATGATTGTGTAAAATGGTAGACATATGACGCTTTTGTTAATCTATTTGCTTGGTGCACTGTCAATGTCGTTCCTCTGTTCTGTACTGGAGGCCGTCCTGTTGTCTACGCCCAATTCCTTCATCCGTATGAAGGAGAGCGAGGGTAACAAAAAGGCAATTTTACTGCAAGAGTACAAAAATAACATTGATCGACCTGTTGCAGCCATCCTCTCCCTCAATACTGTTGCTCACACCATTGGCGCCGCCGGTGTAGGTTCTGAGTCTACAAAAATATTCGGAGAGGCATATTTCGGAATCATATCCGCAGTATTAACGCTGCTTATTCTGATTTTTTCTGAAATAATCCCCAAGACCATAGGCGCGTCTTACTGGCGTCATCTTGCCATGCCTTGCACCGGCATCATTCGCGTTCTTATCATCATCACCTGGCCGCTTGTCTGGCTTTCCGAGTTTATTACACGCATTTTCACCCCGTCAGACAAACAACTTACTGTCAGCCGAGAAGAAATTCACGCCATGGTCAAAATCGGTGAAACTGAGGGTATTTTTCAGGAAAAGGAAAGCCATATACTCCAAAGCTGCATGAAGCTTTCGCAGGTAAAAGCCCGGGATATTATGACCCCCAGTGTCATCGTCGAAGCTGTGGCGGAAAACGCCACCCTGAATGAGGCGTATGAGAAACTGGAACTCATTTTTACACGCGTACCTGTTTATGCAGAAAGCAAAGAGTACATAACCGGATATATACTCAGAACGGCTATGTTGGAAAAATTAGCAAAAGATGATTTCACATGCAAAGTAGCGGATATCACTCGCCCGATTCTGTCCTTCGGAGAAGAAACATCCGTTTACACCATTTGGGAACATTTCATTGAAAAAAAGGAGCACATTGCCACAGTAGTTGATGAATATGGCGGCTTACGAGGAATCATCACCATGGAAGATGTCATCGAAACGATGTTAGGCGTGGAAATTGTCGACGAAAATGACCCGGCAACGGATATGCAACAACTGGCCCGTGAGAAGTGGGAGCGCATTCGCCGCAAACAACAGAGAGCGTTGAATTAAGGAATATTATTCTCACCGCCTTTGGGCAAAACGCTTCTTATAGTCGAAGCTTGCAACCTGTTTTGGAGTCAGTTAAGCGACATGCGGCGACAACAGGCTTGCTGCGGGGGTGCCGCTCTGAACAGGTCATTTTAACATCAGAAAAGAAATAATCCCACCGTTCCTCATAAAGAAACGGTGGGATTATTTTCAGGAAGCGCTCCGGCCGCGGCTCGAACGCGGGACCCCAAGCTTAGAAGGCTCGTGCTCTATCCAACTGAGCTACCGGAGCAACTTGCGCGCAGGAATATTATCAGTTCCCGCGTGCTTTTGCAAGCTTTTATTTCGGAAAGTAGCGTGCTACCAGCGGTTCCTGCACGTCAAAGAGCGCCTGACGGTCTTCCGGCTCGTAGTCCAGATAACCATGCAGGTGGGTCAACCCGTGTACCATGTAGCGGAAAAGCTCCTCCTGCGGGTTCAGACCATGCTCTGCGGCATAGCGGGCCGCGGTATCGCAGCTCACCAGGATTTCCCCGTAGGGAAAGGTGATGGCATCCGTCTCCGTCGGGTCATTCAGGAACTCGGCATGCACACGGGCAATCGCCTCGTCATCCACCACGGCAATCTCGACCACGGGCAGCTCACTGAGCACATGGTCGGGGCCCTTGGGCTGAGCCAGCAGGTCGGGCAGCAAGGCACGCAGCGCAGCGCCGAAGCGCTCGATAAGCTCATCGCTCACCCAATCGCGCTCCGTATTCAGGTAAAGCTCAATCTCGGGAATCATCGGCACTCTCCTGTTCTCTGAGTTGTTGCTTACGCAGTTTGGCCGCAGCACGCGCTGCGCGGAAAAAGCTCTGGAACTGCTCCAGACACGCATCGCCCAGTACACCGCCCACACACTCGCACTTGTGATTAAGCGGCGGGTTGGAGTCCAGCAGGTTAATCCACCCGCCACAGGCCCCGCCCTTGGGGTCGCGTATGCCGAATACCACCCTGTCGGGGCGACAATGCACCATGGCACCGGCACACATGGGGCACGGCTCCTTGGTCACATAAACAGTGCAGCCCTCCAAGCGCCAATCTCCCACAGCGCTTTCTGCGGCAGTCAATGCCAGCATTTCAGCGTGGGCAGTGGCATCCTTAAGGGCTTCCACCTGGTTCCAGCCACGGGCAATCACGCGATTGTCCTTCACAATCACGCAGCCACAGGGAACCTCGCCGGCCGCGCGGGCTTTCTCTGCCTCGCGCATGGCCAGCAACATAAAATGTTCGTCCGCCGACTGAGGGGACGTCATCATCAGCGCATCAGCGAATGGTGACACGCTCATCATTGTCCAGAATCTCCTGCAGCTCGGGCCAGCCCTCCTCGGTCTGGTTCTGGAACATGTGCAGGTATACGGATACGGCACCGGCGGGGTACTTCTCGAAGAGAGCGTCCACAGCGGCCTTCAGCTTGTCGGCATCGAGAGTCTCGGGCAGCACATCCACCACACCGTGGCCGTTGTGCTCGATACCCAGCATTTCGATGAAGCTGATGAGCATACCCTCGTGCTTACGGATAAGCCATACCTGCAGCAGGTGGTCAGCGATGGTCTCGGCGGGTTTCCAGGCCAGCATCTTCTTAATCCAGGCGAACTGCTCCTCCAGGGGCTTCTGCTGCATGAACTGCGGGCGCAGCTTCTTCAGGGCGCCCAGCTCGCGCAGGGCAGCGCGGTACACGCCACGCTCCTGGTTGCGCATCCAAGAGAGGAAATTGTTGACGGTCTCGTCATCCGACTTCTGGAAAATGGTGTAAGACTTCATGGTTTTGCGTAAAAAACGTGCGCTTAATAAATCACAAATCCGCCCGTTTGTCCAGAACAAGATGAGACATAATGCTATGCAGATTTTACAGCCACCCGGTAAAAGCTACGGACATCACACCATTCCAAACTGTATATAAATACCTTACAACAAATATAACATTTCATTTCTTACGTCATAAAAGTAACAGGCGGAAAAATAGATTGCACGCACGGCCCTGCTCCTGCATAATCTGGCCCATGGACCGGAAATTCACCTCATCTACCCTACATTCCGGCGAACTGCGCTGCTACACCAGTTTCAGCCCGTCCGCCGCCACCTTCGCCACCGATGTCCCCAAAGCCCTGGGCGGGCGCGGGGAGTACCCCACTCCAGCCGACATGCTGGCGGCCACCGTAGCCTCGTGCATGCTCAGCATGGTGGCCTTCACCGCTGCGCGTCGGCATGTGCCGGCAGACGGCATCTGCATCAAAGCCGCCTGCATTGAGGGCAGCGATGGCATCAGCTCTATGGAGTTCGATATCTCCGTACCGCACGTGGTCACGCATTCCGACCGCAAAGTGCTGGAAGCCGCCGCCCGTTCCTGCCCTGTGGGCCATGCCATTCACCCCGATATCGAGAAGAAAATCACCTGGCATTGGTCAGACTGACACGATTTCTGTGCCATCACCCCCCTGCCCCCGCCTTTTTGCTTGTCAAGCCCCCGACATTATGATTGAATATCACCCGCAACAACGCAGTGCCGTAGTGGCGGAATGGTAGACGCAGGAGACTTAAAATCTCCCGGACGGTAACGTCTGTACGGGTTCGAGTCCCGTCTGCGGTAGTTGTTAATAAGCCCCTTACGATAAAAAGTAAGGGGCTTTTACTTTACCCTGATTTTGCTCAAATGGGGCTATTAACGCATTTTTACAACAATGACCAAAAGCCCCCCTCAGCCCCAATTTTGAGCACAGAGGGGCTATTTTAGCGCACTTCCTACAGCGGGCAGTTGTTGCTTGCGCCCGATGCCGCCCAGCATGTCGTGGCTCGTGTCGCGGGCATAGCTCACGCCATCAGGCTACAGCGGGGAATCAGGCTTGCACGATGTCGCGCACAGTGTCGCGGAATGCAGGGGGGGGAATCAGGGCAAAAGAAATGCGGTAGCAGGTTTGCCCTCCTACTACCGCAAAATATGCTTAAAATAATATACCCCGTTCGGGATGCCCTTATTGTACCCTCTTCCACAGCGAAGTCAAGACTTTATTTTTCCCCTCCCAAAAGGGCGGGAGAAAGGGGCAACTTCCCCCGCCCTGTACTGCCTTTAGCTATGGCAGATTACTATCAGCAGCTCTACGAGCCGGAGTACTGCCTCACTATAAGGCAGAGCGGAGTATATTATCTTGTGCATATTTTACCGCTTTCGCGGCGCGGGCATTGTACAGCAGGGGCGTGCAACTGTCAAGGAATCATTGCCCCGTGGCAGGTGGATAAAAAACGCGCCCCGGAGCGGCTTCTTCTCCTGCTCCGGGGCATGTTCACCGAGTACACCCGCACCCGGTCATATCTTTTTGTCGCTCCTACTTGTGCGGCGGCGTAAACAACTGGCCTGATTGAATCATGGCCGGCCATCAGGCGCAAGCACGATTGCTACAGCGGGGCGATTTATACCCATTTATGCAGGGGGC
>JAZSEM010000036.1:0-2742 GCA_045531695.1 Akkermansia sp.
TAAGCTACCGTTCACGCCCGCGCCTTAAAGCGCGGGCAGCAGCCGAGGCAAAGCTCGGCAACCCTTGCGGCGTAAGTCGCGGAACTTTACACCTAGTCCTTTGTAACTCGTAACTAGTACTTCTACAAATTGCTCTTTTTCTAATTATTCCAACGCGTGTAAACTTATAGCCACAGATAAAATTCCGAAAAAATTTTGAACAAAGCACGAGAAAGCGTTGTCTTACCATTACCGGCCGCCGACGGATGCTCGTGAAGGAGAGAGCACGGCCCGTCAATTTGAGGCGACCGGGTTTCATAAGGTAGTAAGTTGGGTGCCCATCCGTGTTGCGACGCGGATGGGCGCTCTGCCTTGTGGCTACCGCGCTTATTTTTGACCTTCCGCATGGCTATAAAACTGTTTATTGCTTTACAAATGCGTTATTTGTGGTAAGATAAACGCGCATGAACACGGAAATTCTTCAGAAAGCAGCCAACGAGGCAAAGGGACTTGCCATTGATGCCATCTTCGACAAGGCATCGGGTCACATGGGTCTGCCCATCGGCTGTGCAGAAATCGGTGCCGTACTGTACGGCGAGCTGCTGAACGTCAACCCCGCCGAGCCCCGCTGGCTCAACCGCGACCGCTTTGTACTTTCCGGCGGCCACGGTTCCATGTTCCTGTACGGCTGGTTGCACCTGGCCGGCTACGGTGTAACGATGGACGATGTGAAGGCTTTCCGCGCCAAGGGTTCCAACACCCCCGGCCACCCCGAGTACGGCTGCTGCCCCGGTGTGGAGTGCACCACCGGCCCTCTGGGTCAGGGTATTGCCAACGCCGTTGGTTTCGCTATTTCCGCCAAGCATGCAGCTGCCTGCTACAACACCCCCGAGCACGAGATTTTCAACCAGAACGTCTACTGCCTGGCCGGTGACGGCTGTATTGAAGAAGGTATCTCCCGCGAGGCCGCCGCTATCGCCGGCTGCCTGAAGCTCGACAACCTCATTCTCATTTACGATGCCAACGGCATCACCCTCGATGCCCCCATCGAGAAAACTCAGGTGGACGACATTGCCGCTACCTTCACCGCTCAGGGCTGGGATGCCGTCACCATCGACGGTAACGACCTGCAGCAGGTTCGCACCGCCCTGCGTACCGCCGCTCTCGAGAAGAACGGCCGCCCCAAGCTCATCATTGCCAAGACCATCATTGCCAAGGGCGTGCCCGGTTTCGAGGGTACAACCAAGGGCCACGGCGAAGGTGGTGCCAAGCTCTGGGCCGAGGCTCACGCCAACTGGGGTCTGCCCACCGACGTGCGCTACTACGTGAGCGATGAAGTCCGCGCCTACATGGCCGGCAAGAAGGCTGAGCGCGAAGCCGCTTACGCTGACTGGAAGGCGACCTATGAGGCCTGGCGCACCGCCAACCCCGACAAGGCTGCCGCTCTCGACGCCGGTATGGACCTGGCCGTCAACGGTCTGGCTCCCGAGGTGAGCAACGCCATGATTCCCACCTTTGCCGAGGGTTGCAAGGAGGCCACCCGTTCCTCCGGTGCAGTGGCTCAGAACGCCATCGGCGACGCCTGCCCCGCCCTGCTCTCCACCAGCGCTGACCTCTTCTCCTCCAACAAGAATTACCTGAAGAACGGCGGTGACTTCTCTGCCGACAACTACGCCGGTCGCAACTACTGGTTCGGTATCCGCGAGCACGCCATGGCTGCTATCTGCAACGGTATCGCCTATGACGGCCTGTTCCGTGTATCCGCCGGTACCTTCTGCGTATTCGTGGACTACATGCGTGCTTCCATCCGCGTGGCTGCACTTTCCCACCTGCCTGTTACCTACGTGCTCACTCACGACTCCGTAGCCGTGGGCGAAGACGGTCCGACCCACCAGCCGGTGGAGACCGTGAGCGGTCTGCGCGTCATCCCCAACCTCGACGTGGTGCGCCCCGCCGATGAGGAAGAAGCCGCCGGTGCCTGGATGTGCGCTATGGAGCGCAAGGACGGCCCCACCGCCCTCATCCTTACCCGTCAGAATATCCCCAGCCTTTCCTCCGTGGCTCCCATCAGCGCCGAGCAGCGCCGTCAGGGTACACTGAAGGGCGCTTACATTGCCCACAAGGAGAGCACCGAGCAGCCCGGCCGCATCATCATTGCCACCGGTTCCGAGGTCATCCTCGCCCTGCAGGCCGCCAAGGAACTCGGCCCCGATGTGCGCGTGGTGTCCATGCCCTCCATGTGGCGCTTCAACCGCCAGAGCGCCGAGTACCGCGAGAGCGTGCTGCCCGCCGCCTGCACCCGCCGTCTGGCCGTTGAAGCCGGCAAGAGCGACCTGTGGTACCGCTACGTCGGCACCGAGGGCAGCATCATCGCCATCGACAACTACGGCTTCTCCGCCCCCGGCGATGTGGTGCTCAGCGAGCTCGGCATGAATGTGCCCAACATCATTGCCCACGCTGAAAAGCTGTAAAGCTCCCCAACAGTTCATGCAGAAAGCCCCGCAGTCATGCACTGCGGGGCTTTTCCGTTTTTACCCCTATCCCCAAGGCGTCAGCCTTGGTCTTCACCATGCGCGCAGCGCATTCTTCACCACCGTGCGCAGCTCGGTTCTTCACCGCGGGCTTCAGCCCGCTTTTCACTCGGCCGCAGGCCGTTGAAAAGTTGGATTTTGAATTTTGGATTTTGAAATTGGACATTCGGCTCGCAAGCTCGCAGTGCAGCAAATTGATGTTTGTAGGGGAGCGAGCCAACGGCGCCTGCCT
>JAZSEM010000122.1:0-18953 GCA_045531695.1 Akkermansia sp.
GGCAATTTGCCGAGCTGTATGGCGAACCGAAGGTGAGCGGAATTCAAAAAGCCCCGTGTTAACGGGGCGATAGCACATAGCGCGGGGTAAGCCGCGAAGCGGCGCAGCCCCGGGTATTGAGCAAATAATATCGAGAGCCCCGTGAAACGGGGTGACAGCCTGACTGATAAGAGCGGTAGCTTTGGGATTTAGATGTATGCAACCGTCAGGCCGCGAAAGGCTGTCGCCACCGTTTCACGGGGCTTCGCTAGGCTCGCCTGTGGCTCGCTTTGGAATGAAAGCTTTTTAACGGCCTGCGGCCGAGTGAAAAGCGGGCTGAAGCCCGCGGTGAAGAACCGTGCTGCGCACGGTGGTGAAGAATGCGCTGCGCGCAGGGTGAAGACCAAGGCTGACGCCTTGGGGATAGGGAGCCAAACTCCAATTTGTCGAACTCCGTGGGGCGAAATTATGAGTTTTCTGTCGCTATGAGGAGCGAGAAAAATCAGGGATGGGGGCGACGTTTAACCGCGGCGGGTAATTTCGAGGGCGCGCACCATGCACTGGTTGAGGTTGCCGTTGGCATTGGTACAGGTGGCGGGGTTGTAACGCAGAGCAAAGGTATGGCGCCCGCTCTTAAGGTTGACGGTTACAGGAGCGGTGAGGGTGTAGTGCTCCCAGTTACCGGCCTCGGTATTGTGTGGCAGGGGGATGATAGCAACCGGTTCACCGTCGACCAGCAGTTCACGCAGCGCGCAGCTGTCGCCGTCCCGCAGAGAGGCTGTGGCGTTGCAGTACTGCACACGCAACCGGTAGGTGCCTGTGGCCAGAGTAGTGCCGCCGTAGCTGAGCAGGGCGGTGCAAGGCTTGGTGTCGAGCCAGGCCTGATTGTTCTCCACGTCGTACTCGGCCTCCTCGCCTATGCTGAGGGGCTGCAGGCGTGTGAATGTCCCCTCAGGGCAGCTCTGCCAGGGCTTGCCCAGACAGCCGGCGTTCCCCGGTCCGATGGCCTGTACTCGGTATTCTGTGCTGCAGGCGGCGGGGCGTGTGATGGCAAAGCTGCAATCGGGGGTGGCTCCCAGTGCGGAACCGTTGGCAAAGATATAGTAACTGGTGGCTCCGGGGACGGGGTGCCAACGCAGCAGGGTGGGGGTGGGGTTATCCCACTCCGGCTCGGGTAGGTCCTCGTGAGCGGTGGGGAAATTGCTGGCAGGCTCCTCGCTGTCCTCGGGCATGAGCTCAATTTCTATCTGCAGGTTGCCCACGGTATCGAGCGGCAGAATGGGGGTGGCCGGTTTGCCGTTGATGCGTACGGAGCAGATGTCGGTGCCGTAGCCGTTGATGCGCACATTGAGCACCATGTCGCGTATGCGCAGGTTGGTGAGCCAGTGACTGCCGGCAAATCCCTTGGGCACGCAGGGGGTGAATACCAGATTATCGTGCTCGTAGTGTATGCCGAAAAGCCCGTAGTAGAATAGCCCCAGCATACCGGCGGTGCTCCAGAGCTGGCGGTCAGAGTTCTGCAGTGTACCCTCGGCCTCGCCGCTCTCGGCATGGAAATTCTCCTTATTGGTGCCGAATGCCAGTGCGGCTCGCAGAAGTGCTGCCATGGAGAACGCTGCTCCGGCAGGGTCACGCAGTTCGGCGTGCGCTATCAGGACAAAGGCCTCCTCGAACGGCCAGATGGCCCGATTGTGGTAGGCCGCCTTCTGCCCTGATTTGTAGGGGGCAAAGACCGGTGTGCCCCAGGGGCTGCTGGGCAGGGTGGCCATAGCACGGTTGGCGTGCTCGCCGGCCAGTCCGCAGATGACTGCGAGTGCGTTGGCCAGGGAGTCAATTCGCTCATCGGGGCAGCCATCGGGGGTACGCATCATGCAGTACTGGCTGTTGGCCTTGCTCCAGAAAGCCTGTTCAATGGCTTCGGCCAATTCTGCGGCCCGCTCGCGGTGTGGCACTGCCTCCTTCTCGCGATCGAGCTCGGTGAGCATGCGCACCAGCACGATACGTGCTATGTAGTGCAGTACATTGGTGCCAAAGGCGTAGCTGGCGCCGATGTCGGCCGGGGTCATCCAGTCGGGGTAACTCTGCTCCCGCCAGTCGATGAATGAGGTTTCTCCCGGTCGCAGGGGCGTGTGGGACGGCAGCAGGGCGTCGTCCTGTGCCAAGGTGGCAGTGATAACGTCCACACAGTACTTGAGCCATTCCGTGTCGCCCTCAGATTGGTACAGGCTCCATGCACCCATGGCCCATACCACGCGGTCAGTGGAGATTGGCCAACCGCCACCGGTGCCGGTATCTTGCAGAATGATGCCGTCTTTCACGCGGGATTGAAGGCTGGCACGTACCTCGGCCGGAGCGATGAAGGTAGCTCCCAGCGCAGCTGTATAGGAGATATCGCGTGTCCAGACGGTGCTCCAGTTGGCGCCGGCCAACATACTGCCGTCGGGCTGAATATTGGCCTGCAGTTCGTGAGCAGCCAGATTGTACATGGCCGTGAGCACGGGTATGCTGCTGCGCATGCCCGTGCAGCCGTTGGGCAGCGGGGGAATGCTGATTTCGCGCTCCCCTTGCCCCTCGCGACAGATGATGAGTTTACCCGGCCCCTGCAGGCGGGCAGACAGGCCCTCCTGCTGCAGGCCTGTCGACGTAAGCCGATAGGCTGCATTCTCAAAGAGAACCTGTTCTTTATCATCTGCCATATAAATCCGGCTGTTGTTTTAATTACAGAATGGCACCGGGGGTGTAGCCCACACCGGCAGGGTATTTGTCTGCCAGTTCGGTGACCATGGCGCAGAAGGCGTCCACCTGGTCGGCGGCCATGCCGGTATCGCCGGCATTGGCATCGTAAATCTCCTGAATTTCTTCGCGGCTGAGTTTCAGTCGACCGTCGGCACCCAGTCTATCCAGCAGGTCGTTGGTGGCAATGGTGCCGCTGCGCAGCTCGTCGGAAACCGCTACGGCGTGCTCCTTAATCACCTCGTGAGCCTCCTCGCGACCCACACCGCGCTGTACGGCGGCCATCATGATGGTGGTGGTCATCAGGAAGGGCAGGTAACGGTTCAGCTCGGTCTGAATGACGGGCTTGTAAACGCCCATCTGATCCATGACGGTCAGGAAGGTCTCGAACAGGCCATCGGCTGCCATGAAGGCATCGGGCAGCACGCAGCGACGCACTACGGAGCAGGACACGTCGCCCTCGTTCCACTGGTCGCCGACAATGCCGCCAATCATGCTCAGGTGACCCTTCAGAATGGCGTGGAAGCCGTTCACACGCTCGCAGGAGCGGGGGTTCTGCTTGTGGGGCATGGCGCTGGAGCCGGTCTGTCCCTTGGCAAAGCCCTCGGTGCACAGCTCGTGGCCCACCATCAGGCGCCAGGTCTTGCAGAAGCTGCTGGGGGCGCAGGACAGGCCCACCAGGCCGGAAATGATTTCAAAGTCGAGCGAGCGGGGGTACACCTGACCCACGTTCATCCACTTGGTGGAGATGCCAAGGTGGGCGCAGATGCGGCTCTCGAGCTCGCGCACGGTCTCAGGGTTCTTGCCGAAGAGGGAGATCTGGTCGAGCTGGGTACCCACGGCACCCTTCAGACCGCGCACACGGTAGCGCTCCATCATGCTCACCCAGGCCCAGGTCCAGTGCACCAGTTCCTCGCCGAACATAGCCACGCGCTTGCCCATGGTGCTGGCCTGTGCGGCCACATTGTGAGTGCGGGCGGCAAATACCACGTCGCGCCAGTCGGCTGCGTGCTTGCTCATGCGGTCGAGCACGGCCACGGCCTTGTCGCGGATAATCTGCATGCTGCGCCAGACCTGCAGCTGCTCCACATTTTCGGTGAGGTCGCGGCTGGTCATGCCCTTGTGAATGTGCTGGTGGCCTGCGAGGTCGCAGAACTCCTCGATTCGGGCCTTCACATCGTGGCGGGTGATTCGCTCACGGTTGTTGATGCTCTCGATATCAACGTTGCCTTTCACGCTGTCGTAGGCATCTATTGCCTCCTGCGGGATATCCAGCCCCAGGTCTTTCTGTGCCTTCATCACGGCAATCCAGAACTCGCGCTCCAGTACAATGCGGCCCTCAGCGGACCAGATGGCCTTCATCGCGTCAGAGGCATAGCGCCCTGCCAGTACGTTAGGTATTGCGTTCATATCTTGTTATAGCTGTTGAAGCGTCAGTATACCATGTCAGGCATGAGATGGCAAGCGTAAATAAACGAGCCGGAGTTCATCGCGGTGGCGATGAACTCCGGCCTGAGTAATTATTTGCAGATTGTTGCAGTTGTTACTTCAGCAGGCGTATGCACTCCTTGTGCCCCTTCTCGGTGGCGCAGTGCAGGGCAGTTTCGCCGGCTTTATCAACCGCATTTTTGTCGGCCCCGGCATCGAGCAGCAATTTCAGGCAAACGGAGTGCCCGTTGGTCGCGGCCCAGATAAGCGGGGTTTCGCCATATTCATCGGCAGCATTCACATCGGCTCCCACGGAAATGAGGTAGCTCACGCAATCGGCATGACCGGCGGCCGCTGCTCTGCTGATGGGGGTGGTCCCATAAGCTCCACGGGCGTTGATGTCAGCCCCGGTATCGCGCAGCAATGTCACGCAATCCAGATGTCCGCCGGCTGCGGCTTCGTGCAGGGGGGTGGCGCCCAGCTTGTTCTTGGCCAGAATCCATGCACCGGCATTCAACAGGGATTTTACGCACTCTGTGTGACCGAACTCTGCGGCCAGATGCAGCGGGGTTTCGCCCAGTCCGTTGCGCACATTTACGCGCACGCCGGCCGATATGAAATAGTTGAGCACATACAAATCGCCCACGATGGCTGCAGCTGCCAGGTTGTCGACGGCGCCCGCAGCGACAAAGGCCTTCACGCACTCGTCGTTATCTGCGCGAGATGCCGCCAGCAATGGGGTTACACCTTCGTCATTAGCCTGTTTTACATCTGCTCCGGCGGCTACAAGAGCCAGTACATTTTCGGTGTGTCCAAGCTTAATGGCGCGCAGCATGGGGGTGTCGCCCACTATATCGGTGGCATTCGGGTCGGCATCCTCGCTCAGCAGCAGGCGCAGGCACTCCGGGCTGTCGTTCCATGCGGCCAGATGCATGGCGGTGGCTCGTGTGCGAGGGTTGCGGGCTTCGATATCGGCGCCGGCATCCAGCAACATGTCCATGAAATGCGGCTGGTTGGTCTTGACTGCCCAGTGCAGGGCGTATTCGCCGTTGGAGTCGCGCACGTTCGGGTCGGCTCCGGCCGCGAGCAGTAGCTCAAGTATGTGCTCGTCACCCGAGTTAATGGCCTGCAATAGATAGGATGAATATTTGGCAGGCATGATTTCGAGGGTAGCCAGCTCTTGCTCGGCAGCTGCGCGCTCGGCCTCTGCTTCCTGAGCGGCGGCTCGTGCTGCTGCGCGTGCTGCTGCACGAGCGGCTCTGCGCTGCTGTCGCGGTGTAAGTGTAGGGGCAGCCTGCTGTTCCGTTGCTGCAGGCTGCGTAGTCGTGGTGGCAGGGGGCGTAGCGGGTGCCTGCGCCTGAACTTCACTCACAGCGCCGACGGCGGCAACGCCGACTATAAGCGTACTCACTGTTTTCTTCATATACGTAAAAATGGTTAAAATTAAAAACCTCCGGGCAACGAGTTGTGCCGTTTCTCTTACCTCAAAGTATAACACCGCAGCAGTCAGAGTCAAGATAAAATCGCTCTTTTGCAGAGCTTGGTTTAGAGAATATCAGAAAAAGCAAAATCCCGCAGCGGTTAAGTGTTGATCTTAAAGGCTACGGGACGATTGTCCGGAAGTGGTAGAAAAGTTTTCTTATCTTCTTCTGCCGTGATGACGACCTCCACCACCACCGCGCGAGAAGCCTGCCGGGCGCGAGGCTCCGCGAATTCGGTTCATACTCGGGCGTGAGCTACCCATACTCGGGCGTGAGCCGCCCATGTTCGGGCGTGAGCCACCTATGTTCGGGCGTGAGCCACCCATACTCGGGCGTGAGCCACCCATACTCGGGCGGTGACCACCCACGCCGGGTTTGTGTGTTCCTACGTTGGGTTGGGGGGCTTTTATGTGGCCATGCGGGCTCTGAACATGATGTGAGGGCTTGTGTGCGCCGCCGTGGTGGTGTGGCGAGTGATGGCCATGGTGGGCCCCGCCGCTTGGCCGGTGACCGGGATGGTGCCCGTGCGAATAGCGTGGCGGGCAGGATACGCGGTGGATATGCGGCGGGTAATGCCAGTGGCCGCAGTACCAGGGAGCTGGGCCCCAATCAGGCACAAAGCACAGGGCAGTCAGAGCTGCAATGCTGAAAATGGCTGCGCCGGCTGCTGTGTAACCATACACGGGGCGGCCGTATGAGTAGCCGTAAATCGGGAATCCGTTGGCATCGTAGCTGGCAGACGTCCAGCCTACGCTCACGCCGGCGCTGTAGCCATTCGTTGAGTAGGTGAAGGAGCCGTAGCCATCTGCCGGTGTAACCACACAGGAACTGAGCAGCAGGGCTGTTCCGGCCAGTGCGGCAGTGATTTTATGAGTGATTTTCATGTTCTGTTCCTCTCTTTTGTCTGTTCTTTTGTAAATTATCCGGCACAGTGCAGTATGTATGCAGTGGCAGCCGAGTACATCTGATGTATACTTTAAAAGTAGCAATATTTTCCTAAAATGCAAGTATTTTCTGTGCCTACAGGTCTTGTTTTTGTGTCTTGCACTCTATTTTTGTTGAATGTTACTCCGTTTTTTTCATTTTAGGCTTGCATGAACCTATATCTTGTGGTACAAAGCTCCCCGCAAGGCGCTTGCGCTTTGCGCCACATCTGTGTGGTCTCGTGGTGTAAAGGTAGCACAAGAGATTTTGATTCTCTTTGTCTTGGTTCGAATCCAGGCGAGACTATCACATACTGAAAAGGAGTCGCGAAAGTATTCACGGCTCCTTTTTGTTTATTTGCATCCGGATGATACAAATAAAAAAGCCCCGCAGTCTGTCTGCGGGGCTTTTTGTCAGCAATCAGAAAGTTGCTATCAGAGGTCGAGGTCGAGATCGTCGTCGCCGGTGTCCTCCAGCAGATCGCTCTCGTCAGTCTCTTCTTCTGCGGCCTGCTCTTCAGCGGCAGCGGCAGCGGCTTCGCGAGCGGCAGCGGCCTGCTCCTCAGCCTTCTTGATAAGGTCGTACTTCTTCTGGTTCTCAGCGGAGAGCGGCTTGGAGATGAGGTAGCGCTGCTGGGTCAGACCGGAGTCACGGCGAGCCTTCAGGCGGAAGCTGTCGTAGCCGGCATCGGCCAGAGATTCCATCACAGCGTCACCAAGAGCCTTACGCTGGGAAGTTTCGCACACATACATGGTGTGCTCGCTGGTGAAGGGAGCGTCCCAAGCGGGGCGACCGCTCTTGGGAATGAGCACGCCGACCATGTTGCCGTGAGCATCGGAGCAGATACCCCATACGGTCTCCTTGTTGGTGCCGGGTTCCACGATGGAAACATAGTACTGCGGGTAAGCGTAGGAGAACTCCTTCACCGTGGAGTTGCGCAGCCAGCCGTAGAGAGCACGCTCGGCACGGGCGGGCAGGGGGCCTGCGGGGTATACGTTGCGAGCCGTGGGGGACTCAGCGTCGTCGTAGCTGTAAACAGTTGCTGTACCGCCGCTGCGCAGTGTGTTGGCAGCGTCGACAGGAGAAGTGCTGGAGCAGGAGCTCACAGCGGCGAGAGTGGCCATGGTGCAGCAGGCCAGTGCGATGTTCTTGAAGAGGGAAAGATGTTTCATGTCGTTTCGGTGTTCCTTATTCTAGCCAATAATAGAGGGGAATGACAAGCAAAAACTTGCAGAAAACGTTTTTTTTGTCAAATTTGTGACGAAAAAATAAGATTTTTGCCAATTTACGGTGTTGAGTGATTGGTGTTGGGTTCATTCCTGTTGATGAGGTGTGCTAAAAGTGACTTGTTTATGTCATTGAAGGGGATAGACTCAGAAATGGCTTGACGTGGGGAGGGGTGTAGTACAGAATAGTAAGCGTTATGAAGATGTGCAAAAGTCAGGTTGCTGCCCGTGGGGTGGCCACAGTATTGGCAGGGGCTACGGCCCTGATAGGTCTGTGCTCATGCGATGAGAAGCCCGCGAGCGAAACTCAGACAGTTGAATCCGCCCCGAAAGCTGAGCAACCCGCTCCTGCAGCAGAGGCGACGCCCGCCCCCGAGACCTCAGCCGTTGAGGAAGCCACGGCTGCTCTGCTGGAGGTATTGATATACGACCTGGGTCGCCACGCTGCTGACAACGTCGCTCATCCTGAGCTCAACGGTGCAGTGCGCAACATGCTTGAGACTCTGCTGCAATACCGTGATGCCAAGAAGGAGTCCATGGCCGGTACGATTGAGGCTCTGCGCTTGAACCAGTTGCTGGCGGATACAACCCGTAATCTGACCGCTTGGCAGCGAGCCTGCGGTTTTTATGATGAAGCCCGCGCTGCATACGATGCTCTGCCTCAGGAGGTGCGCGAACTCCCCGAGAACAAGAGCATCCTGAGCTCTATCTGCAATGGTAAGGCGTTCTGTCTGATGCGCAGCGGCGATATGGAGCAGGCTCTTGAGCTCTATGGCGAGGCATTGGTTATCGACAATGACCTTTACGCTCCGCTGGCGCCGGAGGGTGGCACCATACCTCAGGAGGCTACGGTATCCCCCGAGCTTTCAAAGGCTGCCGAGGCTCTGCTTTCCTCGTATCGTTGTCTGGGTGAGTGTCAGCTGGCTGCCGATGATCCCGAGGAGGGGCGTGTGACCCTTAAGCGTGGTATCGATATGGCTGTGGCGCTTAACCGCCTGACGCCCGGCATGCACATGCAGTACATTCGCCTGCTGGTTTCGATGGGTAACCTTGAGAGCGTATGTGGCAACGATCAGGAGGTGTACCGTAACTGGTTGAAGGCACTCGAGATGTGCCAGCTCCTGGTGAAGAGTACTCCTGACCCCATTTTGCGCAACCGTGCGAACGTCGCATTCCAGGGGCTTTTCCCCCATGTGAAGGCTCTGCATGAGCGATTGAAGCCGGCAGACGCTGCCCCGGAACAGCCCGCTGCCGAGCAACCTGCTGCCGAGCAGCCCGCTGCTGCACCTGAGCTGCCTGTTGGCCTGTAAGAACTGCGCCCTGTATGGCATCATTCCTCATATCACTGCCGGCGCTCGAGCGCAATGCCCGAGTGCTGGCGCAGGCAGCGCATGAGAGCGGTGCTCACATGCTGCTGGCGCTGAAAGCCTTTTCGACCACAGCCTGTTTCGAAATCCTGCGTCCGTATGCTGCGGGGTGCTGTGCGTCGGGGCTGTACGAGGCGCGCCTGGCTGCCCGCCACATGGGTGGGCACGTGGCCGTGTATTCCCCGGCCTATCGCCCTGCTGAGCTCGAGGAATTGCTGGGCTTTGCCCATCATATTGACTTCAATAGCCTGCCCCAGTGGCAGCGCTACCGCGAGCAGTGCCTGAGTCACCCGCGTGTGCAGAGTGGCGAGCTCCTGCTCGGGCTGCGCGTGAACCCCTGTTTTTCTACCGGCCACACGGCACTTTACGACCCCTGCGTGCCGGGCTCGCGTCTGGGGATACCGGCCGAGGAACTCGCCGGGGCGGATTTGACCGGGATTTCCGGTTTGCATTTCCACACTCTCTGCGAGCAGGGAGCCCGGGAGCTGGTGGATACCTTCCGAGCCTTTGAGAAGGATTTCGGCGCTCTGCTGGCAAGCCCGCAGATTCGCTACCTCAATATGGGTGGCGGTCATTGGATTACCAAGCCGGATTACGACCGCGCCGCCCTCGTGGACCTGGTGCGCGAGGTGCGCAGCGCCTATGGGGTGGAGGTCTACCTGGAGCCGGGGGAGGCTTGGTGTGTGCATACCGGCGTGCTGCGTGCGCGTGTGCTCGATATCTTCGACTCGCTGGGCTACCGTCATGCCATACTCGATGTGAGCGCCAGCGCCCACATGCCCGATGTGCTCGAAATGCCCTACCGCCCCGATGTCTACGCGGTGCGCCCCGCCACAGATCAGGCCGGTGGTGCGCCCGCTGTGCAGTTGCCCGGTGAGAGCTATGCCGCCGCAGGTGAGCCGGGTGAATTGCCGCATACCTACCGACTGGGGGCTCCCACCTGCCTGGCCGGCGATGTGATTGGCGATTTCTCCTTTGCTGAGCCCCTGCAGGTGGACGATGTAATTGTGCTCGACGACATGACTCACTACACCATTGTGAAGACCACTCACTTTAACGGTGTGCCCCACCCCTCGCTGCAGTTATTGCATGCAGATGGCCATATTTCCACCGTCTGTGAGCTCGGTTATGCCGATTTTGAGCGCCGTTTGGGCTGAAAATTCCGAAAAAATGCCGATTTTTGCAAAAAAAACGAAAAAATGCAAAATTGTTGTTGACATTTGTCCGAGATTTGATATACTGCGCGTACCGCAACAGCGGTAACCAAACAAGGCAAAGCGCCCGTAGCTCAATTGGATAGAGCATCTGACTACGGATCAGAAGGTTTGGGGTTCGAATCCCTGCGGGCGTGCTTCCTTACACAAAGAGCTCCGAGAGCTCAAAAAATGCCGGTCGTTGTTCAACGTAACCGGCTTTTTTTGACTCTCATACTTCGAGTGCATGGGGAACCTTGTTTGCACACACATCATGGGGGCGTCCCGGTTTCGACTGAACATTCGAGGCGCCGGCTGCATGTGGAGGTTGATCGGCTGGCCTCCTTAAAAGCCGCTCAAAACATTAAATGCCTATTCCAAGAACGAATACGCAATGGCTGCGTAACATACGCGCCCGATTCAACGCCTGACGCCTACTAAGGTCGCGAATCTCAGCTCAGTAGGCAGGTGCCGTGCGGGGGAACCGCGTACGGCATGACATCCACAGGTTCCTGGCTTGGTGGAAGGCCGACGCAGAGCGGACCACCGGCGAGAGCAGCAATCTGCGTCTGAACATGGAGATGCTTGCGTCAACAGTGTCCAGGACAGGGGTTCGACTCCCCTCGCCTCCAGAGCAAATAATCCGCATAATGGCTTGTCTATTGTGCGGATTTTCTATCCCCAAGGCGCCGCCTTGCTCTTTTTTGGGGTCAACTCCAAATCCGGGTACATACGGCTTGAGGATCGGACATCGAGCAACATAGCGTAGAGTTGCGGGGCTTCTGCATGCGACATTGCAGACAGCAGAATGTCCTCCTTCGTGGAATTGCGCTGCATGGCTGTCAGCAGGGCTTGCACGAACACCACGTTAATCTCTGCGCACAGCGGATTGGGGGGCGTGATAGCGGCATCTTCGCGCGCGGCTGTCTGCCAATCAAAATCGGGGTGCTCGGCAGCCCACAGAGCAATGGGCAGCACGCGCATGAGGGCGCCGTTGCCCTGCGACTCGTAGTCCGGGTTGCCGCGCAGGGCTCTTTCTGAGGCCTTCGGATCAGTACCCGCTATGGGGTATCATTTTATTTTTCCTGATATTTTTTTGTAGTGTTGGTGTTATGTTGGTGTTTTTGGTGCATTGTAAGCCTCACATAGACAAGTGCTAGAAAATAAAAATAGAAAAATTCTAAGATTTTTAAACTTGCTGCTTGACAAGTGAAAGGTAAATCGGTATTTTTGCAAATGTCACCAAACCCATAGACATAGTATGAAATTACATCTCCCCCCTACACTTCGCCGGAGCCTGTTGGCGCTGATGACGATCATTGCAGGAGTAACATGTGCCCCGGTGCAGGCCGGTGTCATGCATGAAGATGCAAGTTATCAGACATACACCGACTTCGGTCAGAACCGTGGTCGCTACGTGGTAGGCACGAGCGTGAATGCGCTCCTGCAGCACATCCGCACGGATGTTGACCAAGGGATAGTCATCCATTACACCGATGGCACCACCCCTTACACCATCAGTAATTCGCAAGGCATGATAAACTTTGCGGGCACAGATGACATCGGAGCACAGGTGGCGGTATCGCCTACCTTTGCCGCCACAGTACTGCACAATGGCTCCATCAGCGCCTCGTACGGGCACCGAGTGGTGGGCAGTGAGCACGCCATCAATTACAAGGCCATAGACATACGCCATTCGGACAAGTTCCGATTGGCACCGGGCAATGGCTCTGGTTCACAGTATGACTACATGTTGCAGCGCCAGAGCAAGATAGTGACAGATGCCGTGTGGAACCCCGTGACGGGAGTCACAGACATGGACACGCTGGACGGCAAGCTGATTTACCACTCCGGAGCAGGTGGCATGGGGGTGTGGACCGAGGAGAACGGCAAGTTGGGACTTGCCGGGGCCTATACCTTCATTATTGGTGGCATTAACAACGTGAGCAACGCGCAGACGCATGCATCTGCCACGGCGACCAACACCAGTATACACCAGAACCCCGGCTATGGTGACGGGGTGGGCGCCAGTGAGCTCAATCCCCTGCCGAATGCAATTCAGGGTGGTGACTCAGGCAGTCCTATTTTCATATACAACGAAGCCACGCAGCAGTACGAGTACCTGGCTGCACAGCAGTCGGGCGGTGGCAATTCCTATGGCCAGGCCCGTGGTGACGTGGTGTGGACCCACGCAGCGCTTGAATCCTTCAATCAGGCGGTCAATACCGGAGCTGAGGGTAAGGTGAAGCTGGGCGCTATCAACAATGCCGGGGAGCTTATCACCGACAACAGGGGGAACAGCACGCAGATTTACACCGGCAAGGCGACCGATGCAAACGGTGTTGAGCTGGCTGAGTACCGCGGTATACAGAGCGGGCAGAGCACCTGGAGCGATTTATCGGACGTGAAGGACAACGCTAACTGGTATGCCTATACCGACCACCTGCAGCCGAGTGTGGCTGACTTGTTCTACAACGACAACCTTGTGTTCACCGCCGGGACAGCGAACAACGTCATCGAGCTGCAGGATACTGTGGATTTGGGCGTGGGCTATGTTGAGTTCAATCGGGGCAATCAGGAGCACGCCCGCTATGACATTACCGCGAAAGATGGTGCTGGCTATCTGCTGAATTCCGCCGGCTATGTCATCAACGAGGGGGCCGAGGTACACATCAGCTTTACCAACCCGAGCGACCACATGTACGAGTGGCGAAAGAACGGCGCGGGCGATTTGTACATTGAGGGCAGCGGCGACACCAACGCCCTGCTGACTGTGGGCGGCAGCGGTACAAGCTACCTGAAGCGCACCGATGGTTATGCCGCCTACAACGTGTTGGCCAGCAGCGGTGCCAATGTCGTTATCGACAATGTGGAGCAGATTAAGCGCGGCTTCACCTTCGGTGCCGGCGGTGGCACGCTCGATATGAACGGCAACAGCATGGACTGGTACAGCAGCACCACGGGTGAGGGCTACTTCACTATCAATGCTCTGACCGAGCAGGCCATGATTGCCAACAACGGCACGCAGCAGTCCACGCTCACCTACCGTGAGGGCGGCGAGCAGACTTATGCCGGCTCCTGGCGGGATTCTGCAAGCGGGGCCCTGCGCATCCATTACAACGGCGGCGGTACCTGGGTGCTCAACAGCATACACACCGACCTGAGCCACCATGCCGACAGCGGTCTGACCGTCAACAACGGCAACGTACGCTTGGTCGGAACTAACACCGTGCACGGCATGGGTTCCGTCAATGCCCGGAACAACGCCCGCCTGGTGGTGGCCAACGATTGGCACTATGCCGATGCCGCCATGAATGTGGAAGTGAAGAACGGTGCCACCTTTGAGCTGGGCAGCCATGCGCGCCTGACCGGCGACGTGAACGTGGAGCAGGGGGGCACCTTCATTATGCGTGAGGGGGTACAGAACCGCTATGAGTATGTGGAGGGCGGTGCCGTGCTCGAGGATACCTACAAGTATGCCGACTACTGGGGCCTGAAGGGAGATGTTGTCCTCAACGGTACCATGAACATTCAGTACAGCGATGCCGCTACCACCAACTCCACGCTGGGGGGCGACATCAGCGGTAACGGCCACCTGAAGGTGAATGTCGGCACAAAGGGCGGCAGCCTGACCCTGGCCGGTGACAACAGAGCCTTCACCGGCACCAAGCACCTGCAGGCCGGTCACATGCTGGCGACATCCTTCGCCGCTCTGGGCAGCAACGAGAGCAACAAGTGGCTCATCTCCGCAGCCGGTCAGCTGCAGGTGAATGGTGTGAGCTCGCCGAATGCACTGCTGGCCCATGTAGACTCCGGCTCAACGGGTACTCTGGTACTGTCGGGGCACACGAGCGAGGCCGCTGATATGAGCAACCACCGTGGTTTGTACCTGGGCGCGGCTGAGGATTGCAAGCTCATGTATGGCTCCTTGTGGGGGGATACCGAGCTGCAGGCGGTCGACAACGTGTGGCGCCTGGGTGGCGGCGGCGGTGAGTTGCTGGTGCACCACAAGCTCAGCGGAGAGAATACCCTGCTGCTGGGTGCAGCTGAGGGAGCCAAAGGCACTGTGACTCTCCGCAACACCAACAACGATTTCAGCGGTACCGTTGTGTATAACAGCCGCGGTATTCTGTTGGAGGCGGGGTCCGACACACTCGGCGGGGCCTCTGTTCAGCTGGGTTATGGCAATAGGCTCCTTGCGACGGATGCCGGTGCGCTCTATCATGTGGAAGCCGGTTCGACAGGTATGTTGATGGTTGATTCCATCGGCAATGCCGATATCAACCTTAGCGGGCACGGTAACCTGACACTGGCAGTTCAGAACTCAGCCACCCTTCGTGGCAATATCACCGTGGCAGAAGGCGCAGCCTACCGTTTGGGTGCTGCGGACGGCGCTACGCTTACCGTTGAAAGTACCCTCGACAACAACCGCAATATTGTGGTGGATGCTCAGGGCTACAGCGGCGGTAAGGTTGTGCTGGCCGGGCAGAATAACACGCTGAACGGCGACGTAACGGTACAGGGTAGCGCCGAGAATGCCCACGGTGGCGATATCACATTGGCTATCGGGCAGGACACCACCGCCAACGGCCGTATCACCCTGGCTCAGGGTGGCACGCTCGACGTCGCCGGTCATACCCTCACCGTCAAGACAGGGCTGGAGGGAAGCGGTGGCTCGGTGAAGGATTCCGACGGTTCGGGGGCCTTGGTATTTGCTGCCGAGAATGCTGACCTGACGACCAATGCCGATTTGCAACTGAGTACCGTACGCAAGACCGGTGACCGCACGCTGACTCTGAATGGTAACAATAGTTTTGCCAATCTGTATGTGGAGGGTGGTACGCTCAATCTGGGCAGCAGCAGTGCTGCCGGAGCCGGTATGATTCACCTGAGTGATTCCACCTCTCTGCAGCTGGGTACAGGTGCCATTCAGTTCAACCTAAATGTGGCTGATGGTGACTCTGCTCAGATTACCAAGACCGGCACCGCTCTGACCACGCTGACCGGTAACATTCAGCTGGGAGCCGGCGCCAAACTGGCTCTCAACGGCAGCGGAAACTATGCTCTGAGTGGCCGCAATTACGGTGGTGCCGGTGCTGAGCTTGCTGTGGGAACGGCTGAGCTGCACTTCGCTACCAATTCCGCCGTGAACATTGCCGGCACGCTGAGCACCGACCACAACCTCCGCCTGTATTCCAACGGTACAGCCACCGACATGGCTCGCAACATCGACGCCATCAGCGTGAGCAACGGTGCCACCGTCACGCTCGATGAGCGCACATGGAACACCGTGTGGAATATCGGCAGTCTGAATGGCGATGGCAACCTGCTGTGGCACTCCAACACCACGCACAACAATAATTCCCGCATGGTACTGAGTGCTGAGGGTAACCTGACCGGTGATATTAAGCTGGATAGAAATTATGTCAACGCTGCCCGCACGCATGGAGCCATCATTGAACTGGCGCATAATCTTGCTGCGCATAATGCCACCATCACTCTCGATGGTGCCGGCGCCAACGCTGTGGCTACCCTGGCTGTTAATACGGGGAATGCCCGGATTAAGGGGCTGAATGGCAATGAACACAGCTATGTGTACGCCGGACAGTCGCAGGTGGCCGCCGCCATCACCGGTGCTGCACGCCCCGCTACGACCCGCGCGGCAACCCTGACCATCGATACTGCTGCCGGTACGGAATACACCTACGCCGGTACCCTCGGTAACAGTTCCGATACCTCGGCCAACGGCCTGAGCCTGGTCAAGGAGGGGCAGGGTATTCAGAACCTGACCGGAACTGTATCGGTGAATGACGTGACGGTGCTTGACGGTACGCTCAACATCGCACAGGGTGCCGAGGGGGTGCGCGGTAATGTGGCCATTGCCGGTGGTGCCAATCTCAATATGGGTGATTGGGTGCTCAGCGAGGGGCGCAGCTTCTCGGTGCTGGCCGGGGATGCCGGTGCTGCAGCGGAGTTCGGTGGTCAGCTGGTGTTGGCCGGCGGCTCCCTGCAGGTGGACGGTACAGCTCTGTCGCAGGACGCCGCAGCCCTCAGTGTGCAGGGGGTGAGCCTTGCCGACAACGTGAGCACCCAGACGGTCACCATCAGTGATTTCTTCAGTCTTGATGTCGGTACTTATACCGTGGCCGATGGCGATTGGAGTGCAGTGGCGGGCAACCTGTCCGCTGCCGGGCTGGTTATTTATGACGGCAGTTTCAGCGCCGCGACTGACGGCAGCCTGCAGCTGACCCTGAACCGTGCCGCCGGGATCCACGAGTGGGGCGGTGCTGCAACAGGCAACTGGAACAGCAGCGACAACTCCTGGCAGGGTGGCGGCAGCTTTGTGAATGGCCAGACCGCTTACTTCAAGACCAATGCCGATCTCAGTGTGGCACAGGGTGTGCAGGTGCAGAATCTGGTCATTGGTCGCGATGTGCAGCTTGCCACCAACGGCGGCGTGCAGGTGACCGGCTCGGTGATTGGTGCCGATGGTTCCGCATGGGTGCTGACCGGGGGCGAACAGAGCCTGACTGAAACTCAGGCCGCCGGTGTGGAGCAACTGCGCGTGAACGAGGGCGCCACGCTCAGACTGAGTGGCACTCTCACTGCAAATGCTCTCAATAACGTGAGTGGCAACGGTACTGTGGTGCTCAACTACGCCATGAACGGTAACGGCACCGGTTTTGACTTCACCGGGCTGACCGGTACCGTGAAACTGGAGACGGGACGCATTCTCGTGAGCTCCTCCACCTTCGGAGATCAGTCACCCGACATTCACCTGAGCTCGGGGAACAGTCAGCTTGTCTTCAATGGTACAGGAACTCAGCTCAACAGCAATGTGCAGCTCGGCGCCAACACCACCATTCACGTCAACAACGGCAAGACCGGTACCATGAACGGCGTTGTCAGCGGCACAGGTGGCCTGACCAAGGCCGGTGGCGGTGAGTTGACCTTTACCGCTCAGAACACCTACACCGGTGTTACCAACATCAACGCCGGCAGGCTCGTGCTCGATCTGGCAGCAGGTAACGGCGGCAATATCTACACCCTGCACAACGATGTGCGTGGCGGTACCCTTGCCGTGCAGGAGGGAACCACTCTGGCTGCCAACGGCAAGAATATCGGCTCCAACCTTGAGCTTAACGGCGCTGCTATGACCGTGACGGATGGCGATACCACCGTGACCGGTTCCACCACCGGCGAGAGTTCTGTCATCACGCTCGGTCGCGAGGGCTCCGCTACCTACGAGAACGGCGGTGTGCTGACCTTCAATGGCCGTGTGGATAATGCCGTTCACCTGAAAGTGGGTGATGGTCAGGCAGTGTTTGCCTATACAGGGCAGGAGGGCAACCGCGTGGCTATCGTGGATGCCGGTTTGGGCGGCAAGTCCGTCGGTCAGGTTGTGGTGAAGTCCGGTGCTGCTCTGGACATCGAGGAATCACTGTTCCTTTCCTCCGAAGACGGCGGTCGTGCCGCCGTGCAGGTGGAGCGGGGCGGTGTGATGACCCATGGCGGTATAGCTGTTGTCGGTACAGAGGAGGGTACTCCTGCCACCGTGAAGGCCCATACCTCACGCGGTCGCTACAGCGTGGGCAGCGGTAACTTTGCCGTGAGCAATGCTCTGGTGGCAAAGACTGCCGAGGGAGCCATGACCGTGGCCAACAAGTTCGACAATGTGCAGCTGCAGAACAGCTCTGCCGGTACGCTGACCGTAACCAACAGCGCCAACAGACTGACCGGTTTGCAGGCCACCGGTGGCAGCATCACGGTGCAGAACAGCTCTGCGCTTTCCCTCAATGTGCTCGAGATAGCCAACAATCAGACCGTGTCTGCCTACACCGGCAGCGCTGTTAATCCGGCACAGTTGGCCTCGGTTCAGGTGTCACAGCTGGCTAACTTTGGCAACGGTGCTGTGCTGAACGCCAATCTGGAACTCGGTGCCGACAGCATCCTGAATATGGATGGAGCCATGACCCTGAATGGCTCGCTGACCCTCGGTTCCGGTACAGTTTTGGCCGGTACGGTGTATGAGCAGCTCTTTGCCGCTCAGGCCGGGGAAAGCGTGCTGCTCATGAGCGGTGTCACCTCGGTTAGCTTGTCAGATGTCTCGATGACCGAAAGCCTGACCCTCAATGGTCGTGTGCTGGCAGAGAACTGCTTTGCTAACGGTCCGGCAGATGTCTATCTGGTCTATGAGCAGGGGAATCTGAGCCTGCTGGTGAACTCCTCCCTCAATCCGGATGATATGCAGACAATCAGCCTGCCGCAGTTCAGCTCGTATGGGGATGTCGCTCGCTACGGTTCGGTTGCCACGCCGATGGCGCTGACCCTGGTGCCCGAGCCCACCACCGCCACGCTCAGCATGCTGGCATTGGCTGCTCTGGCTGCCCGTCGCCGCAGAAAGTAAGAGCATTTGCCTCAAATCCACAGCCCCGGCGCATGTACTGCACCGGGGCTGTGATGTTTATATTGGGAAATCCCGAAAAAGAGCAATTTGTAGAAGTACTAGTTACGAGTTACAAAGGACTAGGTGTAAAGTTCCGCGACTTACGCCGCAAGGGTTGCCGAGCTTTGCCTCGGCTGCTGCCCGCGCTTTAAGGCGCGGGCGTGAACGGTAGCTTA
>JAZSEM010000001.1:0-2437 GCA_045531695.1 Akkermansia sp.
GGGGGCAGGGGAGATGGCGCGCACCTTCTCGGCCATTTGTGCAGCGGGCAATATGCGGGGGCTCTGCACCGGGGGCAACACCCACTCGCTCACGATGGGGGAGAGCAGTTCCAGCACTTCATCGAGCGCCTTGTCGGCTGAGCCGGCATAGATGCAGCGGGCTTTTTGAGCGCCGTAGGCCTGTTGCCAGCTCTCTACCAGCACGCGGATGGCCGGCGGATTGTGAGCACCGTCCATGATAACCTGCGGAGCAATTTCCTCGAATCGGCCGGGCCATTTTACCTCGGCCAGCCCGCGGGCAATCTCGGCCTCGCTTGCCAGGAAATGCGGCAGCGAACGCAGGGCGGCCAGTGCCAGAGCGGCGTTCTGTCGCTGGTGCGGACCTTGCAGTCCGAGGGGCAGGGTGCACTCCTCGGATATGATGCGGTAGTCGGTGTCCATGCGCTGCGCGGCGGTATGAATGGCGCGCACGGCCTCCGGCTGTTGCGGAGCGCTCACTGCGGGGCGGTGCCAGGCGATGATGGCAGCTTTCTCGGCGGCAATTTCCTCGAGCGTGCTGCCCAGGTACTGGGTATGATCCATACCAATGGGGGCGAGTACCGCTACGTCCTTGGGCACGGCGTTGGTGGCATCCAAGCGCCCGCCCATGCCGGTTTCGAGCACAATGATGTCGACCTCGCGCTCGGCAAAGTACATCATGGCCACGGCCAGCACCAACTCAAAGAAGGTGGGTTTGACCTCCCACGGTTCAATGATGTCGCGCACTTTGAAAATGAGCCGTGCGGCATCCTCGGCCGATATCATCTGCCCGTTCACGCGTATGCGCTCGTTGAACTCCACCAAGTGGGGCGAGGTGAAGAGGCCGGTGCTGTAGCCGGCTGCGCGTGCCAAGCTCTCGGCAAAGGCGCAGGTGGAACCCTTGCCGTTGGTGCCGGCTACGTGAATCACGCGGGAGCGCGGGTACAGTACCCCACAGGCCTGCAGCAGGCGGGTTATGCCCTCCAGCCCCAGTTTGATGCCGAACATCTGGGTGGAGTACAGCCAATCGAGAGCCGCCGTAAAGTTGGCAGATGTGCTCATGTGTGTGCTTGTGAAAATCGGTGGTTAAAAGTTCGGCTCGCTTACGCTCGCAGTGAGCGCAGGCGAGCCTTGCTTGAAAGTAGTACGGTTGACTTTATCAGAAGGGGATATCGTCGTCGGCCTCGTCGGGCATGGGGGGCGGGGACTGCGGGGCTGCGGGCTGCTGGTAGCCACCCTGATTGTAGCCACCGTTGCTGCGCTGCTGCTGGTAGCCGCCACTCTGGTTGTAACCACCGCCATTGTTGCCGTAGTTACCGCCCTGGTTGTAGCCGCCACCGTTGTTGCCGTAGTTGCCACCCTGATTGTAGCCGCCATTGCTGCGCTGCTGGTAGCCACCGCCATTGTTGCCGTAACCACCGCCCTGCGGAGCACCATCGCGCCCGCCGAGCAACTGCAGGTTCTCGGCTATAATGCGAATGCGGCTGCGGCGCTGACCGGTCTGCTTGTCTTCCCAGGTGTCCATCTGCAGGCGACCTTCAATGAATACCGGGCGACCCTTGCTCAGGTACTGGGCTGCCACCTCGCCGGTGCGACCCCAGCAGGTGACGTCGAGGAATGTGGTCTCTTCGCGGCGTTCGCCTTCGTTCGGTCCGCTGGATACGCGGTTGACGGCCAGGCGCAGTTCTGTGAGGGAGTTGCCGCGGGGAGTCTGGCGTACCTCCGGATCTGCCGTGAGGTTGCCGATGAGCATGACTTTGTTCAGGTTAGCCATAATCGTGTGTCTTAGTTATAACGTTCTGTGTCGTGAGTCCCGCTCATGGCAACGTAGCCAAGGCAGGAAATATGTTTCGCCCATTATTCTACCTTTCCATGCCCCCTCTTGACAAGCAGAAAATGTGTTTGAAGCCCTTTTTTGTTTTGTGTGAGTTTGATTTTTAATTTGGATTTTGAATATTTTGAGTTAGGATAGGCCTTGTCTCGTGGATTGCTCTTTTCGTCATTGCTCCAACACGTATTATCCTTGCCTTTTATTCGGTTAAAGTAGCATGCATGAAGTGGTTAGCTCTTATCATGTCCTGTTTGTGCAGCAGTGCCGCGCTCCTGGCAGCAACGAGCAAGGTAAACTCACCGACCAATACGGCTACTCTCAAATCTATAACCGGTACCCCAACCTTAAGCCGGACGTCAATACCTTCAGAGCCAAAAAGAAAGGCTCAGCCAACTGATAGCGCTCAACGGGTCAGCTCTTGCTTAGTTACGCGTTGGAACAATGAGACAAAGAGCAATTTGTAGAAGTACTAGTTACGAGTTACAAAGGACTAGGTGTAAAGTTCCGCGACTTACGCCGCAAGGGTTGCCGAGCTTTGCCTCGGCTGCTGCCCGCGCTTTAAGGCGCGGGCGTGAACGGTAGCTTAAG
>JAZSEM010000126.1:0-88899 GCA_045531695.1 Akkermansia sp.
TTGACGAGTACCTCTACGTTGCATACGGCTGTTACATGCTTTGCAAATTATTTCCTTATCGGAGGCAAACTCATACTTGACAACGATTTGATTACCTGTACAATCTGACGCAGAGATGCGCCAGCCTTTCATTTCAAGAGCTGGTATGATGTTCATGTCAACTTCATTCTACCATAACTCTTGCTGGCTGGCTCATCTCCTCCCCGTCATTCACGCGCCTTTTTTGACGCAGTGCCATTTTTTGCTTGCAGCCACGCATGCTTAGAGTTAGAATGCTGTTATGGCGGACATTCATCCTACAGCAATTATTGATCCGACCGCAGAAATTGCGGACGATGTGAATATTGGGCCTTACTGCGTGGTAGGCCCTCATGTGCAACTGGGTTCCGGTTGCGTACTGCACAACCATGTGGTACTCGGCGGCCCCTCCACCTTCGGTAAGAACAACGAGTTCTTCCCCTTTGCCGTTATCGGCCTGAAAACTCAGGACCTTAAGTACAAAGGTGAGCCGACATACCTCGAGGTGGGCGACAACAACGTGTTCCGTGAGAACTGCAATATTAATCGCGGTACCACTGCCGAGACCAAGACCATCATCGGCAACAATAACCTTTTCCTTATCAACAGCCACTGCGGTCACGAAGTTCACGTAGGCAACAACGTCATCATGTCCGGTTTTGCAGCTGCTGCCGGTCACTGCATTATTGACGACTGGGCCATCATCGGCGGCTGCGCAGCTCTGCACCAGTTCGTGCGCGTCGGCGCTCATGCCATGGTAGGCGGTGCCAACCGTATCGTGCAGGACGTTGCACCCTACATGATTGCCGACAGCGGCTCCCTGCGCTCCGTCAACAGCATCGGCCTGCAGCGCCGTGGCTTTGCCGAAGAAGACATCCGCGCCATCAAGTATGCCTATCGCAAGCTCTTCCTCGACAAGAAGTCCAACATGCAGCTCAATATCGAAAGCCTGCTGAAGGAGGGCGAGGAGAAATACGTGAACAATCCTCACGTACAGCACATCCTGAAGTTCCTGAAGGAGTCTGAGCGCGGTTTCCTGCACTGATGAAACGCCACATCGTTTTTGACCTCGACGGCACCCTAGTGGATTCTCTACCGGGGATAGCCGAGGGCGTGAACCGCGCTTTGCAGGCACTGGGGCGCCCCGCTCTGAGCAAGGAAGCAGTCCGCCGCATGATTGGCAGCGGAGCCGCTAATCTGTGCGGCAAAGCACTGGGTTATGAAGACGCCGCGCATACCCCGCCGGATGAACTGGCGGCCATGCACGAGCAGTTCCGCCACCATTACCCACAGTGTTGGCAATACCCCCTCACCCGGGCCTATCCCTGGGTGGCCAACATGCTCACCCTGCTTTCCGCAGAGGGAGCAGAACTGGCCGTGCTCTCCAACAAACCGCACGATGTCACCGAACCGATGGTGAAGGCGCTCTTCCCGCACATTCCCTTCAGCACCATTCTGGGTTACACCGGGCAATTCCCCCGCAAGCCATCGCCGGAATCGCTGCAGTACATTGCCGAGCGCTGGGGAGTACCAACAAGAGAAATCACCCTGGTGGGCGACAGCATGTTCGATGCCAAAACCGCGGCCAACGCCGGCTGCAAGCTCGTGCTGGTAGCCTGGGGTTACGCCGAGGTGGGCGAACTCGCCGCACAGCAGGTGCCTATCTTCGGCTCGGTAGACGAGTTGCGCCACTACCTGCTCAACTCCTGAGCTATTGTACGCCATGGACTTCATTATCTTTGCCGCAGCCAAACCCTCCATCGACTATGCCCGACGCGGGGTACAGTTCTTCGAGGAGCGTCTGCGCCCACTCGGCAAAGTGGAAATCCGCTATGTAAAGGCGGGCAGCTCTGAAGAGGTCTCTGCCCGCCTGCTCGAAGCCAGCAAAGGCTGCCTGCGTATTGCCATGGATGAACGTGGCGAGAACTGGACCTCCCGCGAATTGGAAAAGCGGGCTAAAACATGGCAAATGCGCGCGGTCAAGCATGTGGCCTTCCTCATAGGTGCGGCTGACGGCCACACTCAGGCACTGAGGGATGCCTGCGACCACGTGCTTTCCCTCGGGCGCCACACCATGCAGCACGAGCTGGCTCTCGTCGTGCTGCTGGAGCAGATTTACCGCCTGCACACCATGCTGGCAGGCAGTCCCTATCATCGGGATTGAGCCATCTGTTACCGGAGCAGGCCGGCTCCGGGCATAACTACCGCCCCTTTAAATACTGATATAACAGAAGTTATATTTTAACAAAAATAACTATTTCAGCATCAGGAGTTTTCCTTGACGCAGTCTACCCCCCATGTTAGACTACCACCGTTATGAAAACACGCTCAACTATCACCCTAGTCATTACCTCGGTTCTCTGTGCTCTTGCACTCAATAGCTGCCATGATGGCACACTCGGCGACAACTGCGACTGGTGCGGCGGTACCGGCAGCACTTATGACAGCGCTTCCGGTTTCTGGGAAAACTGCTGGCACTGCAACGGTACCGGTGAGGAGTAAAACGGATACTTAACAAGCACATCGCCGCGCGTGGCGTTCGGGTTATGCCGCGCGCGTGCGCGAAAAAGGCTTGCCTTACAATGGGGCATCTGCTAGACTCTACTCACGGATTATGGCGGATGATGGTAAAATAAGCCCGATGATGGAGCAGTACCTGCGCATGAAGCAGGGCTTGCCGGATGACGTCTGGCTTTTCTTTCGTGTGGGCGATTTCTACGAAATGTTCTTTGAGGATGCCGTGGAGTGCTCCGCCGCCCTCGGGCTTACCCTCACCAAGCGCCAGAATATCCCCATGTGCGGTGTGCCGCACCATGCGGCTGAGGGCTACATCGGTCAGGTGGTCAAAGCCGGTCGCCGTATCGCCATCGCCGACCAGATGACTGACCCCATCCCCGGCAAACTGGTAGAGCGCCAGATTACACGTATCATTTCCGCCGGCACCCTCTCAGACCTTTCTCTGCTCAAGGAGGACGAGCACAACTACATCATTGCCTGCTACAAGGAGAAAAAGTGCTGGGGACTTGCCTGCGCCGACCATACAACGGGCGAGTTCACCGTGGTGGATTACGCCACTCGCGAGGCTCTGGCCGAGGAGATTGCACGCATTCACCCGCGTGAAATGCTGGTGAGTGACGAGCAGAAAGAGGACTTCAGCGGCCTGCCCATCACCCAGTACTACGATGGCTACACTTTCCTGCCCGGCGTAGCGAAACCGGCATTGGAAAGCCATTTCCGCGTGCACTCACTGCAGGGCTTCGGTTGTGCACATCTGGTAGCATCCCTCGGGGCCGCTGCCGCCATCCTGCACTACCTCAAGCACCAGATGCGCCGCAGCACCGACCACCTGCGCCGCCTTTCCCTGCGCCCCACCGACAATGCCGTGCTCATTGACACAGCCAGCCGCGCCAACCTCGATTTGGTCGAGGCACGCGGGGGCATGCGCAACACCCTGCTGGGCACGCTCGATGGCACTTCCTCCCCCATGGGTGCACGCAAAATGCGCGACTGGGTGCTGCACCCCATCTGCGACCTGAACGAACTGCTGAGACGCCAGGAGCTCATAGCCACATTCCTGAGTGAACCTTTCCTGATGAGCAAGTTGCGCGACACCTTCAAGGGGGTGCGCGACACCGAGCGCCTGACCTCGCGCCTGGCACAGAATGCAGGTAATGCCCGCGACCTGCTGGCGCTGGGCACATCTCTGTCCCGCCTGCCCGACATCGCGCAGGATTTGCAGGTACTCGCCGATCGCCAACCGCTTTTCGCCCCGCTGCTGCAGAATCTGGGTGATTTCACCGAGCTGACCGACCTGCTGGAGCGGGCCATCTGCGATGAGCCCCCCATCACCATCAAGGAGGGCAGCATGATTCGCGATAATTACGATGCTCAGCTGGATGAACTCCGCCGCGCCTCGCGTGAGGGCAAGGGCTGGCTCGCTGAACTCGAAGCCCGTGAGCGCGCCGCCACGGGAATAGACTCCCTCAAAATCCGCTACAACAACGTATTCGGCTACTACATCGAAGTCACCAAGGCCAACTATGCCAAGGTACCGGCCCACTATGTGCGCAAGCAGACCCTGGCCAACGCCGAGCGCTATGTCACCGATGAGCTTAAGCGCATGGAGGGCACGATTCTGGGAGCAGATGAACGCTCCCGCCAGCTGGAATACGAGCTCTTCTGCAACCTGCGCGATGAAGTGGCGCAGTATATTGACCGCATTCAAATCAGCGCCGAGGCACTGGCCGAGGTCGATGTGCTGCTGAGTCTGGCCGAGACGGCACGCCGTCACAATTACTGTCGCCCCGTGCTCGATGAAAGCCGCGTGCTCAACATCCGCAACGGTCGCCACCCCGTCATTGAGCAGGTGCAGACAGATTGCGCCTTCGTGCCCAATGATACTGAAATGCACGAGGAGCACGACCGCGTACTCATACTCACCGGCCCCAACATGGCCGGCAAATCCACCTACATACGTCAGGTAGCACTCATTACCCTCATGGCACAGATGGGCTCCTATGTGCCGGCGGAAACGGCTCACATCGGTCTGGTGGACCGCATTTTCTGCCGCGTGGGTGCCAGTGATGACATTGCCCGCGGCCAGTCGACCTTCATGGTGGAAATGAGCGAGACGGCTCTCATTCTCAACAATGCCACCGAGCGCTCACTGGTCATCCTCGATGAAATCGGTCGTGGCACCGCCACCTTTGACGGTCTGTCCATCGCTTGGGCCGTCGCCGAGCACCTGCACGATGCCATCGGCTGCCGTACCATGTTCGCCACCCATTACCACGAAATGGTGGACTTAGAGCACACACACTCCGGTGTGAGCAATCGCCATGTGGAAGTGCGCGAGTGGAAGGATGAAATCGTATTCCTGCGCAAAGTGCTCCCCGGTCCGGCCGATAAATCCTATGGTATTCAGGTAGCCCGCTTGGCCGGTCTGCCCGCCCCCATCATTGACCGAGCCAAGCAGATTCTCACCCATCTGGAAATGAGTGCCGGCACGCGTGAACCCAAGAACGTACGCCGACGCAAGGCTCGCGAACAGGGATTACCCGCAGCAGAACCAACCGCTGACATCACCCAGCTGGATATGTTTGACCTGCTCGATGACGGCATATAAGTTTTCACCCCATACCAATCTCTTCAAAATATGAACTCTCAATACACCCTCAATTACCGAGTCATGTACTACGACACCGATGCCGGCGGCGTGGTACACAACCTGGCCTACCTGCGCTGGGTAGAAGAAGCCCGCACCAAGATGGCCATTGAACTGGGCATGGACTACGGCGCCATGGCAAAGGAAGGGCGTCACCTTGTGCTGGTCAGCCACGAAGTTCACTACCACTCCCCTGCTTTCCTGGCAGATGAGGTTCACGTCAACACCTGTCTGGAGAAGGTCGAGAAGTCTTCCATGTTTGTACGCACGGAAATTCGTCGTGCCGAAAACGACAAGCTTTGCGTGAGCGTGCTACAGCGTCTGGCGCTGGTGCAGATGCCACAGGGGCGTCCCTGCCGCATGCCTGCCGAATGGGTAGCCCTCGCAGCTCCTCAGGAGTAAGCGAGCTCACAGAACTCATTCACCATCCGCAAGGTCACCCTTGCGGATTTTTTTATTCCTGCACAATCTCCCAGCCACCGGCAGAGATATTCTGACCGCGTAAGTAGTCGCGCACAGTCGCAGGCATGCGCAGCGCGGTCACACTACGCACACCGGCCTGAACAGCCCAATCAGCCAAGGCTCGGTCGCATTCCCGGCAAACAAAATGTGCCCCGCGCAACAACTCGGCGGGCACACCGGTCAAGTCTGTTCCCTGCTGCTCGTAGATGACCTCTTTATTCGCTACCAGCAGCATATCTGCCTTATTTTCACTGAGATTCGGTAAGGCCACACGGGCAGAAGAAGCACGTTCGGCATTCAAATCGCACAGGTACACGTACTCAGCATGGCGCTTCCAGTAGTCCAGCTGAGCAGAAGTCATCACGGCCGGTTGCGGTACGGCAGCCAATCGCAGGGCTCGGAGTCTCAGCTCATGGTTCTCGGTGGCTGACAGGGTATCCTTCCTCAGCGTATTGCCGATATAGAGCAAGCGCAGAGGGGCAATGATATTCTGCAACTCAGGATGAGCCACGGCGTACGCCTGCAGCTCATCATCCAACTGCAGGCTGTACTTCTCACCATCGGAGGAGTGGCGCATGTGCACGAGCGCGTAAAGCCGAGCGGCATCATCCTCTGCCCGTTCGCGCACGCGTGCCCAGGCATCCGCCTGGCAACGGGTAAGCGCCATGCGGTAGCATTTTGCAGCTGTCATGGGGTCCTGCTCCACCCCGTAAAGGCCATCCCACAAGGCAGAGTACATAAACCACGCTGCATCTGCCGAGCCACGCTGCAAGGCCTGCAGCATCTGACCCCAGCTTTCTTCAGTAAAACTGTCAAGGAACTTAACCTGCTGTCGAGCCAACATGTAGAGAGCATCGGCATTCCCGGCCTCGGCAAACTGCTTCAACACAGCCACCTGCTCGGGGCTGAGTCCCGCCCCGGCCTTCACCAAGCGGCTCATTGACTCAATCATCCATGCATTCTGAGCAAAGAAGTCGGCGACATCCTTCATATCGCCAAACTCGCCCTCCAATTTGCGGAGATAGCGTGTAAAGTCGTTCATCGGTGTCTCCTGTGAGTCCTCCGCATCCAGATAATCCACGAATTGCTCTCCCGAACGTTCATTCGCTTCCATGAACGTTGTGTCAACAAATCTGAGAAAGACCGGTACGATAGCCTTGTAGGCTTCCGACTCACTTCTCTCGCCCCCGGCCAGCCAATCATTCATGTCCACGCGAGCCATCAGGCGCTTAAGTCCGTCGTAAGCCTCGCGCTCGCAGCGGTCAGGGAAATCAGCTTTACCACAATAGAACGACAGGCGAAAAGCGCCCCCGTGCGACATGTGAAGATAGTCCTTCTGAGGGTCATATTTTGCCTCGGTTGCCAGACGGCTCATATTCTCACGCGTCTCCTCATCTTCGGCATATTCCGAAAGCTGATGCAGACAGGCCGGGTGCCCCAGTTTAGCCCCGGCAACCATGGTTGAGCGAGCTAATTCCTCGCTTACGTAAGCAAGATTTTCGGGCAGGCTTTCATAGAATTTCCCCAACCGATACGCTCCCAGACCGGCCTGCTCCTTATCCCCGGATTCCATCTGTCGCAGGGCTGCTAATTGCAGCGGCAGAGCAGCCTCGCCCTGCAGATATGCAGCCCGGGCCAAAGTCAGTCGCAGATTATTGCGAAGGTCGTTGCCGTCCTGATTCAGGTACATTTCAGCCACGGCAGCTTGTATCGCGTGTTGCATGGACTGGGCCACGTCCGCCTTCCCATTGTAATCCTCGTAAAGTCTGAGCAGCGCCAGAGTAGCCTGAGAATCGGCATTCGTCCTGTTTTCAGCCAGACGGGCAGTCATTTCAGGAGTACCGATAACCGCCTTCATCTCCTCATTCGGGCATGTCAGGATAGAGAATCCCAGCGTTCCGAGCATCCCCAATCCATGCTCAGCCCCGAGTTGTTGCAACCCCTTATTTCCCTCAGCCACCAATTGCTGCACATAAGGTTCATCCTTCTGAGTACTGGCAACCATAATCTCCACAGTCAGGCAGTAAGCCCACATACGCGGGGATTCTCTCAACAATTCCTCGCGCACCTCCTTGCTGTTCTTGCCGAGTTGTCCCAACACATCGATAGCCCGGGGCAAGTTTTTGTACAGAAACATGTACTCCCGGAATACATGACTGCTATGCTGGGGAATAGGCAGGCTACGCAGGAGCTCCCGCGCCTGTTCTTTCGGCATATCATCCACCCCGCGCAGCAATGGCAGCAAATCAGCAGCAGTTCCGACAGCGGATGGCACCTCCGCTGCAGGGGCAACAAGTGCAGAAGCAACACTCAACAGAGATATAAGGTAGTTTCGGGTCATGATACTTTATGGTTGAAGAGATATGTAGATGAGCGCCGGGGCAAATGTGGGCTTATCCCCGAGCGGAATGGGCAGCAACACGTACTCACCGTAATCAAGGTAAAGAACAGCGGAATCCTGGCAGCGCGTGAAGGGCATGCGGCGTATATAGGGGCGACGTGCCTGCGGATTGGCCATGTAATACCTCAGGAGTTTCTGTACCCGCTTACGCTCTGCATCCGTACGAACAGGGCTGATGTAGAGCTCCACCTCATCTGACGGGGCGAAGTGCGGGCGCAGGGTAAAACGGCGGGTCTTGCGAATATGACTGACAGATAAGAGCTCCCCCTGTTTCTCGCAACAGATATTGAAATCACCGTCAGGAAGCAGAAAACGGTGCAGATAGGGAGCAGGAGCCGGCATGCGTTCCCTCACCTGCTCCGCAGGGGCTGTGGCGGACATCCATTGAGCTTGGGCGCCCGCAGTATCAGCATGAGAGCCTATACAACTGACAGTAAACTCACTTCGGCACTCACAACGGTACACATACCACTCGATCAGCGGTACACAAATGATGGCAGCCAACACCAAAAGCCAGATATCCCACCAACGGCGAAAACGCCCCTGCACCGGGGGAGTCGGTGGCGGGATGGTAAGCCCCAGTTCCAGCTGTACAGCGCCACCATCATCAGGCTCAGTAGCGGAGGCCATGCGCAAACGTTGCCTTGCCTGCCACAATCTGAACAGGTAGAACAATAACAGCAGCAGTCCGATAATCGGCACACCCCACAGACCGATACGCGCGACCAAATGCACATGGGGCCAGACCGGCTCGTAGCCCAGCAAATCGCATTCCCACAGGTACAGCGCACCGGCAAGACGCTCCAGCAACACAAAAGCAACAAACAGCATCACCAGGCGTCGCGTGGTGATAAGGGCCGGATGTCGTAGAATTGTGCGCAGGCGCTCCATCATTACCCCTTATTATAGAGTTCCGGGGCGCGAGTTGTCAACGTCAAAAGCTCACAAAAAACAAATATACGCCAAAAAGTCCGCTTAATCAGCGGCTTTCAGGCTCAATCCTGCGCTCTGAGCCACTGAATCACGCCGGCAGCCAGCGCGCGTGCGAGTTTGCGGGCATTGGCGTCGTTGCGGATGAAATCAACATGCGGGCGGTTATTCACGTACACGGCCTCGAAAACGATGGCGGGTATACCGGCTTCATCGAGCGCATTCATCCACCCGGCGGAAGGCTGTGAGCCGATGTAACGCGGCAGGACCTTAATTCCCTTACCGGCATTGGGGATGCCACCGGGGCGATCCAGAATATCCTGACGCATGACGGAACACACGCTCTCAGCCAGAGCGGCACCGTGCTTGCGGTTGCAGATAATGAGCCCGGTCGGGGGCTTGGTACTCCATTTACTGCCCACACTATTGAGGTGCAGGAACACCACACAGCGGGCACCGAGGTCAATGGCATAATCGGCACTGACCATACCGCAGCCGATATGCTCGGGATAGTGGGTGGAGGGGTAACGCACAGCCCCTTTATCGGGCTTGTTGAGCTGCACCACCCCGGTGGCCTGACAGGCTGCAGCCAAAGCTTTATCCGTAGGAGCAAGCCCACGGTTGGTAATCACACAGGGGTAACCGGCAGCTTCGATGGCCTCCTTCACCTCCCCGGCATACGTACACCAGAACTTATATTCGTTGATGGCACGGTCGGGAGAGGCTGCTCCCCGCGAATTGCTCTGGTGACCGATATCCAACACCACAGGAGCAGGAGCCGCTGCTGCGAAACCGGCCAGCAGCACCACAACCGCTATCAATTTTTCCCACATCTTCATGTTAACCCAAACGGTGACCAAACACTGCCGAGGAGCGGCCACTGGCCTCGAGCACAGCTCGACGCGACTGTGGCAACACATCGCGTGAGAGCTCCGCATAGCCCAGGCGGTCACGGAAATACGCCACAGCACTCTGCGAAATGGCAAAAATCCACTCAAAGCCCAGAGCACGTGCTCGGTCTTCCACAAAGTGACACATGGCACGGCCGTAGCCATGCCCCTCATAGTTTTTCTTAATAAACAGGCAACCGAGCTCGGCGCAGTTGTCCTCAGCATAGGGATACAGCGCCACGCAGCCCACGATGGTGGAGTCGAGCGTGTAGACGTAGTAGCTGTCAATACTGTCGCGAATGCTCTCGTAGGTACGCTCCACCAGTTTGGAGTCCACCACGCAGCGTGCAATCATGGACAAGAGCTCAGGGATATCCTCCTCCTGCAGGCGACGGATTTCACGATAGGAGTCGGTGTGCACCATGGCGCCGACACCTTCCTCCGAAAATATTTCATCGAGCAACACTCCGCGTTGGCGTCCATCGAGCAGGTGCACACGGGGAACACCGCGCCTACACACCTCGGCAGCCTGCAACAGAGCCTCGGCATGCGTGCTGTCGGCACAGGCACCGGCTCGCACCTCGCGCTCACGAATGGAAAAAATCGGTTGTCCCCCACGACAGGGTACACCCCCCATCTGCAGGCTGATGTACTTGGCAGCTCCAAGTTCTGCGGCAAGCGCTACACTGCCCTCATCAAACCGCCCGGTTGTCCCCGAGGCTACGATTGCCACCTGACGGCGCTCCACAATCTCCCTCACGCGGCTAACGGCAGGTGCGCCGGCGGTCAGGGGCAGTTCTGCCACAGCGGCATGCACCTCGCATACCCCGGCACGGCGCAGTAACTGCACAGTGTCATTCCCCTCGGCCACAAGTACCAGACGCACCCCGATTTCATGCAGAGCATCCACATCGAGCAAAGCATCCACCAGCGCGTCTGCAGCGAGCAGCTCTTCGCAGATATGTACTACGAAGAGCCGACCACGGAAATATGGCACGTATTCGAGAACCGAACGAACGTTCATACCATATTGGAATATTGCAGAGCCGAAGCCCCGTCAGTTACGCAGGGTTCAGGATTTTTCTTCACCGCCTTCGGCAGGAACCACACCGGGAACCAGCTCTTCCAGTTCCTCCTCAGTCATGGTCAAAACCGAGGGGTTAGCCTCCTTCTTAATCTTACCCATGACCTTCATGCGGGGCATGGCCAGTTTCTTTTCGGCCTTCATGCGCACGCCGGGCATAGGAGCCCCGCTCACGCTGGTGTTCTCGGGCATGTCGAAATCAGGCATGTCGGGCTCCACCGTGATTTCGGGAGCGACAGGCAGCTCGGGCATGGCGGGCTCCACAGGAGTGGCAGCCTTGGCGCGGGCGGTAATCTGGCTCATCTGCTCACGCAGCAGAGAAAGCAGGTCGCCATTGCCGAGAATATCGGTTACATCGGCGGACTCATCCTCAGCGTTGCTGTCGGGAAGAGAGGCCAGGAAGTCCTCGAAGGCGTTGAGGTTCGTGGTGCTGCGGAAGAGGTTGTTAAGCACTTCAAACTGAATGTTGCTCATCAGAGATTCGAAAATCTCGTAAGCCTCCTTCTTGTACTCAACAAGCGGGTCGCGCTGGCCCTGAGCACGCAGGCGCACACCTTCGCGCAGAGCGTCCATATCGGTAATGTGCTGCTGCCAGAGCTTGTCGATGGCCTGCAGCATGATGGAACGCTCCATCTGATCTACACGGTCAGGACGCTCGCCGGCCACCTTCTTCTCGTACATCTCGCGAACCTTGGCAATGATAACCTGAGCGGCCTCATCGGGAGTCTTGGTCAGGAAGGCGGAGTCCTCCTCGCCCCAACCCAGGGGGAAGGTGGAGTTGACCCACTGCAGCAGGTCGGCGCGGCGCACGGTACCGGTGTTGTCCTCGTTGAGGTAGAGGTCACACTTGGTGCGGGTACCTTCGTCGAGCAGCTCGTAAATCATCTCACGGGGCTCCTCGCACAGCAGGGCTTCATTGCGCATGCCGTACACGATGGTACGCTGCTGGTTCATGACGTCATCGTAGTCGAGCACGTGCTTACGCCACATGTAGTTACGCTGTTCCACGCGCTTCTGCGCACCCTCGATAATCTTGTTCATCAGGCCACTTTCCACAGCCTCGCCCTCTTCCATACCGAAGCGGTCCATCACGCGGGTCATGCGCTCGCTGCCACCGAAGTTACGCATAAGGTCGTCCTCGAAGGACAGGAAGAACTGGGAAGCACCGGGGTCCCCCTGACGGGAGCAGCGACCACGCAGCTGACGGTCAATACGGCGGGACTCGTAGCGCTCTGTGCCCAGCACAAACAGACCACCCAGCTCGGCCACACCGGCACCCAGCTTAATGTCAGTACCACGACCGGCCATGTTGGTCGACACGGTCACGGCACCACGCTGACCGGCACGAGCCACAATCTCGGCTTCGCGCTGGTGGTTCTTGGCGTTGAGCACCTCGTGCGGAATGCGAGCACCGGAGAGCATGCGGGAAAGGGTCTCGGAGGCAATCACACTGGCGGTACCCACGAGCACGGGCTGTCCCTTCACGTGCAGCTCCTTAATCTTGGCCACCACGGCATTGAACTTCTCGCGACGGGTCTTGAAGATAAGGTCGTTGAAGTCCTGACGAATGCAGGGACGATTGGTGGGAATGGGCAGCACGTCGAGCTTGTAGATATCGTGGAACTCGGCGGCCTCGGTCTCTGCCGTACCGGTCATACCGGCCAGGCGGGAGTACAGACGGAAGTAGTTCTGGATGGTGATGGTAGCATAGGTCATGTTCTCGGCCTCTACTTCCACACCTTCCTTGGCCTCAACAGCCTGGTGCAGACCTTCGCTCCAGCGGCGACCGGGCATCTCACGGCCGGTGTTCTGGTCAATGATAATCACCTTGCCGTCCTTCACCACGTATTCCTTATCCTTTTCGTAAATGGTGTAGGCCTTCAGCAGCTGGCTGATGGTATGCAGGCGAGCGGCGTTCTCATCAAGCTTCTTAATGAGAATGCTCTTGCGTGCCTCGCGCTCACGCTCGGTAAGGGTTTCGTCCTCATCGATGTTCACGAACTCAGTGCCCAAATCAGGCAGCACGAAGTTCTCGGGATTGCCGGGGCTGATGAGCTCGCGGCCCATCTCCATAAGGTCGGCATCGTGCAGCTTTTCATCGAGGCAGAAGTAGAGCTCTTCCTTAAGCTTGAAGAGTTCAATCTTGCGAGGATCCTGCAGCAGGAACAGCTCGTACTTCTCGACCATGCGGCGCATCTCCACATCCTCCTGAGAGCGCATGTAGGCACGATTGCGGGGCATACCGAGCTTCACCTTGTACAGGCAGCGACCGGCGGCCTCGGTACGACCTTCCTTGGCATACTCCTTAGCCTTCGACATCAGGCCGTTGCAAAGCTCAATCTGAGCCTTCACCACCTTCTCGATAAGGGGCTTCAGGGTATCGTACTGCTGCTCACGCTCGATAACGGCAGGACCGGAAATAATGAGCGGGGTACGAGCCTCGTCGATAAGAATGGAGTCCACCTCGTCAATGATGGCGAAGTAGTGACCGCGCTGCACCTGAGCACTGCGGGTGCTGGCCATACCATTGTCACGCAGGTAGTCGAAACCGAACTCAGCATTGGTACCGTAGGTGATGTCGCAGGCGTACATCTGGCGGCGCAGGTCGTTGGGCATCATGCTCTGAATGCAGCCAACCGTCAGGCCGAGGTACTTAAAGAGCGCACCCATCCACATGGAGTCACGGCGAGCCAGGTAATCGTTGACCGTCACAACGTGTACACCCAGACCGGTAAGTGCATTCAGGTAAACCGGCAGCGTTGCCACCAGGGTCTTACCTTCACCGGTAGCCATCTCAGCAATGAAACCGCGGTGCAGCGCAATACCGCCAATCAACTGCACATCAAAGTGTACCATATCCCACTTAATGGGAGTACCGCAAACATCTACCTCGGTATCGCACAGGTTGCGGGCAGCGCACTTCACAACGGCAAAGGCCTCGGGCATAATTTGCTCCAGGTACTTGGCGCGCAGCTTGTCGAACTTGGGTTCAATCTCGGCAAAAGCTTTCTTGCCGGCCTCAATGGAATCTGCAGTAGCCTCAACCTTGGGCAGTTTCGGGAAGATGTCCTTCAACGCCTCGAATCGGGTATTGAGCACATCGGCAAACTTCTGCAGCTCATCCTGACCGGCAGAGAGAATCACGCCACGGGTGGGCAGATCAATGGGGGTGAAACGGTGCAGATACTTCTGCCACTCAGCGGTTTTGCCTACCAGGAAATCGCGGTCCTTCCCCTGCCACTTAGTTTCGATGTCGAGCATCTTCTTCACGATGGGGCGCAGCTTGCGCACCTCGCGCTGGTTCTTGGAACCTACGATTTTATTGAGAATCCACTTAATCATTATCTTTGACGGTTAAAAATTGACGGTATAGCGAGCCCGGGCGGCATACGCGGTTGCTCATTGTAACATAAGTGACTCTCCGTGGCAAGCATAACCCCGGATTTCAGCCCTTTATCTTGTGTCATGAATAAATTGCACCCGCCCCACATTTTCCGCTTGCCAAGGAAACAGCAAAAAGCTATACTGAGATTATGGGAAAAAGAGCATTCATCAACATTCTGGTAGCTGCCTGCGCACTGCTGAACAGTCAGGCAAGCGCCCATTGGAGCTGGCTGACCGAAGACGTCAAGGACTTGGGCAATAAAGCACAGGAGCTTGGCAAACAAGCCTGGGACGAAGCGGTAAAGCAATGGGAAGCGCTGGATGTCAACCAAATGCTGAAACAGGCCTTCGGCAGCGAGGTCGACGAGAACTCCGCACTGGTAGGGCGTTTCTATGACCTTAAACAGCCGATTGACGGCAAATCAAAGCCCCTGCACAGCCAGGAGGTGGTCGCCAGGTTCCGCAAGTTCAACAATCAGAGATGGGATCAGAAATTGTTCAACGGCTATTATTCCCCCAAGGTAAAACTGTATGCCCCGTACTTCTACCTGCCCCGCTGCAAGGCCTCTTACGGTCCCGAGGCCTTCCAGTGCAATAGCGACCCGGAAACACCTAAAGTCCAGCCCTCGGACTGGGTGGTGGTATACCGTGGTATCATCACTGCCCCCAAGAGCGGCACATTCCGTTTTGCGGGCATGGGCGATGATGTGCTGATGGTTCGCTTTGATAACAAACTGGTACTGGAAAGCGGCTGGAGTATCCCCACCCGCAACAGCATGACTCTGGGCACCAACAAGGGCTACCAGCGCGAACTCACCGACAAACAGGGGCGCGCACTTTATCAGTACGACACCACCCCGCACTGGAACGCCGCGCTCGGTGGCATACCCACCGGCACACCGTTCAAAGTCAAAAAAGGGAAAAAATACCCCATTGAGATTCTGGTGTCGGAAATCCCCGGCACTGAATTCGGATTCTGCCTGTTGATTGAAGAGCTTCCCAAAGGAAAGAAAGCCCCGAGTGGCACCTTTAACATAGGCAAATCCCCCGTGCTGCACCTGTTCCGCACCAATGACAGCCTGCCCGACCCGGCACGAATTCGCAGTGCCCTCGCCAAAAACTACACCGTCAATGGCAGCATGGAGGGTCCCCCCTTCCTCTCCGACAGCCTGATTTGGCAGGCCGATTATCAGGAGGCTCAGGAGCGCGGGCTCTTCGACCGTATTTTCGGCAGCGATAAAGATACCGCCATGGGCACCGCTCGTGAGGACGATGATGACGATAAGAAAAAAGACAAGGACAAGGATACCCACGGCGGCGGCTGGCAACTGTGGTAACACAATGTGGGAACCTCTAAAAACCGGAAATTCCTTCCGGCGACCTGTCGCGCTCTCCGCAAATTGGAGCTTGGCTCCCTATCCCCAAGGCGTCAGCCTTGGTCTTCACCACCGTGCGCAGCCGGTTCTTCACCGCGGGCAAAGCCCGCTTTTCACTCGGCCGAAGGCCATCATAAAGTTGGATTTTGAATTTTGGATTTTGGAATTGGACGTTCGGCTCGCAAACTCGCAGTTTAACTAATTGGATTTTAGTGGAGTGCGAGCCAACGGCGCCCCATCTCGCCGTTCAGGGTGGGCGTATCAACGAGAAGCCCCCAGGCGGAGCCGAAGACGGGAGCCTAAACCAGAGCCCGCGACAGCGGGCGATAGCTCAATAGCCCGGCGGCTGAGCCGCGTAGTGGCGAAGCCCCGGGTAGGAGTATATAAAATAGATGAGCCCGAGGAACGAGGGCGGCAGACGAGAGGCAGGTTGGCATAAATAACGCGACAATTTCATTACGCGCCGTTTCTGCCGCCCTTCAGGGCTCATGTTCTTTTTTGTACTCGCTGCAGGGGCTTACGCCCCTGCCTATTGAGCTACCACCCTCGTACCTCGGGCTTTTGAATTCCGCTCGCCTTCGGTTCGCCATACAGCTCGACAAATTGCCATTTATCGAGTTTTTTAGAGGCTCCCAAATTATAATTGACTTGTCTATCAACAAATTACCATTGGTTTACCCGCGGAGTTCTGCCAGACGGGTAATCACCTCTTCAATCACATTAGCCGGGCAGGAGGCCCCTGCGGTCACCCCTACCCTCCAGGGGCGGCTAAGGTCGGCAGCGGCCGGTGGAAGGGCGAGTTCGACCTCAGCTTTCCGCTTAAGGTCAAATGAGCGTATTGTATTGAGGTTCTGCAGGCAAGCAGCCTCTTTTACAAAGAAAGTCGGCAGTTTAAGGGAAGCGATGTGTGCCAGGTGCGTGGTATTGGAACTATTGTAACCGCCAATGATGAACATGGCATCCAGCGGTTTATCCAGCAGCTCAAAAAGGGCATTCTGGCGATCCTGAGTGGCCCCGCAAATCGTATCGAAAGCGTGGAAGCGCAAGTCATCGCCATCGCGCTCTGTGACGGCGGCACGCAGAATAGCCTGAATGTGCGCCGTCTCGCTCTTCAGCATGGTAGTCTGGTTGGCCATACCGATCTCCGCCAGATGCACATCCGGGTCGAAGCCGGCAGAATAACAGCCCTCGAAGTGCGCCATCATAGCATCCCTGTCCCCCCTGCCATTGATATAATCGGCCAGCATACGTGCCTCGGCCTCATTAAAAATCACGATAAAGTTACCCTTGCCATCCTCACCGCAGGACTGGGAGGCCGTGGCCTGACTCTCCTCATGGTGGGCCTTGCCGTGAATCACGCTGGTAATGCCCAGCTTGGCATAGTTACGCACCTTCTGCCACACACGAATCACATTACCGCAGGTAGAATCCACCAGCTGCACGCCCTTCTCCTCGAGCATGCGGCGCATGAGCACCGACACACCAAAGGCGGGAATAATGACCACATCCTGCTCATCCAGCCCCTCATAAACCGGGTCATTCAGGTTCCAGGGCAGGTGGCGCAGCCCCATGGCATCCAAATCGGCATTCACGGCCGGATTATGAATAATCTCACCAATCAGCCATATACGGCGCCCCGCAAACATGGCACAGGTAGCGTACGCAATCTCAATCGCGCGCTTCACACCATCGCAGAAACCGAACGACGCTGCCAGATGCACCTCCAACCCCGGCAGAGAGAGCACATTGCCATTCTCGCGGATGGAGTCCACAAGTTCACTGTTATACTGCTGCACCTTATCGCGCACACGGGCCATAACCTCGGGGCGGCGTACATTGATAGGCTTTCTGGCTGTCATGAGTACATTGTGCCTGCAAGTGCCGCGAGTGTCAAGAAAAATGGCGGGGTACGCCATACTTAGCACTTGCAATCGGTGCGGCATAATAGTAATATATGGCCATGAATATGCCCCTTTTCCGCCTGCTGTTGGCAGTACTCTGCCTGCTGGCAGCCCCCCTCAGCATGGCCCAGAGCCCGGATTTGGTGAACGAAGACCGCGACCTGGTGCGAGTGATGCGCCACCCGGATGGCTCGAAGGCCGTCTACAAACGCCAGGCCGGCTGGCGCGGCATGCGCTGTGCCACCTACACCGCCAGTGGCAGACTGGCTGCCATCAACGACTACACCGAGGGTAAGTACGGCCAGCTGGTGGCCTGCGTTATTTACAACAGCAAGCGCCAACCCATCTACAAGGTATCCTACGGCTACGACTCTCAGGCCCGCCTGATTGAGGAGCGCATGTATGCCCACCCCTCCAACAAGCTGGTGCAGCGCGTGATTTACAAGTACGACGCCAACGGCAACCGTGCCAAGCCGCTCATTATCTCCCTTAACAATACCGGGGCAGATATCGCCCCCACCATCAATGAAGACGTCACCAGCGCTCACCGCGAGCTGCGCGGTCGACGTCGCCGCTGATAATCCGCACCCCAAACCCGAACAGATATCCCCATGGAAACTTTCTCCTGGAAAGACAAGGATGCCGATGGCAACAAGGTCGTGTATGAGGCCAGTCACTTCGGCGGCTGGTGGCAGCTCACCTGCACCCCCAAGGTTGGCCGCGCCATGAAAGACGAGGTGATTGCCGAGCCCGCCGAGTTCACCCCCGAACTGTGGCAAACCCTGCGTGACCTACTGTGGCGCAAATACCAGCGCCGCCGCGTGTCCTGGGCACTCATTGAGCACATCGATGACATTCTGGCCGGCAAGGCCACCAATGAACGCCGAGATCAGCGCCGCAAATGACAGACGACGAAATGATTAACTGCCGTGAGCCCGAGCGCCAGCTCGAGCGCGCCATTGCCGTCATGCACCGCCTGCGAGCCCCCGGCGGCTGCCCGTGGGATGCCGAGCAGACCCACGAGAGCCTCATTCCCAACCTCATCGAGGAGTCCTACGAATGCATCGACGCCATTCGCGCGAAAGACTGGGCTCACCTGCGCGAGGAGCTCGGGGATGTCCTGCTACAGGTACTCTTTCATGCCGAACTGGCAGAGGAAAATCCCGAGGCAGGATTCACACTGGCAGATGTTGCCTGTGACTTAAGCGACAAGATGGTACGCCGGCATCCGCATGTGTTCGGCACAGCTCAGGTGCAGGACAGCGACGGCGTGCTGACCCAGTGGGATGCTATTAAGCGCAAGGAGCAATCCATTGAGGATAAGCCCTACCTGAAAAACTGCGGTAAGGGCCTGCCCTCCCTGCTGAAGGCATACAAAATCACGAAAAAAGTGGCTAAGGTAGGCTTTGACTGGCCCGACCATGCCGGAGTGGTGGATAAGATTCGGGAAGAGACGGACGAAGTAGCCGAAACGCTGAACCTGCCCGACAACGACCCACAGGTGGAAGAAGAACTGGGCGACCTGCTCTTCACCACCGTCAATCTCTGTCGTCGCCGCAAGGTTGACCCCGAGGTTGCTCTCGATGCCGCCAACCGCAAGTTCGAACGTCGCTTCAACACGCTCGAAAAACTGCTGAAGGCTCAGGGAATCAGTCTGGAAGACGCTACAGCCGAACAGATGGAAGCCGCCTGGCAACAGGCTAAAAAACTGTAATCCTGATGATATGAAACAACGTCTGTACCGGTTTACGCTACTCGTGCTGGGCGGCCTGCTGACGGTCGCATGCAGCACCCGCGAGGTTGTGGAGGAACGCCCCGACAACCCGCTGTCGCAGGAACCGGGACAGGAGCTCGCCGGCTTCACCGCCAACCCACTGCTGCCCGGCGGTGGTGGTCTGGGAGCCGAGACCATGCGAGTGACATCGGAGGCTGAGCTCAAAAAAATCGACAACGGCGCAGAGGGGGAATTGATATGGACCGACCCCGACAACCCCGACGCTGACATTCCCGGGCTGACCGCAGCCTTTGAGAACCGCCGGCAAGGTAACGGCTGGCTGAACAACCTTGGACGAGCCCTCAAGCTCTCGCGTCGTGAGGGGCGCCCTCTGCTGGTATGGTTCCACAACTCCGTCACCAGCCCCAAGAGTAAAACCCTCGGTTCGGAACTGCTCGAAACAGCCAAGTTCGATTACTGGAGCAAGGACAGGATTGTGCGCGTGAAACTCGATGCCGGTGCCGCCATGGATGAAACAGCCGCCGGCAGCGCACGCTACAGCATGAGTTCCATCAACAACCTCGCACGCCGCTACAACCTGAAGCGTTACCCCGCGCTGGTCGTGGTCGACCCCACCGGCAAAATTACCGCCCGAGTGGATGGTTACGACGGGTTCATAACCGAGGTAGAATCCGAAATTAAACTGGGTGTAGAAACAGCCGAGAAAAACTACAAGGCATACCGCGCCAAACTGAGCCAGAGAGGCTACCGCGAGTGGCGCTCCCGCAAGGGCGAGACCAGTTTTGCCAAACTTCAGCGCTACGATGAGCAAAAACAGGTCGTCTACCTGCGTTCTCCCGGTGGCAAGGTCTCCCGCACCCGCCTGGATAAGTTCTGCAAAGCTGATATCGATTACCTCGACGCCCATGCCCGTGGGGAGCACACCGACGACTGACGCAGAAGGAGTACCATGAACAAGTCCGATGCCACCAAGGCGCTCATCATGCGCGCAGCCATTGCCCAGTTCACCCGACTGGGTTTCGATGGAGCGTCCATGCGCGAGATTGCCAACGAGGCCGGCGTCAATATCGGTCTGATTCGCTACCACTTCGGCAGCAAGGCCGATTTGTACCGAGACACCCTGGCCCATGTATCGGAGCAGTACAACGAAGTCTGTCTGGCAGCCCTCGCGCAAGCTCGGGAAAACGGTGATGTGGAAGAGCTCATCTACTCCTGGATGGCAGCCCCTATCACCCACTGGCAGGATTCCACCGTGGCCTCCGGCGAAGAGGTGCTCTGCTTCCTTAATAAAATGGGTTACGAGGCGCCCGAACTCACACGCGAGGTGTACGAATCCCACTACTCCTACGCCCTGCAGGAATGGCAGGAGGCCGTGCAAGCCCACTTTCCCGGCATGGAGCGGGCTGACTGGCTGTGGTGCCTGACCTGCCTGCGTGGCATGTACTTCAATATTGTGGCGCACAATGACTTCACCCTCTGGGGGCTGCCTGCCATTCACGGCAAGGAGCCGGCCATCCGCCGACTGGCGACAGATGCCGTTGCTCTACTGCGTACCTATACGCAGAATCAGGCGTGACATTCTTCCAATGTTTTCTCGACAAGGAGGCTGTAATCTGCTACCATATCGCCACACAAAATCAGTTTTTTATGATTACCACGGAATACCCCTACGGCCGCGACTTTCCCATTCTGCGCATCTCTACCGAACTGTGCACGGCAGAGATATCCCTTTACGGCGCTCAGGTGCTGCAGTGGACCCCTACAGGGCAACTGCCGGTTATCTTCATGAGCCCCAAGGCCGTCTTTGCCAAGGGTAAAGCCCTGCGTGGCGGCGTACCGCTCTGCTGGCCATGGTTCGGCAAGAACACCGAGGATGCCACCCTGCCCTCTCACGGCGTGGCCCGTATATCCACCTGGCAGCATGCCGGGACTGAGGAACTGGAGGACGGCACAGTGAAAATCATCCTGGCACTGCCGCCCGAGCAGGAACTTATGCCCAGCGGAGCCGTTATCATTGAGCTGGGCAAAGAACTCATGATTACCCTGCTCACCCTCGATGTGCAGCGCACCATGCCGTTCTCTGCCGCCATGCACACCTACTTTGCGGTGAGCGACTACGAACAGGTTGCCGTCACCGGGCTCGAGGAGTGCGATTTCACCGAGTTCGCGGCAGATGCCGTTCCGCACTGCGAAGACCCGCTCATCCCCGCCGGGCACATCGACCGCATTTATCACCCCGTGGCAGAAGAACAGGAAATCACCATTCATGACCCCGCCTGGGAGCGCAGCATCCGCATCTGCCGCGCCGGTTCCGGCTCCGCCGTTGTGTGGAACCCCGGTCAGGAACTAGCCGACTCCATGGGCGATTTGGGAGCAGAGGCCTCCAGAGGCTTCCTGGCAGTTGAGACTGCAGCCGTACCGGCCGAAAACCTCATGCTGCGCTGCGGAGAAACGCATAGCATGACCACCCGCATTCAGGTTATTTCCGTTGCCTGACTATGAGTGAGCCCCCCCGAAAAAAGTCACTGTTGCGCCGCTTTCTCGAGCTGTGTCTGTGGGGAGTGCTGGCTATCGGTCTGCTTATCGGGCTGTCCGAGGGATGGGTCCTTCTGCTCTCGCACGGTCGCTGCCACGACAGTGTTGCAGAGTGCCAACCGAACTCTGTCGGACTGGTACTGGGGTGCTCCAAGTACATTCGGCGTGGATACAATAACTATTTCTACGTCAATAGAATGAAAGCAGCAGCCGAGCTGTGGCGAAGCGGCAAGGTGCGCTGTCTTATTGTCTCCGGCGACAATCGGGCCATGAACTACAACGAGCCGAGGGACATGAAAAACTCCCTCATTCAACTGGGGGTTCCGGCGGACAGAATTGTGTGCGACTTTGCCGGCATCTGCACCTACGACTCTGTGGTCAGGGCCAACAAAATCTTCGGAGCGGACAAACTTATCATCGTCAGTCAGGAGCCCCACGTCGAGCGTGCCGTAGCCATAGCTCGCCAACTGGACATCGAGGCAGAAGGGCTCAACGCCCCGAGCTTCGCCATGAAACGCAGCGCACTCATACGGTTCTATCTGCGGGAACGAGCCGCCCGCATCTCCATGGTGTACGATATTATCACCAATCGCACGCCGCACCACATGGGTCAACCGGTCAGGTTGCCCTACTGATATATCTCTTCTCTGAACTTATGAAAAGCCTCATCTCATGCTGTGCAACAGCCGGTGTAGCAGAATGGGTCTGCTGCCCCGGGGAACTCAATATTCCCCTGCTCGCCACTCTCGCTCAGTGCCCCATTGTTCACCGCTGGAGCCAGCAGGATGAACGAACCGCCGCCTACTTTGCCCTGGGTCGCATACAGGCTACAGCCCGCCCGGTCGCCGTGGTGGCCGGTAGCGGTGCCGCAGCAGCCGCACTGGCACCCGCAGTAGTCGAGGCCTACTACCAGCGCCGTCCCCTCATTGTCATTACCATTGACAATAAAGAGAACGCCGGTGGCTCGGGCGCACCCGGACATATTGAAACAGAGGGACTTTTCGGCATTTATGCCCCCACCATCGAGGTTACGCTGCCCTGCGCTGTATCTGACCTGCCCAATCTCGCAGCAGGCTGTGCAGAGGGGTTCCCCATTCACCTGAGCCTGCGACTGACGGAAGACTGCCGCAGCACGTGCGACTTCACCGGTCTGGAGGTAGCCGAACCTCCGGCAGCCCCGCCCTTCCGCGCCTCGCTCGTCGCGCTCTCTCAGATGCTGCGTTTCCGTGCTGTGGAAGGCTTGGTACTGGTCATCGGCGGGCTGGATCCCGATGAGCAGGAACCGGCAGTCTGGCTGGCCCGTACCCTGCGAGTTCCGATTGTGGCAGAGGCCGCCAGTGGTCTGCGCGAGGTGCTCTCCGCCTTCATGTTGCATGGAGCCGACCAGCTCCTTCCTCGCTATGCGCCGCGCTACATTCTGCGTATAGGAGATGTGCCCACCGGTGCATACTGGCGTGCGCTCGAGGACATGCCGGGAACGGAGGTATTCTCCATCACCCGCAGCGGTTTCTCGGGGCTGTGTCGCAAGAGCACAGTGATTGAAGGTGAGCTCGAACAGGTCATGAAGGCGCTGGGCGATGTTCCCCATATCGGTGACACCGAAGGACTTATGCAGCGTAGCCGCCGCGCCTCAGGTCGCATCGAGGAGCTGCTGCTCGCCTACCCGGAAAGCGAGGCCGCCATGGTGCGCTATTTCTCGAATCAGGCCGGTATTGCCGATGTGCTCTGTCTGGGCTCAGTCACCACCATGCGCCTATGGAATAACTACGCCCAAACTCACGTTCCCACTCACTATGTGCGAGCTCACAGCACCACAGGCAGCTCCGACGGCACTGTGTCGGCATTCCTGGCCAACAGTACAGATGCCGACTACGCCTGCTGCCTGACAGGTGACCTTGCCCTGCTGCGTGACTGTGCCGCCGCTACCATGCTGCCACAGCTGCCCCCGGCTCGCCGTGTGGTGGCCGTGCTCAATAATGAAGGAGCCGGCAATGCCTTTACACCCGGTATGGATGCCGAACTTCACCGCCTGATGGTACAGCCCCCGACCTATGACCTGCAGGAGGTTGCGCGCCTGTGGGGTGCCGAGTACTATGCCATTCACTGTGAGGCTGACTTCGAGATACTCGATTCCCTGGAGCCCACGGCCTTTGCCCTGCTCGACATTATTCCCGATCAGGACCAAACCGCAGCATTCAACGCCGCACTTCGCTAAAGCAACGGGGCTTATTCAGACTCCTCACTGCTCTCAGGCATCAAGTCAAAGTGGCAGACCGCACGGCGGGGCTTCACCGCCAAATCCAGCGCGGCATCTGCCACATGCGCGGGGTCGGTATCAAACCGGTAAGCGTAACAGTCCGGACAGGTTGCCGCCGATTTGTCTACAATGGCGCCACAAACCGCACAGAGCTTGTAACTCGTGGGGTCGTTCGATACTGTTGTGGCTATTTCACGGCGTTTTGTCCTCATGCCTGCCAGTATACCCCTGCCCGCGGTATTCTGGCAAGCCCGGCCTGAGTCATATTGACGCGCTATCACCTGCACCCCCGTTTTTTATAAAAATTAGAATTTTTCTAATTTTTATGATTGACATCCGAAGATATGGTGCTATTATCCAAATCCATACACCACATATAGGATTACAAGGCAATGAACATACGCAAGCGCAACGGAGCAGAAGAAGCCTACAAGCGGCAGAAAATCGAACGGGTGATACGCCTGGCCTTCGAGAGTGTGAACCAGAGCGGAGAAGAATCGGAATCCCTGGCTCAGAAGGTGGAAGAACGCCTGCTACAGGATGGGGCGGACGTAGCGGTGGAGCGCATACAGGACCTTGTGGAAGAAGCATTGATGGTCGGCGGACACTTCGAGGCAGCGCGCAGCTTCATCCTCTACCGTAATGAGCGGCGGCGCCTGCGAGCTGCGCGGGCAACCCTGCTGGTGTATTTCAACAACTGCCCTGCACTGTGCGCTACTTTGAAGGAGCTGCAGCAGGAGTTCAATGCAGAAGAATACTCCCTGAGCCACCTGACCGGCAAGTTCCTGAGCTTCTATCGTCAGGATATGAACAGGGAGAGCGCCCTGCACCTGCTCACCCGCGCAGCCGGTGAACTGACTTCACGCGACGCACCGCAGTGGGAAATGATTGCCGCGCGTTTTCGCCTGCTGATGTTCCGCGAACAAGTACAGGAATTTGAACAGGCTCAGGGTCTTAACAGCCTGTACGATAAACTGCTCTATCTCACCCGCGAGGGACTGTACGGCACTTACATAACCGAGTCCTACACACGAGCGGAAGTTGATGAAGCCGAGCAACTGCTCTGCCCCGAGCGCGACAAATTGCTCAATTACTCCGGGCTTGAGATGCTCATCGGGCGTTATCTCATACGTACCCGCAACGGCGAAGTCCCGGAAACACCGCAGGAAATGTTCCTGGGCATCGCCCTGCACCTGGCCATGAATGAAGAGCAAGACCGATTGGAGTGGGTAAAGCGCTTCTACGACATGCTCAGCACGCTGAAAGTCACCATGGCCACCCCCACACTGGCCAATGCGCGCAAGCCCTTCCACCAGCTTTCCTCCTGCTTTATCGACACCGTCCCCGACAGTCTGGAGGGAATTTACCGCAGCATCGATAACTTTGCGCAGGTGAGCAAGTTCGGCGGTGGCATGGGACTGTACTTCGGCAAAGTGAGAGCAGCAGGCAGCGCCATACGCGGATTTCCCGGTGCTGCAGGCGGTGTGATTCGCTGGATAAAGCTCGCTAACGATACCGCCGTGGCCGTTGACCAGCTGGGAGTTCGACAGGGTGCTGTAGCCGTGTATCTGGACGTCTGGCACCGGGATCTGCCCGAGTTCCTCGCCCTGCGCACCAACAATGGTGACGACCGACTGAAGGCGCACGACGTCTTCCCCGCCGTCTGTTACCCCGACTATTTCTGGCAGCAGGCTCGCGACAACATCAACGGGCTCTGGCACCTGATGTGCCCGCACGAAATCCGCTGTGTAAAAGGTTACTCCCTCGAGGACTTCTGGGGCGAGGAATGGGAGCAGCGCTACCTCGCCTGTGTGGCTGACCCGCGCATTCACAAGCGTAGCCTGCCGATTAAAGATATCGTGCGCCTTATCCTCAAGAGCGCGGTCGAGACCGGTACCCCCTTTGCCTTCAACCGCGACCTCGTGAACCGGGCCAACCCGAACAAGCACACCGGCATCATCTACAGCAGCAACCTCTGCACCGAAATCGCTCAGAACATGAGTGCTATCGAGGGAATTCAGCAGGAGGTGAAGACCATTGACGGCGAAACGGTTGTGGTGACCACCACCCGCCCGGGCAATTTTGTGGTCTGCAACCTGGCAAGCCTGTCCCTCGGTCGCATAGACACCACCAATGCGGAAGAAGTCGCCGACATCACCCGCAGTGCCGTAAGAGCACTCGACAATGTGATTGACCTGAACTTCTACCCCCTGCCCTATGCCGCTGTTACCAATCGGGCATACCGTCCCATTGGGTTGGGAGTGAGTGGTTACCACCACATGCTGGCTAAGCGCGCCGTGCGCTGGGAAAGCGAAGAGCACCTCAAGCTGGCAGACGAGCTTTTCGAGCAGATTAACTACGCCGCCATCGCCGCCAGCTGCGAAATTGCTGAGCAGAAGGGCGCCTACCGTCACTTTGAAGGCAGCGAATGGCAGAGTGGAGAGTACTTCAGTCGCCGTGGCTACACAGCCCCCCACTGGCAGGAACTGCAGGAGCGAGTGGCAATCCATGGCCTGCGCAATGCCTGGTTGCTGGCCGTAGCTCCTACCAGCAGCACCGGCACCATTGCCGGTACAACCGCCGGTATTGACCCCGTCATGAAACTCTTCTTCATGGAGGAGCGCAAAACCGGCCTTATGCCCCGTGTGGCGCCTGACCTTTCGCTAAGCACACTCTGGTTCTACAAGAGCGCTCACCACATTGACCAGCAATGGTCAGTACGTGCAGCCGGCGTACGCCAGCGCCATATTGATCAGGCCCAGAGCATGAACCTCTACATCACCAACGACTACACCCTCCGTCAAATCCTCAACCTGTACATCCTCGCTTGGGAAAGCGGGGTGAAAACCGTGTACTACATCCGTTCCAAGAGCCTCGAAATAGAAGAATGCGAATCATGCAGCAGTTAACCCGTAAGCCCCTGTTCAACCCGCTCGGCGATGCCGACATCAATGCTCGCCGTATCATCGGTGGAAATACCACTAACCTCAACGACTTCAATAACATGAAGTACGCCTGGGTCAGCAGGTGGTACCGCCAGGCCATGAATAATTTCTGGATTCCCGAGGAAATTAACCTCGCGGCCGATGTGAAGGACTACCCACGGCTCTCCCCCGCCGAGCGCCGAGCGTACGACAAGATACTCTCCTTCCTCGTGTTCCTCGACAGTATTCAGACTGCCAATCTCCCCTCGGTCGGTGAGTATGTGACGGCGAACGAGGTCAACCTGTGCCTGTGCATACAGGCCTTCCAAGAGGCGGTTCACAGCCAGAGCTACAGCTACATGCTCGATACCATCTGCGAGCCTCAGCAGCGCACCGATGTGCTCTACCAGTGGCGCACAGATGAGCATCTACTGCGGCGCAACACCTTCATCGGCAATCTTTACAACGATTTCCAGCAGAACCGCACCCCGCAGGCCTTTGCCCGCACCCTGGTGGCCAACTATATCCTCGAGGGTATCTACTTCTACAGCGGCTTTATGTTCTTCTACAACCTCGGGCGCAACAACAAAATGCCCGGTTCCGCGCAGGAAATCCGCTACATCAATCGCGATGAAAATACCCACCTCTGGCTCTTCAGCAATATCATACGCGAATTGCAGCGCGAGCAACCCGAACTCTTCACCCCGGAGCTGGTGCAGGAATATCGGGACATGATTCGCGAGGGCGCCGAACAGGAAATAGCTTGGGGCTGCTACGTCATCGGCGATGAAATACCCGGTCTGTCCAAGCAGATGATTACGGCCTACATTCGCTATCTGGCCAATCTGCGCTGCCGCAACCTCGGGTTCGAGCCGATTTATGAAGGCCACGACAAAGAGCCCGCCGAGTGTAGCTGGGTCTCGCAATTCAGCAATGCCAATATGATTAAGACCGACTTCTTCGAGGCCCGCAGCACGGCCTATGCTAAGAGCACGGCTCTGGTGGATGATTTGTAACTCACCCCTCCCTGAGACTGAAGCGGAGCAGAGAAAACAAAATCTCTGCTCCGCTTCTGATACATTGCCTTTTATACAATGGCAATGTCGGATTTATCGCGCTTATCGGCTTCAGCCTCTTCCTTCTGCAGGGTGAGTGAGTAGGAAGTATTGCAAGCACCCAACCCACCGTCGGCCGAGGCTATTTCGATGTAATAGGTACCATCGGTAAGTGAGAGAGTATGCTCCAAAGCACTGCCACTCTTCACCATGCGGGAATCCAGCTGAGCCAGACTGCCATCCGCACGCTCACTGTAGATTCGCAGGCGGGCGCTGCTTTCCAACTCACTGAGAGCAAAACTCAGACTACCTTCAGAAGTCATCTGCACACGGTAGAAGTCGCAGACATCGCCTGCACCGACCCAACCACGGTGAGTTTCCCCATCGGCAGAACTTTCGGTGGCAACAGCAGAGCTGTTGTTCTGAGTGACAAGCCCAGTGCCGCCGGAAGGCACCGTAGCATCAACATTCAGTTCATAGAATCCACCGTTTTCGGGAGCCAGAGACTCGACCTTCACATACAGTTTATCGCCTTCCACGGCCGCGACTCCCGGCAAGGTTCCCTGTGCAGAATCCGGTGTCAACAGCAGTTCCTCCGTCGCCACGAACTCACCCTGTTCATTGAGCACGCCCACGCTCACACGTACTGCGGTTTCGAGCGTAGAGGTATCGATATTCAGACGGTAAGAACCATCCCCCGTAGCGGTAATGCTGTAGTAATCCACCGAATCGCCGGCACCGACCCAATTGAGAACAGAGGAGCTGTACTGACCTGAGCCATCGTTGGCGCTGCTCAGGCTCAGGGATTCCGCCTGCTCCGTAGTGCTGCCATCGGGGCTCATACCGCCGGCCTTCAGGTAGGTATAGCTGCCGAGATAGTAGCCGGACAGATTATCATGCCCCTCAGCAATACGGTAGAGCTTGCTATCGGCATCCACCTCGACATTCAGTGTAAGAATCGAGGTCGTCTTGTCATCCGAATCGGTCACATAAATCTGCTCAATGAGCCCGTCCTCGTTCTCGCAGAAGCCCCAGAGAGTAAGCGAATGACCACCTGTCAGGCTGCTGCCGCTGATGCTGCGGAACACGCCCAGAGCCAGCATACCACCGGCATTGTATATGCCGGTCCAGGCCCGGCTGATATCTGCGACTTCAACGCCCTGTAGGCTGACCTGAGCTGTATGATTAGCGATATTGGCCCCATTGTAGTAGTCGGAATACCACCCGCCATCATCGTCATTGCCACAATAATAGGAGGTATGGAATCGCTTATAACTGCTCGAGCCCTCCTCACCGGCAAGCCACCAGTTGAAGGCATACAGCTCGGATCCGGCAACATTCTCCCAACTGTTGCAGAAGAGTGTATAGATATCCCCGGCACTCTGCGGCACCCCGTTGAGTGCACTGCCGGTCGGGTACTGTTGCTGCCACCACGCCAGTATGTTGGATGCCGCAGCAGCCCAGCAAAGGCTGCTGTCGCCGAATCCGGTCTTATTGGCATCTGTATATCCGCCAATGATATTGCCATCGGCATCGAAGAGCATGCCGGCAGCCCAATGTGTGGAAAGTGTGGGGATTGTGCCCGTAGAGGCAAAGATGCTCTCATCTGACCAGACGGAGGTATTCCCGGCTGCATCTATCGAGCAAACCTGCCACACAATATCACCACCGGGCAGATTAGTGAGAGATACAGAAGTGGACTCCGTGCTGACGGTCTGCCAGGAGGAGGCGCCTACAGACTTGTAACGGATGATGTACGAAGCTACGCTATCTGTTGCAGACCAACTGAGAACCGCGCTACCATTCTCGCCCACAGCCGTTTGGGGTGAGCCGGGGACAACCGGGGCCACAGTATCGATGGTTGCCGTTGCGAACTCGCTCCAGGGGCCGGTGCCCCCCTGCGTGATGGCACGAACACGCAATTCGTAACTGCCGTCGGGCAGTTGGAGCGTAGCAGATGTAGCGCTTGTCGGCACAATCACAGATTCTGCCTGACCGCTTACACAGTAGCTCACCTCATAGCTTACGGACTCACCATCTACGGCATCCCAGCTGATAAGAAGGCCACCACCCTGAACAAGCACATTGACATTCTCAACAAGATAGAGCGGGTTGTCGCCGGCATGTACCGAGCCGACCGGAATGGAATTCTTCACACCGTGAAGCACTCGGATAGAACCGTCGGCCATACCTACCATCAGGTCAACAAATCCATCGCCATCGACATCTGCCGCGCTGAGACGCACACGAGAGGTCTCGCCACTGAAATCGAGCAGAGAATCGCCGGACTGAATATTGACGGGCTTACCGAAGAGGGGGAGCTCATTGCTGCCTTCATTGCGATAGAAGCGAATGATGCCGTCAGAAGCGCCGACCAACAGATCAGTCAGTCCGTCGCCATCAACATCGGCTACGGTGACAGAGGCTCGCGAGGCGGCGCGTATGCTGCCGTCACAATCGTGCAGGAACTGCCCGCCATCAAAGACGGCTGCACCCTCGGTCGCGGTGTCCAGATAAAGCACCACATTACCTGTGCCGGTACCCACCAGCAGGTCTGTGCGACCGTCGGCATTGAAATCGCAGACCTCTATTGCTGCGCGAGCACCCACGCTCACGAGCTGCTCGGCCCCACCCACGGTGCATGACAACAGACCGGCATCCTGCCATTTACCGCCTTCCGCAGCCGTGTACATACGCACGGTGCCATCAGCCAGCCCGACCAGCAACTCAGCCACGCCGTCGCCGGTAAGGTCAGCCAGGCGCACAATGGCACCCTGACAGCCCTCGGCTGTGACGGCAAGCGTGGTATCCTCGACAGTTGTCAGGTACGAGAAGGTGCTGAACTGAGCAACCTCGGTCGTTCCTTCATTGAGATACAGGCGGACCTTACCCACACCGTTGGAGACTTCACCCACCAGCAGGTCAAGCAAGCCATCGTTGTTATAATCCGTCAGGCAGGGAGCAGCATAGGCAGCGCCTGCGGCAGCCATCGTAACCGGCAGTGAGAAACTCGGGGTGAAGTCCCCGCCCAGCGGCAGGCCCTCGGCATCTGTTACCAGCCCGCTGTTGATGCGAACATGCAGCGTTTCACCCTCGGCAATACCGCTGATATCGCCCTGCCAGGTGAGCACATTGCCAACGGAGTCATAACGGAACACTCCCTTGCTCAAATCGATGCTGCCGGAAGGTGCCAACAACTGCAAGGCACCGGCCCAGTCAGCACACTCAGCAGCCTCATTGAAGACAAGCTGCAGTGTAAGGAGAGCCCCCTCTCGAGTGGCACTCAGAGAGCTTACACTCAATTCCGTGCTGCGGGGCGTATAGTTCGACTTGGTGGCAGCCTCGGCCATGACCAGTTCGGTTACCGTCTCTGCGTTGCCGGCATAATCCATACCCTGGGCAAAGAAGGCGTAGGTGTGCTCGCCCTCAGCCACAGCATAGAGTGCACCGGTAGCAGTTATGGACTCCTGCCACAGGGTCCAGGGCTCGCCATCAATCGATACATAGACGTTGTATCCGGCCAGACCGCTGCCCTTATCGCTACCCTGCCAGTTCACCATGATGTAGCGCGAATCGCTCTCTGCAGCCAGTGCCTGTACCGTAGCCACGGGGGCATCTGCATCGAAGGTGTAGGTGAGCACCGGGGTCAATATGGGCTCGTTGTAGTCGAACACGATGGAGGCCTGAGACGAGGCTGTGGTACCGGTCTTGGTCGTGCTCTTAGGCTCAATGTAATAGTAGACCATACCATCACCCTCGGGCGGGTTGAAGTTGGGCGCAAGCAAGCCCTTGAACGGGTCGCTCATGATTGAACCGGTTGCCGGGTCAATCGCCGTGAACTCCCACGTTACCTCACCGGTATCGGCATCGAAGAACACGTTGACATCGGCCCATATTCCCAGAGTGTCGGTCCAGTCCAGGCGTGCCTTGTAACTGGTCACGTCCGTCTTAATCTCTATCAGATTGTTGGCAATCATCATATTGCCAAGACGGAACGTGCTGTAATCATAGGCCGAATCAATCTTGTGAGTGATAGTGACGATAGCTGCATGTGCAATATTCTCTGCAGGAAGGTTTTCGCAGGCTATCCTGAACTCCATCTCCTGCGGAGCTATCCATTGCTGTACGCCGTAAGCTGCCGGACCGTAGATTTCATTCGGGTCAACAGGGTTGCTCACCCTAGTCTCCTGACAAGTCTCACCCTCCGGCGGATTAGACGGGCAGCCCTCGGGACAATCTATATCCTTCAGATTGTCGATTGCAATCTTCTCAAGGCCTGCAAACGGAATAGACTTCAGAATTGTATCCAATGAAAGCAAATCATCCGAACCTTCAGGCTTGACATATGATAAATCCTTCACAATAAACTCGGAATTTACGTTTCCTGCGGCATCACTCATCCACAACTCTACATCATATGTATAGCCAGATTGCATGGTAAATGAGAACGAATCTTTAGCATCCCAGCGACCGGGCATAAATTTACCATTTACCTTAACATAACAGGTACATTTATCCTCACTCAATTCCCACTCAACCGTTACGTCGCCGTCATCTTCCTGACTGGTCTCCACATTGACAACATAAGGCATTTTTGTATCAACCTCCAGCTTATTTTGGCTGAGATTGATATCGGTCCAAGAAGTTTCACCCGTTTTCTTACCGCGAAGCTCAAATTCATAGTGACCATCACCAACTCCCCTGAACGTGTAAGAACAAGGATTCTGCGAGTTTGCATATATTGTTTTGGTACCATAAGATGTTCCATTACCAATCAACGGTATGTCTTCCTTATAATAGTGCCACTCCAGTTCGTAAACGTCAAACAACAGCTCAGTATCGTACCACTGGCAAGTCACGTTAGAGACCCCACTACCTATCGCAGTATACGAAAATTTTGACGTCATCTTCGGGTCAAACCAGCCCTCGGTGTTTGTCAACGACTCGGAGTCCTCTTCAGGAGTAACAATCTTTTCACCAAACTCCCCTTCAGCAACAGCTATCTCAACACCATTCTTCAACGCGAAGACGTGATAATTATGCGCGCCCTCTGTCATTTGGAGAGTCAGCGAACACTCCTCCTCAACCACATATCGGGCTGAACCGTCATCGATATATACGATATACAAAGCTCCTTTGATTTGATTCCAGGTAATCCTAGTCTCAAACAGACCGGATTCGCCGGGCGTTTCAGCAACACAGACTTCCGCAACAAGATGTTCGCCGATGGCATAATAATTGTCATCGCGTACAACCGTTACGTTGCCCGAGGCATCCTCCGCCTCAACTCGCCAGCTTCTTACATCTTCCGTCAATTCTACATTCCGGCACCGAGAGGAGCCCTCATAAAGCAGTGTATCATTCACCCAGAGTCGATAGATTACGTGCTCTGCCTCATCCTCAACATGCCACGTAAAAGTGGAATTCACTATACCATTCACCGGTGACTCAATGACAGGCGTCTCCAGGCTCAACACCGGAGCAAACACATCGCCACTCACCACGACTTCGCGAACAGTCTGATGCCCGGAGGCATCTACAGCAAGCAAGGTTACATTAGTGACTCCGCTCGAAAGAGTTACCGACGCCTCATTAGCAGAGCCTACGTCTATGCGCGTATCACCTGCGATAAGAACATAACGGCACTCTTCATTAGCAAACCACCGGAGATTCAGCGCGATCTCACCGGAGGAAAGCCCTTCGGCCTTAACAATCTCAAAATTGTCAATGACAGGAGCAATAGTATCCACCGTATAATATCCACCGGCAACAGAGCCACCTCCCAACTTTGACAATGTGTACTGATACTCGCCGTCCTGCAGGGTCAATCGAACTTTTCCGTTTCGGTCAAAATTATAAACACGACCATCAATAATCAGGCAATAGTCGGAATAGTTATCAGCGATACATCCAAACATAACGTTTGCCCCGCCCTTGCCAACAGATACAATCTCAGGAGAAAGCAATCTGACATCTTGCATATCTTCTGCAAGTCTAAGCGTACCATCCACACGCTTTGAATTGTTGTTGCCATCTGTAACAACAAGCTCATACTGATGCGCCCCTGCCCCCAACTCTATCTCATAGGAATTTAAATCTGGATCAAGCTCATACTCGTGGCCATCGACAATCAACACCAGAGATTCAGCCGATGACAATGTCCAAGTAAACTCAACGAGTCGTGTACCGGATGCACTTCGAGAAGTATTGCAAGTATAATTACATACAATCGGAGCCGTTGTATCTTCATATAAGCGCATCTCCTCACTTACTATCGACTGACCGAATGGGCTGGTTGCTACAAGCTTATACACATGCAATCCATCTTCCAATTGCATCTGCACATTGGTGGCTTCCCCCATATCATAAGCAACTCCATCTACATAGAGAACGTAGGTTGCATATAAATTGGAGTTCCATGAAAGAGAGAAATTAATAAATCCCTCGCTCAATCGAGTTATTTCAGGCTCACCAAGAGTCAGCATAAGCTTTTCACCCGACAGACTATACTTATCATACCTTTCATTGGCAGCTTCGGTATTTAGTTTAGCTTCATACTTCCACTTACCCTCTTCATATACAAAAGCATATGAAAGGCTAGACTGCGCTTCTCCGCTCTGATTTTTCTCACACTCGTTAAATGTCAGACAAAGCTCACCATCGACCAATGATATTTCACAGTCATTTAAGTTCAAGCACGAGGAATATACAAGCTGCGGAACGCTCCATGTGTCGCCCTCAAGCTCTGAGGTATAGAGCAAATATACATCACCTGCTTTGTGAACCCAGGCCAACATCGTATTATTCCCAATACTTACCAAATCATGGCACTGCACATTCTGAGACACATCGTTGTACTCATTGCCCCAGATTACACGTTTAAAGTTCCCCTGGTCATAGACAACTATGTCACCGTTAAGATTGCAGCCAATGGTTTCAAAAGTATTGGTCAATCCACCAGCCGACAATGATTGTATACCAAAGAAGGTTTCCGGATTGATATATGAAGATATGCCATTAGCTAATACATAGACATTACCTCTTCCGTCCGTTTCTGCCTCCAAACCGAGTATGGAAGCAAATCCATTCAGAATACTTTTTTCATCATCGACAGTAAGAGAATACAATTCAGTCTTGGCTAGAGTCTGACTATCTATATATTGCAACTGCAATGCACCCGTTTGCGACAGGTAAACATAGGCACTCGTGTTTTCGGCAAAAGCCATATTACCGATTTCAACATTGCCAAATGAACAAACGCCCTGTAATGATGAACTTGTTTCAATGGCAGGCTTTTTGGCGCCTGTGTATTTCTCGAAATCAAAGGAGAAATCATACGAGAAACCATTCTGATAGGAAGCAGTAAGATTAAAGTTGATCCACAGCTGGGATTTTCCCATCCACGGGAGTTTCACATATATCCCATTCAAAGAAAATTCAAACGAACCGGACAAATCATATTCGCCATCACTGATTTCACCGGCCAACGAAATTTTCGTCTTAACAAAATCATGTTTATCGCCAGAGAATTGGCTCTTATATGAGCTTTCGACTCCACCAAAAACCTCGATTTTTCCAGATTCAAACCAAAGGCCCCAGCCGGGTTCCAGACCAGAATAAAATTTAACAGTTCCTTCAATATCAATCCCCAATTCCAATTTTAAGTCTAGATTTGTCCATTTTTTTATCTTATCACTAACCGGAATGAAAACCCGCGCGATTGCATTTCCAAGGGGAGTAAATTTAAGGAACAAAGTGGGATGACGCAAAGAGACTGTAATTTTTCCTTCATATGTTCGTTTGGGAATGGGAATTCCGGCCTGACAATCAAACCTTGCAGTTACGGTAGAACCAATACTCCCCTCAATCGTCAATTCTATATCACCCACCGGCTCAAACTTTCCATTAAAGAAAAGCTCACCTGTAGCTGATGATTCATTTACCTTTCGAGCATATGATTGCTTGTAACCAACAGAAACCTCTCTACCAAACAATTCGAATGAGAAAGAAACACCGTCATCAGACCAGGATTCGCCAACAAAGTAAACACTCTCCCCTGCGTCTGACAAACTACCGCTTTCGGACTCTGACCATATATAATCATCTGAAATATTGACCTCGTTGAGGGTCAACGAAATCTCAGAGTCATTATCAGTCTCCGTTACTGCATATAAGCCACCGTCAGGATTTATATAAAACTGCAACAAAGCACCATCGATAGATGCAATTTGAGAAGAACGCACAAACTCCCGGCCATCCCAACGCAGGAAATGCAGCTGAGATTCTCTCTTATCCCCGGTTCCGGTATACCACCCCATAATGAGGAGGTCACTTTCAGGCACCCAATACATCAGAGATTCTTCAAAAGTCTTTACAATACCCAATGATATGGAAGCGATACTTCCATCCTTAGCTATACGCTCCACAACGACTTCATCATTCACTCGATATGAGCGGAATATATTCCCCTGACCATCATCAGTATACTCGAGTTGAGACTCACGTACAGCAACGGGTAACAAATGCGAAACCAGATTCAGATTCACATCATGATTACCGGAATCTATTGATATAGAATTTGTTATTTCCCCATCAAACTCCACTGGCTGAGAGAACTTCAGCTCATAGTGCAGCTTATTGTCAAGCCCGGATAATTCAAAATGACCGTACTCATCAGTCATACAGACAGCCACAGTTCTCCATTCACCTTCAATATAAGCGCAAAGGTTTATACAAGAGTTCGTAACCGGAGTGCCGTCAGCCAGCGTCAATGTACCCGAAATTTTACGTGAGGGAGCATAATCCTTGTGCTCCCTGATAATGCAGGCGACAATATCGGGCAACGTTTGCGGGGAGGAGCCCGGAGTAGAGAGCGCCAGAGCCTGCATATCGTAGATGAAATGAGCCACATCGCCGACAGTATCACCGATGCGGGGCTTCATGTCATTCCACCATACCTCCCACTCAACTTCCGTAATATCTGTCGGTTTGAGAGCGCTCTTGATAGAATCCCACATATCGGCTGTGACAAAGGATTCATCATCCGGGGAAAGTACCTTGGCCTTGGTGTAACCATTTCCGGCCGACTTCTTGTACATGTAAGCACGCAAGATCGTAGACTCGCCGGCGGCGATAATGTCACGGGAGCGGTCATTGCTGCCGGGGAGCAGCATGAGAGCCGTTCTGTTAATGTAGCGGCGCTCATTATAATCATAGTACATGTAGAAATCATTGCCGGAACTGTTAGACAACAGCACAATGGGAGTCTCGACATCATAGCCCAGATTGTTGCTCACCTGAATATCAGTGCTCCAGTAGAAGCCTACGCGCTGACTCTCTTTGGCATTGAGGAATTGAACATCGACCGCACCGGCGAATGAGTTCACGGAAATCGGGGTAGCAAGCGAGGTTGTTGTACCATCGACATCAGCAGCCATCAGGTTGAACTGAGTACCGAGCTCTGTATTCTCATCGACAGCAAATACTGCCACAGCTGTACAGGAATCCACAATCTGCACGTTTTGGGCAATCACACGGGAACCATCGGCAGCCTGCATCCACAGGGTCATACCCTCCTTGAACCCGGCACCGGTGATGGTAATGGTAGCAGCACGGCCGGGGGTGATGAAATCAAGAGAGGTTCCAACCAGACTGAACTGAACTTCAGCCAAGTCGGTCTGAATGGTTCCGGAGGTACGCGGAATGGCAGTAATATAGTAGGTAGTTCCGCTTACAGCCGAGAAATAGGCTGTAGTCTTCTCATCATCCCCGAACACAGCGGCTATACTATTTTTCTGCGATGGTATGCCCGCCCCCTTCTCGCAGATAAATATCTGAGCATTAGCGCAATTTACCGAGAAGCTCAGGGAGTCGTCTGCCGTAGACGTGAACTCATAGTAGAGCACCTCGTTGGCAGACTGCAGGCTCTGTTGAGCTGAACCTTTCTGCAGTTCCTGAGGTGCTACATTGATAAGCTTGCCGGTAGCCGAAATATTGTTCTTTTCATCCGCCTCGCTCAGTCGACCGGAGTCATCGGTCTTAACAAATATATAGTACGAACCGAAGTCCAAATCACCCAGCAGGCTGCGAACCTGCGCCGTATAGCTCTCGCCCTCGGCAAGAGCCGTCGTTCTGTTCACACGCCCGAAGAGGATGGCCTTGTCGGCATCCCAGGTTTCGGTCTTGCACAGGTAGATGGAATCGGTCCAGGTGCCGGGGGTCATGGCATCCCCGGCATTAGCCACGGAATAGCTGATAGTGGTATATCGACCAAGGGTGCTGTCCGTATAGGAAATATCGGGTTGAACCACCAAGTCAGGAGCAGCCACATAAACCTCGCGCACATAGCCGCCGTCCATAGCTACCCCCAGGTCATTGCGCACTGAGCTATCAACCTGAACTTGGTAGGCGCCCTTGACCGTTACCGGGTCAAAATAGAAACGGTAGAAGATGTTACCGGCCATACCGGCCATGAGTGAATGGGTGAACTCCACTTGTTTGCCATCGGGGCCGATGAGGTGTACAGAATCGGTGCTGATGGTAGCGGAATCCATATCCTGATCAAAGAAGAGGTCCACATAGGAGAACACATCTGTCACCGTGCTGTTGCTACGGAAGAGCAGCACACGGGGAGCACCGATTTCCAGGCAATTGTACTCTATACCATTGGCAAAGTTATCGGATTGAGAGAACGAGTGCCCCTCGACATCCAGGAGTTTATCGGTGGCCTTGACCGTGTACTTACCAATCGAAAGGGGTGAGAAATGAAGCATCACCTTGTTGTCATTCACCTCATAGGTGACTCCCGTTACGGCATTGCCCTCAGCATCAAACAAGCCGAGACTTTCAGCATTCACACTGTTGGCAGCCACACTCCGGTTGAAGGTCAAAACCAGGGAGGTAGCATCGTCAGACAGGCGGTGGTGCCCGAACATGACCGCATCGAAACAGAACTCCTGCGTGGGCGGAGAACTCAGAATGGAAGAGATAAGCACTCGCTCCTCGGAGTAGTTCCGGATTCGGGATGTAATTTCAAGCAAATCGAGGGTTCCCCAATAGTTACCGGAAAGGTCAACCACGCCACGTTCATCAGTGTCGGCAAGCACGATAGTGGCCTTGCTTAAGTCATTGCCACTTATGGTAGCATCTGCCGCCAGGGAAATGGTCGATTGCCCGGCAAGCACACAACCGCTCAGGTTGGCCACTGAGTCCCGAGTCAGATTTACACCACTCAGAGTTGTATTGGTCAGCGAAATTTCAGCCCCCCCGGAGACAGACACATAAGCTGCAGACTGCACATTTTCAGAAGTCAGCACGGAGCCTTCATATAGAGTGATTTTGCCGCTTCCCAGTTCCACCGGGGCCTCTTCCTCGCCGTTGATTTCGACAGTCCCCCTGACAGCAAGGGTACAGCCATTGAGATTCCATTTACTGCCTGCACCTATGCTCATTGTCACACCGGCCCCAACCGTCAGTTGCTCCACAAGTTTGTACCCACCGGTATAACGATTTTCCGGCAATGCCGTGTAAGTTGTATCCGCCGTCAGGTTGCCCAGCAGTCCGACATAGGAGTTCTCATCAGCGAAATTCCACTTATAAAGCTGCAGAGCTTCACTTACCCCGCCACAGACAGAGTTCAGGCGCAGAGCCTGAGCCCCGGTCAAGGTAACTCCGGTACCGGCCACTGTAAGGTCGGTCAGGGTCGATAGCTCAAGAGTTTGACAGGTAAAGGATTCCAGGTAAGCCCCGGGAGCGGCTTGCAGTGTACCGGTAATCTCTGAACGTATAAATGAAAGATTCGCGGCCTCTTTCGCATACACATTGCCCTCAATGCGAGAATCAACAGAACTGATGGAACTGTTCCGGTTAACCCTGAAATCCGATACACACAGAGAAGCATTTTCAGCAAGAGCCAGAGAGCCGGCCAAGGTAAGAGTCTTCACTCGCAACTCACTTTCACTGAGGGAGAGCATGCCCCCCGAGGAAACATTCACAGTCCCCATCAAAGCCGAATTTCCTCCACCGAAATCAACATCTGCACGGGTGAGCAGTAATTTACCGCCCCCCTGAACAATAACTGCCCCATTGTTCCATGCCAGTGCCTTTATGCGTGTCTCATTGACGGAGCGGAGTTCACCGGACACACGAAGTGTCTTCCCATCAGCATGCCAAGCGATACCTTCATTCAATGTAACGACAGCTCCTGCCACAATAGTTACATCGGAGCTCAGTCGATACCCACCCGGAAGTGCTGCTGGCAGCGCGGCAAACACGGAATTGCCGGTAATTTGACCACCGATACCCACGTAGGCATCCTCAGCCTCAGCCTTCCAGGCAAAGGAAACCAGAGTTTCCGCCGTATTGCCGTGCCAATCTTCCAGACGAATGGCCTCGCGAGCGCTCATGGTAATCTTGCCGGCCGGGACTGTCAGATCACAATCACCACCGAAAATCAATGTAGCACAGCTGACATCTGTCGCACTGACCTTACCCTTGGCCGCGAAATTGCCATTGATAGACACCCGATTAACAGTACCGACAGAGCCGGCTCGCAGTGACAGATTGCCGCTATGAGTTACATCCGTGAGCACGAGTGAGCCACCGCTGTATACATCATAGGTATTGCAGTTCACTCGGCCGTCAGAAAGTGTGACCGAACCATATACGTGAACAACCTGCGCCTGCACATTGCCCTCTGTCATGTTCAGCTCACCGCCACTGTAAACATAGAGCATACCGGCAAGCTTGGCATCTGCAGTGGTCATGCTGATGTGAGCCTTCTCCAGCTCCACGGTCGCGCCATCGTGCACGTAGATATTGCCGCCACCGTCCTGATTGAACAAGGCATTGCGTGCAGTTGTGTTAGCTGCAGACAGAGCACCTTTGATGTAGAGGTTCCTACCATCGATATCCCAGCCCACGCCATCTTCCAGCTGAACAGCAGCACCCACCAGAACCGTCGTGTTATCAACAAGCACATATCCTCCACGCAGAGTATCGGGCAGTGCGCAGAACGTACTGTTTGCAGCAATGTTACCGGCTATTCCCAGGCGGGCTTGTGCGTCTGTGGCGGTCCAGTTAAAGCTGTCCAGCAAATCATCCACCGAACCATGCCAGTTCTTCAGCACAATAGCATTCTGACCGGTCAGGGTCACACCAACGGCATCCGTCACCAACTCCGAACCGGAACTCAAGGTCAGCGTACCACAGGTTACCGAGGATAGCTCAGCCTTGCCACCAACAGTCAAGGTGCCGGCTAACGAACAATTTTTAAGAGAAAGCTCAGAACCGTCAGCCCCGGTCAGAGAAGCGGTGAAATTCGAACCGAGAGCCGTAAGAGAAGCCCCGGATTTCACCTCGGTGTTCCGAGCATCGACGGTTCCTCCACTCAAATCAGCCTTACCGGAATTGACAATAATATCGGCACATGTCAATACGGAATCTGTAGCAACCAACTCACCGCCATTCACCGTGAGTTTGCCGACAGAGCTACCACCGGCCTGCCTGAATGAGATTCCACTATTCGTCAATACTAACTTACCATTGTCACCGATAACCACACCTGCGGAGGAATCGGATATGAGCGACTGAGCGTAATTTTCATTCTCAATGCTCAATGTACCATCAATGCGAAGTTCTTTGCTATTCAGGTTCCAAATCACCCCTTCTTCCAAGGTCGTAGTTGTCGAAGCCGCGATAGTCGTTGCCCCACTCAACTTGTAGCCGCCACTTCGCAGGGCTGTCGGCAATATACCAAATGTACTGTTGCCACCAATCGTACCACAGATTCCCACATAGGCACCATCTGCTATAGCATTCCACGTGAAGGATTTAAACAAGGCCTCGGTCGAACCGCTCCAGCCATCGAGCCGCAGCGCTTCCTCCTCGGTCATGGTAACACCTACTCCGGTTGAGGATATAGCAGCACCGGCACCCAGCACAAGTCTGGCACAGCTCACTTTTTCCAGAGATGCGGTGCAGCTTATATTCAGGTTCTCGCCGACAACACAGTCCTTCATCGACAAAGAAGCACCTCGTTCAGCTGTGAACTCGTGCTCTATCAGCACAGAAGTTCCCGCAAAAGAGCCACCGCTCTTCACTGTTGCAGAGTTGGCATTAATCGTTCCCCCATCCATCTCTGCCGAGCCGGCAACGCTAAATGTAGCGACTGTTACATTACTATCAGCAAGCGACAGCTGTCCCCCGCTCTCCACGGCCAAGCTGCCCATGGGGCGGAGTAAGTTGTTGGCAGAAACGAAATGTGAGTTTACCAAAGACAATTCGCCACCATCAGCAACGACCACATTGCAGGCTTTCCCGGAAGAATACAGACCATTGGCTGCGACTGAATTATTCTGGCTTAATTTCCCGCAAATGATGAGCTGATAGGTTCCCATATTGAGCTTCACCCCATCTGCAAGCGTAAGCTCAGCCCCCTCGTCAATAGTCGTTGCACCATACAGAGCATAACCACCACGGAATGAGGTTGGAAGAGCGCACAAAGCCGTGTCGCCCGCAATCAGTCCGGAGATTCCCACGTAGGCGGAAGAATGGGTCGCGCGAACACCGCTGAAATCCGCCTCTCCGCTCCAGCCGGTCAATTCAATGGCTCGCTCTGCCGTACATACCACACTTTCACACTCGACAACAGCCTCCCCAGTCAGTCGAAGTGTAGGCAGAGTGATATTCTTCAGGCTCACCTCACTATTCGCGATAAGGGTTGCCCCCTTCAAGACAAGCGGATTGAGGGTCGGTCCGGTAATGATGCACTTGTTATTCAGTGACAGATTTGAACCCAGCGAGATTTCCCGTCCGGCAAGAGCTGCGGAAATATTGATTCTTACCACCTCTGAACCGGTGTAGGCATTGGCCTTGCTCACGGCCTGACGCAGGGAACCATCACCGCTGTCAGCCGTGTTTGTTACACTGAAAACAAACTCCTGAATATTCCCCGAATCTTCCAGAGCTGAATTAACAATCACATTGCTGCCGAGACCATAGCGGGAGCGAATTTCATCCACATCCGTCAATCCTCCCCAGTAGTTACCCGTCAAATCCAGTACAACCGAACTATCAATGTTGAATACGGTATTGGAAAAATCATTGTCGGTCAGGGTAACAGAGTCCACCCCAGCCGAAATACTCAGCTCAGTAAGTCCGGTCGTACCGGTAATAACCGCTGAACCACCGGTTATGGTTATAGCGCTTTCTACCCGGGAGTCGGTCAGAGTCAATGCCCCCGCACAGTATACATCTGCACTCAGTGTCAGGTTCGACAGCACAGCCGAGCCCCCTTCTTCCACATGCAAACCATTTGTGATATCAATCGTACCGCCATCAGCCTGTATATTACCACCGTATTTCACGTGCAGGTCATTATCCTGCCCGGTCATTCGCACGTTGGCGTTTTTCAATGATATGCCATTGCTACCGGTTACACATATACGAACCCGGTCCTCGTTGGTGACGATGGCATCGGCATTGCCGGCAAACTCGGCCTTTATCTGCCCGTATACCATCACACCGGCATAAACATTCTCGTAGTAGTAACTGTAATAGTAATCTTCTTCCGAATCAACAAAGTAAGATAAATGCTGCGGTGGATAATAACCCATATAGGTATCATAATAAAGAGTCTGACCGCCACCGCTTATGCCCAGACAAGCACCCTCCTCAATATTCAAAACGCCCGAATCTTCAACAATGAAGTAAGGATATGACGAATCAACGGCCGGTTCATTCACCCGGTATTCCATACGTTCACAGGCATCGAACGCGATTAGCTTTGTTTCGCAATTGGTATAACCGGAAATATTGATATACGGCGAAACCGATTCAACGCTTCCTACCAGCGAATTCAACTTTTCAAAATCAAAGTTGGATGAAGTTCCCCAGGCATAGATATTTATATCAGCAATCATATCAGAGGCAAAGCTATTATTGCCACCCGTGATATATGCTAAATCAGAATATTCAATATCAGAAAGGCCGACATTGAAGACACAATTACGGATATCTACAGAGGTATTGCTTGAGGAACTGACATAGCCAAATTCCATAGGAGAATTAATAACACAGCCATCAAAAAGATATTGGCCGTAATATATATCCACCGTATTGTTAATCTCAACATCCTTCAGCAGAATCTCTGCATTTTTGTTGGTGTTCCAACTTGTATACAATCTGGCGTCAAGGGAGCCGCCATCCATCCTGAACTTGCAACTTCCATTCAGGACCAGGTTATTATTGTTTTTCGATTTCAGAAGGACATCCGTATCCTTCAAATCCACAATAGCGCCATTCCGAACGTACAAGTAGCCGGCATTTGCTCCGCCCAGTGTAGCGCCCTCTCCTTTCAGTGTTCCATCTACATAAAGTTGAGTATAGTATGTAGAATTGTTTTCATTGCGGTTATAATAGGTCCAGTCGAGTACAGAACCGCTATCCAACACGAGAGTCTCACCTACATCAACTGTGACAGTACCGGGCAATACCGAACTACCGGTGACATGATATTCCAAGCCGAGATGCTCCGCTCGTAACATACCATCGCTCACTGTAGAGCCCAGACCGATATAGGCACCCTGCTCGAGCATGCTTACCTCCAGCAGACCAAGATATGCTGACGTGTGATCAATCCGCAGCGCATCCCCCTTGCCGGTCAGTACGTTACCGGAACCGATGACAGGTACTCCGCCGGTAACAATAAGCTGCTCCAGCACCATATTCTGCAGAATCAACTCGGCGGAAGTTATAAGAGCAGCCCCGGTCACACTTACCGGATTTTCCGCGAAGTTCACCATCGACGTACGAGCAGTAACGGTCAAATCGCTCAGCAACTCTATAGTGCTACCGGCAAGTGACTCGTCGAATACGATTTCGGTACGCTCGGTTCCTTCATACGCATTTGCCTGCTCAATAGCCCAGCGCAAGGAACCTTCACCGGAATCCGCAGTATTCGTCACAGTATAAGTACGAGTTCCCGTGTACTCACCCTCCAGCTCACCAAGATACACCAACCCGGCATAATCGCCTAATCGCTTCTCTATCACCTCACGGTCATTGGTTCCCCAATAATTACCCGATAAATCCAGCATACTGCCGGCAGCCAAATCTGTAAACTCAAATACAGTGGAGGACAAATCACACCCCTTTATCTCAACATCAGAAACCAGTGATAAGGTGAGTTTCTCAATGGTGGAATCCGTGATTTTCCCCTTACTTCCATCCTTCAGCTTAAGCTTGCCGGTAATGTTAGCATCTGTTATTTCGACGGTAGCCCCATCGTTCACCGTAAAACCATATCCGGTGTTTATCCCGGCCTCGGTTACGCGCAACATGCCGCCTTTCTGAACCGTAAGAGCACTGGACGAATTCGCAAGGTTGATGTTGGCACGCGTGAAATCCATCACACCACCGTTGGCAATACTGTAATCTTCATACCCGACTTCTGTGCTGACAATAGCATCGGCCACTGTGGAAAACTCGGCCTTGAGAGTTCCATACACATAACACCCCATGCCACATGAGGAATGCAAACTGCTACCTTCCTCAATTGTAACTGTAGAACCGGTTCCCACCTCGGCTATTCGAATAGAAAAGCCATCCTTTTCAGCCGGAACAAGTGAATCCCTGTATGTAAAATCAGCCTCCCCACTTACACATATACTGACATACGGTGCATCTGCCGTGCAGGAACCGACAAAATCAAACACAGACGCCAAATCATCCTCGCTTGTTACGCTGCAACATATTGTATTTCTACTGGAGAAATTATTGTTAGAACCACTCCATTCAACACCGCTATTCAGATAGATAGCTGTGCTGAAGGTAGAGTTGTTAGACTCGAAAGTACCACCATATACGGATATATTATCCACCACTGCAAAAGTAGCACCACTGAACGAAACGTCCGAGCCCGACAGATAGATATTTTTACAGATAACTTCTGTATTAGTTAAGCGGATTGTTGATTCATAAAAATCGATATTATCGCCATCATATGTCGAGCCGGTCACAGAAAGGCTTCCGCCCTCCATTTCAAGTACAGAATAATATAAATACAAACGCGTCGGCTCATAATAACCATAATCATGATAATGAGTTGAGTACTGGTGATTACCATTCAGATTGATATTGGCATTCTGCAGTATTATTGTCGAATCGCTCAGATAAAGATGCAACATGCAACAATCGCCCACAATGGCATCTGCATTTTGAGTAAATGTCGCTCTTATTTCACCATTCAAATAAACCTCCTGATATGGATAGTAATACATCGGATCATATGATGTATCCATACCGAGAAAGACAAAACTACCTCCCGGCTCTATGATATAAGTGTCGTACATTGAATAATACGGATCATATATCTGGGTTGCCTGATTGATAATTGTAGCCATAGACATGAAAGAACGTTCAGACTCAGTTATAACATAATCAGAAAAAAATACAATCAAAAAAATCACTAATGACGGCGTCTGTCATCATCAAGATGACAGCATGGCCGGAAACCGAAAGCTCTTGAAAAGAACGAGGCGAGGTCTTGCGACCTCGCCTCGTTGATTGATGGAGAAATCACTTCTGCCAACCGCCACCCAACTGGGTGTAGAGGGTGGGAATGCAGGCAGCGTACTGGTAACGGTAGTTCGCCAGCTGTTTCTGCGCGGGGAAGAGTCGCAGCTGGTTGTCGAGCACCTCGAAGTAGGCGGAGTAGCCTTCCTTGTAACGCTGCTTGGCAAGGGAAACAGATTGCTCGTAGGCGGCCACGGCGGCCTCCTGCTTGGAGATAACCTCGCGGAGCTTCTGACGCTGCACCAGCGTGCTGGAGACCTCGGCCAGAGCGTTCAGTACAGCCTGCTCATATTCAGCCTTGGCTGCGAGGAACGCCTCCTTCTTAGCGGCCTCGTTAGCCGTCAGGCGACCACCTTGGAAAAGCGGGCCGGTCAGACTGGCACCTATGCCCCAACCGTCAACGGAGTTCTCAAGACCGGGGAAAGCAAAGCCACCGGCACCGGTCAGGCTGATGGAGGGGAAATAGCTGGCAATAGCCACGCCGACCTCAGCGTTGGCAGCGCGCAGAGCCTGCTCCTTGGCGCGAATGTCAGGTCGGCGGGAAAGCACGTCGGCAGGAATACCGGCTGCTACCTTGGAGGCATTCATGTAGGCCTTCAGGCTGCCACCACGGGCAATGTGACCGGGAGCGCGGCCGGCAAGCATGCTGAGCGTATTCTCGAGAGCGGCAATCTGCATTTCAAGAGCGGGAGCCTCGGCCTCGGCTGCAGCAAGGGCGGCCTGAGCACTGGCCACCTGCAGCTTGTCTACCACACCCTCCTTGAACTGGTCATTGAAGAGGTTAAGGGTGTCGCGATAAGACTCCATACTCTCGCGGGTAATGCGGAGCTGTTCATCGAGCATGAGCAACTGCAGGTACCCGGAAGCCACCTGACGCATGAGCGAAATACGCAGGTTATTAAGCTCCTCGGCCACCTCATCGGCGGAGGCCTCGGCGCTCTCTACAGCACGGCGGGTCTTACCCCAGAGGTCAAGCTCCCAGCTGGCAGTTGCACCGGCCATACCGGATTTCGTAGCAACGTCACCTGTATCAACAAATGAGGTACCACCGGCAGTATTCACACCTTTCGTTGCGTTTCCCATGTAGCCCAGTGACGGGAACCAGGAGGCACGAGCCATGGTCACATACTGGCGGGCAGCTTCCACATTGTGCTGCAGGGCAGCGATGTTACGGTTGTTGTTGAAAACATCCGTCAGGAGAGCCTGCAGGTTCTTGTCTTTCAAGACAGACTGCCAGGGCAGGTCTGCCATGTTGCTGTCACCAACACCGGCTCCACGGAACACGGCGGGCACTTCCATCTGGGGCTTTTCCCAGTCCGGGCCGAGCGTGCATGCGGTGGACATCACCACAACACCGGCAAGGGCTATTAATGCGCTTTTTGTCATATTGTTTACGAGGTTTAAGAGTTAAGGAAATATTTCAGTTATCAGTGACTATCATTTTCGTGCTCAATCAGGTAACGGCGTGCGCCCTCTTCATCGGGGTCGGCCGCAAGAGTCTTGCGCTCGAACTTAATGCGGAAGAGACGCATGATGAACACGTAGGAACAGGGAATAAGGAATACACCCACTAGGGTGGCCACGGTCATACCGGCCACCACCACCACGCCGATGGCATTGCGGGCCAGTGCACCCGAACCACTGGAGAGCAGCAGCGGAATACAGCCCAGAATGAAGGCCAGTGAGGTCATGATAATGGGGCGCAGTCGCAGGTTGGCAGCAACCAGAGTAGCCTCCATCAGGCTCTTACCTCGCTCCATTTCGAGGTTGGCGAACTCCACAATCAGAATGGCGTTCTTGGCGGCCAGACCCACCAGCATGATGAGACCCACCTGAGCGTAGAGCGTGAGGTCAAGGTTCCACACATACAGGCCCATGTAGGCACCCAGCACAGCAATGGGCACGGTCATGAATACCGAGATGGGCAGCGACCACTTCTCGTACAGAGCCACCAGAATGAGGAAGGCGAAGAAGCCGGACATGCAGAAAATGGTGCCCAGACCTGTGCTGTTACGCACCTTGTTTTCCTGGAAGGACATATCCTGATAGTCCATGCCGACCTTTGTTTTGTCCATGGTCTGCTCGAAGACCTCTTCCATAGCCACCATCAGCTGCTGAGTGGAGTAGCCGGGGTTGGGCATGACGTTGAGCTTGGCAGCATTGTAGCCGTTATGGTGCATCACGAACTCGGTATCCGCAATATCGCTGATGCTCACAATGGCATCCAACGGCACACGCTCACCCTTCTTGTTGATGACGAAGAAACCGTTCATCTGCTCCAGGCTCACACGGTCAGCGCCACGAGCCTGCATGAATACCTGCCACTGCTGACCGAAGGCATTGAAGAAGTTCACGAACGAGGAACCGTAGTAGGAGGCCAGCACTCCATAGGCATCGCCGATGCTCACACCGTACTTCTGGCACTTAGCTCGGTCGAGGGTAAGGTACTTCTGCGGCACGTCAGCCATCATCATATCGCGGCACATGGCCACTTCCTTACGGGCGGCGGCGGCCTGATTGAACTTCTGCACCTGCTGGTAGAGGAACTCCACGCCCTGACCTTCGAGGTCAGTCAGCACCATGGTCACACCGTTGGCGGTACCCACACCGGGAATTGCCGGGGGAATGAGCACCATGGGAATACCGTCAAGACCGGCCATAGCGCAGCGGGCGGTCAGGCGCTTCTGCACCTGCTCAGCAGACTCGGAGCGCTCGCTCCAATCCTTCAGCTGTACGAAGGCAATGGCGGCACCGGGGGTCTGCACCATGTTGAGAATGTTGATACCCACCACCGATGTGAGGTTCTTAATAGCGGGATCGGGGTTATCTGCAGGGCCGGCCAGAGCATCCTCGAACTTCTTGGCCTCGACCATGGAGCGCTGCAGGGAGTTCTCGGGCTTCATCACCAGAGCCGCGAGCAGGAAGCCCTGGTCTTCATCGGGAAGGAATGCGCCGGGCACCTTGCTGCTCATGGGGGCAATGGCTGCCCAAAGCAGCAGCAGGATGGGCATGGAGATAATCAGCTTGCGTGCCAGACCACCGCAAATTCGGGTATACACACCGGCGGTGCAGTCGTAGGCCTTGTTAAACAGGCGGAAGAAGGGCTTGGCAATACCGTGATTCAGTTTGAACACGATACGGCGCAGCGGGTTTTTCGGCTCGGTATTTTCCTCCTCCTTACTCTTGAGCATGAGTGCGCAGAGGGCGGGAGAAAGAGTAAGAGCATTGAAGGCCGAAATCAGCATCGATATAGCAATGGTGATAGCGAACTGCTTGAAGAGCGTGCCGGTAATACCCTCGAGCATAAGCGAGGGAAGGAACACGGCAGCCAGAACCAGAGCAATGGCGATAACCGGGCCGCTCACCTCCTGCATGGCGGCAAAGGCGGCCATGCGCGGGTTAAGCCCCTTCTCAATATGGTGCTGCACAGCTTCCACCACCACGATGGCGTCGTCCACCACCAGACCGATGGCCAGCACCATACCGAGCAGTGAAATGGTGTTGAGCGTGAAGCCCAGCAGCGGGAATACACAGAAGGTGGAAATCAGTGATACCGGCACGGCAATCAGCGGGATAACCGTAGCTCGCCAGCTCTGCAGGAACAGGAACACCACCAGAGCCACCAGCACGATAGCCTCGATGAAGGTCTGCTTAATCTCCTCGATGGAGTAACGAACGGAGGTCGTTGTATCGAGCGATACGCTGCCCTCAATACCGGGGGGCAGAGCCTTGCTTGCCAGCAGAGCGCTCACACGGTCAACGGTCTGAATGGCGTTGGAACCGGGGGACTGGAAAATCACCACACTGGCGGCGGGCTTACGGTTCAGACGACCGGTAACAGAGTAGTCGGCGGAGCCGAGCTCAATCGTGGCAATGTCCTTCAGGAACACCACCTCGTTGCCTCGCTGGCGTACGATAATCTGCTCGAACTGCTCAGGGGTGGACAGACGTCCCTCGGTACGAATGGTAACGGTTGTCTCCTGACCGGCAGGTACGGGGTCAGCACCCACCTTACCGCCGGGGTTGGTCACGTTCTGCAGGCGAATAGCCCCCTGCACTTCATTCAGGGAGATACCGAAGTGAGACATCTTAACGGTATTGAGCCAGATACGGATAGCATATCGACCGGCTCCGTACACCGTCACCTCGCCCACACCGGGCACACGCTTAATCTCGTCGAGCAGCTTCACCTGAGCGTAGTTGGCCAAGTCTACGGAATCGTAGGAGCCATCGGGCGAAGTCAGTGAGTAGAGCATGAGCGGCAGACCGGGCTGCTGGCGAATGGTGATACCGGAGTTCAGCACCTCCGTGGGCACCTGCGACTGGGCCTGACCGTAGCGCATGTTGGTGAGCACCTGGTCCAGGTCGGTATCGGAGCCGGGCTCGAAGACAACCTGCAGGTTGTACACGCCGTTGTTGGACGAGACGGATGTCATGTAGTCCATGTGGTTCACGCCGTTCATCTGGCGCTCAATGGGCGTACCGACGGAGTCAGCCACGGCCTGGGCATCTGCGCCCGGGTAAACAGCCGTGAGGTTAATAGTGCGGGGTGTAATCTCAGGGTACTGCTCGATGGGGAGGTTCATCATGCAGACCACACCCAGCACAGTGGTCAGCACGGCGATAACCGTAGCAATAACCGGGTGTTTAATGAAATAGGCACTCATGTGTATTCCTTACAGAATAAGTAGGTTACTCAGATTTGGCAGTTACTGAGGGAGTGGTGGACATGGGACGAACGTAATCGTAGGCAGCCGGATTGGGTGCAATCTCGGCAAAACCTGCGGGAACACCGGCCTTCTTCATAGCGGTGTTGGCATTGGCATAAATCTGAGCCATCTGGCCACCTTCCACAATCACGGGTGCATCCAACGGGTTGTCGTAACCCATCCCCTTCAGAATGGCGGGCAAATCAAGCATCTCGCCATTTTCGCCGGCAATCGGGCGAGCGGTCACCACCTGCATGGGCATCTTGGCCGTACCGTCACCGCTGGGCATATCAAGCTCAATTTCTCGGCCCAGAATGACGTCGATACCGTAGGGCTGGTTGTCCTTACCCACCACATAAATGAAGCGATGGTTCATGGTGGACAGAATAGCGGCCTTGGGCACCAGGAAGGCATCCTTCACCTCGCTGACCTTGGCGCGCACCTGAACGGAGGCACCGGAGCGCAGGCGCAGCTCGCTGTTGGGAATCTCGCCGATGAAGTTCACGGTACCGGTAGAGGTGTTCACCTCACTGTCCATGGTCTTCACGTAGCCCTTCTCGCTGTAGGTTGTACCGTCCTCCAGAATCACCTCGAACTCGGTGAACGGGGAGTCCATATTCTCACCGGCACGGAAATCGGTCTGAGTGACAATATCGAGCACGTTCTTGCCGGTCACTACAAAGTCAACACGAATGGGGTTGATGGCGCTCATGCGGGTCAGGGTGACGGCACCGGGAGCCACATGGTCACCCACGCTCACGGTAGCGGCAGAGGCATAGCCCTTGAACGGAGCGCGAATGGTGCAGCGGTCGAGGTTAATGCGGGCGTTGGTCAGAGCGGCTTCCGCCTGTTTCACCTGAGCCCGGGCAGCGGCCAGCATAGCCTCAGAACGGCGCTTGGCATGCTCGGCATCGCGGAATGTCTTTTCAGACACTGAACCGCTCTTCACAAGCTCCGTGAAACGAGCCAAATCCTGCTGAGCCTGAGCATCAACCACCTCGGCCTGCAACACGGCGGACTTAGCAGCCTCCAGATTGGCTGCGGCCATGTCCACAGCTGCCTTATAGGTCACATCATCAATCCGGAACAGAACCTCGCCCTTCTCGCAGGGCGAGCCGTCCATGTAAACTTTCTCCACAATCTTGCCGCTCACTTCAGGCTTGATATCTGCCTGCTCTGTACCACGCAGCTGGCCGAACCAGGTGGAATACACCGGCACCGTCTGCTGCTGCAGTTTCATAACCGACACCTGCAGCGGCGGCATGGGTTTGCGAGCCTGCTCTTCCCCACCACCGAGGAAATCCTTTTTCACACGTTCCAGAAAGCCGGGCTTACCATCCTCGCTCTCTCCACAGCCGGTCAGACCGGCCACAACTACCCCACTCAGGGCCATCATTGCTATCTGTTTCGCTTTCATTGAGTTATATGTAAAATTATCATTTAATGTTGCGGTATACCCGGCAGAGCAAGTCGAGGAGCGCCTGACTTTCCTCCGGGCTTATTCCCTCCATCATCCGGGAAGTTATGAAATCTATATGTTGAGACAACGACTCGCGGCACATCTGCGCCTTCTCCGTCACATAGGCATTCTTCACTCTGCCATCCTCGCTGTCAAAAGCCGTTCGCACAAAGCCCTTCTCCTCTAATCGTTGCAGCAACCCCTTCGCCGTTGTGTGCGACACATTCAGGTACTGCTCAATGCTGCGCTGAGACACAGGACCGCCGCCACAGGCCTCCAGATACATCAACACCCGTCCCTGAGCTGCCGTTACAGGCACATCGGCACGCAACGAGAACAGAGTCGACACGCGATCTGCTATCAGCTTCATCAGGAACGATATGGCTTGTCCGTTTTGCATTTATTCAGGCCTTTCCGTATTATGAAGCAAGCTTCATATTACACCAGAAAGTATACGCAGACTTCACCGAAAGTCAAGAAAATTTGCCAAACTTTTCGAGAAGAACACAGCCATATCAGCACTCATTGCCCAAGCGGCGATAGCGGTTGAATATCTCGTGGCTGTCAGCACCGTCTGCAGCCAATTCAACCAACATCACATCCCTCATTGCCACTGCGTCCGCAAGCGCTTTTTCAGCCCCTCCACTCTTCAAATCCGAAAAATAGCGAACAAACCGTTCTCCATTGCGCGTCAGGCAAAGTCGCCATCCCTTAAAGGTATAGCCCTGCCCCTGTTCCTGCCCATAGCGGGTTATATGTTTCTCTTTGGTCATAGCTTCTGCCCCTTATTTTATGAAGCATGCTTCATTTGTCAAGTGATTTTTCTTATAAAAATTAAACTTTTCGTGTTATTTATTTAACATCTTGACAGAGGTGCTCAGTTGCCTTATAAGGATAAAATCATGTTCCCTATTCCCCACGAACCAACGCCCGAAAGATGCTACAGCCAGGCTGTAACGGAAAGCTTAACCGACAAAGAGTTACAAGTTCTCACCTTATTAAGGTACGCCCCACCCAACGGCATGAGCTGCCGTCAGCTACAACAGCTGCTCAACCTCCCTGTAAACAATATACGCACCATGTGCAACAAGCTCAATGCACTGGGACTACTGCACATCAGCGACGGAGCTAATGTCTGCTCCGGAAGGCTCTATACCCTCACGCCATTAGGGCACACCCTCCGCAACTAAGCAAGAGCTTGCCCCCCGCGTGCAAAATAAGGGAACCTGCCGTACACAGGGTACAGCAGGTTCCGTTAGAAACAACCAAGAAAAAGCTTTGGTCAGTGGGCGACTCAGGCCTTGGCGGCGCGAGCCTTCTTAATCATAGAAGCCACAGTCTCGGAAGGCTGGGCACCGTTAGCAAGCCACTTCTCCACCTTCTCCAGATCCAGGGTGTAGTTCTCACCCTCGGCCATGGGATTGTAGGTACCCACCTGTTCAATGAAGTCGCCATCACGGCGAGCGCGGCTGTCAACGACAACTACTTTGTAGTAAGGACGGTCCTTGGACCCCTGACGGTTGAGACGAATTGCTACCATAGTAAAATGAATGAGATTGGTTGTTCCCCAAGCCGCGGCAGATATTAGTTTGCGATTGCACGGCGGCAAGGCGGGACGCCAAATTACCACATCATGGATATAATGTCAAGCATAAAGTCATAAAAAAAAGTTTTTTGTTTTGTGTCGGTCATATTTAACACTTTACAGAGGGGGGCGAAGTGCGGTAAAATAGCGGGCATGAAATGCTGCGTTCTGTTTTTCCTGCCCCTGCTGACCTCATGCCTGTCGTACCATTACGCCACGCCGATGGCGGCAAGACCGACCGCCACTCCGCGCGTCGCAGCCCGGCCTGTCAACTTTAACGGCATTGACCTGAATTGGTTGGGTAATAAAATCTGGCAGAACGAATGTGCCGGCAGTGTGCCGGGGCTGGTGAGCTGGAATGCAGGCGAGGATTTCCCCTCGCTGGGCATCGGTCACTTTATCTGGTACCCCGCCGGCTACAGCGGTCCGTTCGATGAGAGTTTCCCCAAGTTTGTGAGCTACGCCCGCTCACGCGGCGTGCAGGTGCCGAGCTACTTCAATGGCCCCGCACCGTGGCCGAACAAGGCTGCATTCCTGGCAGATCGCAGCGGGCGGGCAGATGCCATGCGCCGCTGGCTGGCAGGTCATGTGCAGTTACAGACCGAGTTCATCATTCTGCGCAGCCGTGCCGCCCTGCCCCGCATGATGCAGGCCAGTCACACCCCGCAGGCCGTGCAGACTCGCTACAGAGCCCTGGCAGCAACCACTCAGGGCTTGTACTGTCTTGTTGACTATGTGAACTTCAAGGGCGAGGGGCTCAAACCCACCGAGCGCTACAATGGTCAGGGCTGGGGCCTGCTGCAGGTGCTGGAGGAAATGAAGGGCTACCCTCAGGGGCGCGCCGCCACGGCCGAGTTCTCCCGCGCAGCCGCCACAGTCATGCGCCGCCGAGTCGCCAATTCCCCCGCTGCCCGTGGCGAAAAACGCTGGCTCGCCGGCTGGCTCAACCGCTGCAATACCTACAGATAAGACATAAGCCGATGGATAGTTACCTCCTTTGCAAGATTCTCATCGGGCTCATCGGCGCTGTTGCCGCGCTGGTCGGCTTTACGCACGAAGAGTGGCTGGAGCGCAATAACCCCAAATTTGCTCTGGGCGTGCTGCTCATCGCGGTGGTCGTGTGCTGTTTCGGCACTCTGATTCTCACCTCATAACCCACCCGACCTCCTCGCTATCCCCCCCTTCGGGGTTCGCACTTATCAACCAACTGCCAGCCATTCACCCCCGGAAAGTTATATACTTTCCGGGCAAGCTTACCGGCTCTGAGGAGAGGGGGTATCGACACACACATTGCAGCCTTACACATCAGATTTGATATTCTGCGGCTTATAACACCAATAACAACGCATCCCGCATTAATTCGTCATAAATGCACAAAAAGCGGCATTTTTAAACTTTATTCTTGCAGTAGGATTTAAAATACGCTATTTTACAAGTGGTCTCAGACCGGACGGCTTATCGTTTTCCGAATCAGAAAATATCGACCATACGTTATTCGCAATGAAACTGCATCTTCCCCTTTCCCTCCGCAAGTGCCTGCTGCTCGTTTGTGCCGCCACCGCTGCCACTACCGCCTGGGGCGGTGGTATGCATGAGGACGTAGACAAGCGCACCTACTCCGACTTCGGTCAGAACAAAGGGCGATTCCGCGTCACCGGCATCAGCTCCATGCTGCAGGCCATCCGCGATAAAGACGGCGGCATTGCCATGCCCAAGGCAAACGGCGAGGTCACCTGGGTACTCCCGGAAGAACAGGGAATGATTAACTTCGCCGGGAGTCTGGATTACGGAGCCACCGGAACGCCATGTCACGGTGCCGCCGCAGCCTTCGGCGCCAACTATCTGGTTACCGTAGCGCACAATCCCGGATTCAGTGCGGCTTTCGGCACAACTCAGGTGGGAAGCGATCATACCATCAAATACAGCACCGTTCAAATCACGGAAAAAGACATGGTGAGCGCGGCAGATTGGGGTCTGTACCGCCAGAATAAGATTTTTACCGATGTTGTCGGAGCCTATAATTACAGCGGTGTATCTTCCGAACAGCAGGACAGCAATGAAAACGGCATTCCCGACATCAAAGAACAGCTCGAGGGTGAACTGATGTACCGAGCATTTGCCGGTAATGTTGCCGTCTGGAAAAAAGATGGGAAGCTGGTCGATGCCGGCTCGCCCTATACTACCATTCTGGGCGGCATTTCCACCATACGTGCCATTGCCATCACAACAGAGGGACTCATCTTCGGCGACTGGAATTTGAAGCCCGAATCCTCCTGGGTCAATGAATCCGCACCGCTGCCAACCAACGGTCAGGGTGGTGACTCCGGTTCCCCGGTTTACGTTTACAACAAGGAAGCCGGACGCTATGAATACATTTTCTCCCTGCGAGCCGGCAATTTCACAACTTACTCTGTAGCTCACGGCTCCATCGACTTCGCTAATGAAATTCTGGACACGCACAGCGTCGAGGTGAACATGAGCACCACGAGCCCGGCACAGCTGGGAACTGTCTCCAACGGCCGAGGGGCCATTACGGTGGGCGATAACAAGTACGAGCACCTGGCGGTAGATTCCGGCAGCCACACGTGGAAAGATCTCTCAGCCGTAAAAGACAACAATAACTGGTACGCCTACGGGAATCATTACCAGAATGGCATTAGCGGTCTGGGCAACACCCAGAACCTGATATTCACCGGCAACGGCGGCAAGTATGAAATTCTCCTGAATGACACGGTTGACACCGGTGTAGGCTATCTGGAGTTCAACAATGGCAACTTCACCATCAAAAACGCAGATGGGGGCGATTTCATGCTCAATTCTGCGGGATACGTGATTAACAAAGGGGCTGAAGTCCACGTGCAGCTGACCAACCCGGCAAATTACATGCGCGAATGGCGCAAGAACGGTGAGGGTGATTTGTACATTGAGGGCGAGGGAGATAACAACATTCTGCTGGCAGTCGGCGGCAGCGGCACCACCTACCTGAATCGGCAAAACGGCCACGCCGCCTACAATGTTCTGGCCAGTAGCGGTGCAACGGTAGTTATTTCGGACATCAACCAGATTGAGCGCGCCTTCACCTTCGGGCTCAACGGTGGCACGCTGGACATGAACGGCAACTCCATGGATTGGTACACCACCAATACCCATATTGAAGGTGATGGTTTCAGCATCAATGCCCTGACGGATGATGCCCTCATCGTCAACAGCAGCGACAGCACTACCTTAACCTACAAACAGGCCGGTAACAGCACCTGGAAAGGCTCACTGAAGGATTCCGCCAAGGGCTCGCTGAGTGTCATCGCAGACATGGGCGCCGACTCCGTATGGACCATGAACAGCATCTGCACCGACCTCAGCAACAACGAGGACAGCTCCTTCACCGTCAAGAGCGGCACCGTTGTTCTGGCCGGTACAAACACCGAACACGGTACCGGCTCCGTCCCGTACAGTGATGCCATCTTCTTCTCAGAGGACGACTGGCACTACGCCGATGCCAAGATGAACGTCACGGTGGAAGACGGAGCAACCTTCCGCCTGGGAACACACGCCCGCGTTAAGGGGGATATCACCGTCAAGACCGGCGGTACCTATGTGATGAATGAAGGCGTGCACCATCAGCTGGAATACATCGAGGGCGGCATTGTCAAGGAAAACACTCAGCAATGGGCTGAATACTACGGTCACCGGGGTAACACTACGCTGGCAGGCGGTGCGCTCAAGGTCGAGTTTGCCGACAAGACAACAGCAACTCACACCTACGACGGCAACATCACCGGAGAGGGCACCGTCACCGTGGATGCAGCAAACAGCATGCTCTACCTGACAGGCAACAACACCTTCACCGGCTCCCGCAGCGTTCTCGGCGGCACGCTGATGGTGGAAGATGCTGCGGCTGCCGGCAGTCAGGAATGGTACGTTGGTGAAAAGGCCGCACTGGCTGCCCACAATTCTGACGGAAATACGGCGCTGAACTATATTACCGGCGACTCCAACGGCGTGCTGGCACTCACGCAAAACCAGCTCACGCAAGTTGATACCTCCGAGCACAAGAACCTCATCATCGGTGCGCTCGCAGGGCAAACCATCGAATACGGCGTACAAGACACCAATGAGCAGTTGACGGCAGTCGACAATGCCTGGCGACTGGGCGGCGGCGGCGGTGAACTGGTGGTGAACTATCACCTCACCGGTAACAACACGCTCATTCTCGGCAACAACCATACCAAGGGTACGGTCATCCTTACCAATACACGCAACGACTTCACCGGAGGTGTTGACTTTGCCGGTGGCGGCGTGACACTCGAGTATACGAGTGAGGATGTCATCAAGAACGTGGTCCTGAGTCTGAGTTACGGTAACCGAGTGGCCATGGGCAACCTGCTTTCCAATGTCAAAACGGAATCGGAAGGTATTCTGCTGCAAAATCAGTCGACACAGGACATTGACCTCAGTCGCCATCGCAATCTCTCGCTCGGCACAAAGAGCGACCTGAGCTATTCCGGCAACATAACCATTTCTGACAATCAGGCCTACAGACTTTCTGCGGCCGACGGCACATTTACCATCCACTCCGAAATCGGTGGTGCCCACGACCTTATTGTGGATGCTCAGGGGTACACGGGGGGAACAGTTCACCTCTCCAATCTCAGCAATCTCACCGGAAATATCACCGTTATGGGCAATGATGGAATGCATAGCTCCATTGACAGTGGGGCGGTCTCTCTCAAAGTTACTCAGAACAACGCGCTGGACTCAGTTTCCTGTATTACCCTGAAAGACGGCGGCACATTGAACATTGATTCAACAACCCAGAAAATCAATAAACTGGTGTTGGAAGAAGGCGGCTCTCTCATCGGCAACTACAGAGAAAACAATACGGACCCCATCGCCAGCGAGATACACATGACCATCGATTCCATGGCTGACCTCAAGGGGCAGCTTAAAGTGGAAGTCATCCACAAATACGGTGATAATGTATTAGAACTGAACAACGGCACCAACAATACCAGTAACCTGCAGTACAGAAATCTGTATGTGGAGGAAGGTGATGTGAAACTGACCCAGCAGTACTCCAGCGTAGGTTTCCTCCATATCAGAGGCAACACGCTTGACATGAACGGCAAAAACCTCACGCTGGGAACAGTTTATGCCGAAGACGGCGCTTATATTGATGCCTCTGATTCCGGATCCGGCTTCGGGGGCACCAGTGCTCTTCGTGCCACATCGGGCACGGTTACGCTGGACAACGGTGGGAACGACGTTACGCTTGCCGGTGTTGTAAGCGCGACCAACGGCGCCACGCTGAAACTCATCGGCTCGGGCAAATGGAATCTGACGGGGTCCGCCTACAACTCCTCCACCGGAACGCTGCGTATCGAGGATGCCACTCAACTGGATTTCACCTACGGCAACAAGGGGACGTATACCTATTATTCCGCTTTTAACATTATGAGCGGTATACTGGATTTGGATACAGATATTCAAACGCTCCGGGCGGCGTCTGACAAAGTCACCCAACACATGACATTTGAGACAATTAAGCTCAATGGTCAGAATCTGACGTTAAGAGAAAAGAGCATGAGTGCCACCTGGATTATCAGCAATCTGGACTCGGGTGCCACGTCCGGTTCTACGCTCACCTGGGAAGCAAGCCGGACCAATACGGCTACCTATGCCGACCGAGAAAGCTCAGATGTCACCCTGTACCCAACCGTCACCAACGCTTCGCGCCTGATTCTGAATGGCGACAACCGGTTTAACGGTAGCGTGGTAGCCAAACGTACAGCCAACGGCAGCGGGTTCTGTACTTTTGTGGAACTGGCGCATGACAACGCGCTCAAGAATGCCACTCTGGACATGCAGAGCATCTCCGGTTCCACTATAGCACTGGCCGTCAATACGAACAATGCTAAAATCGTGGGACTTACAGGTGATGAAAACTCCTATGCTTACAGCGGTGCTTCCTCTGACATCAAACTTGACAGCGCCCGTGAGGGTGACGGCAAAAACACGCTGACTATCACCGGCAGCGGGAACTACAACTACAAGGGTGCCGTCAACGGGCTGAACATCGCCATGGACGGCACAGGGACCCAGATTTTCAGCGGCAGCGATATCAAAGCTCAGAATATCTCAGCCCTGCAAGGCAACATGGAGTTCACCCATGCTCCCACGGTGGCAGGCACCATCAGCATCGCTCAGGGTGCCACACTGAAACTGAGTGATCGCTACAGCCTGAACGCAGGAGGAACACTGGCATTGATTGCCGGGAACGGCACGCAGGGCACGCTGACCGGCACCCTGGTACTCAACGGCGGCACGCTGGAATTTGACAGCACGGTGCTGAATGCCACCACCTCGCTGTTGAACGCCACCACTGAATACGGAGCTGACTTCAGCAGTCAGGCCATCAGCTTCAGCAACCACCAATCGCTTGAGCATGGCGTTACCTATGCCCTGCTCTCCGGCGACTGGAGCGAGCATGATGCCCGCCTGGCCGACAATATGCCGGATTACCTTGCCGGCAGCACCTTTGCAGGCGACAGTACCGGACTGAAAGTCACCATACGCTTTGCCGACGGGTTCGCAGAATGGCAGGATGATTATTCCGTGTTCAGCGCAGGGGAAACCGTACTGTTCCGCGACCACGAGCCATCCAAAACCCTTCAGTTCACCGGCGCAACCAATGCGGAAGGCCTGCGCTTCACGAACAACGAAACCTACAGCTTCTCCGGCAGCGATGTCACGCTCAGCGGCGACCTGAATGTAGAAAGCGGCAAGTTGCTGCTCAACAACAAGCTGACAGCAGCAGACTACACCGCTGCCGAGGGTGAAGTGGAGATTGCAGCCACCGGCACGCTGGTACTGACCGATACGCAGGAGACCACCGCCACCGTCAACAACATCTCCGGCACCGGTACCGTGCAGATTAAGCTCGACACCACCGATAACACCTATGACAACAAGCTCGCCATTGATGAGGATTTTGAGGGCACAACTCATGTAACGGCCGGCAACCTCACACTCACGGGCAGCAGCTTCGGCAGCACCCTGAAACTGGCGAATGGCGTCAATGCCCAGATAACGGCAGGGACGACCATTGACGGTAATCTGGAGCTGGAAGGTAAAACAGAAGTACACCAGAACAGCGGCAATCAGCTCATCATCAACGGGGATGTGACCGGCAGTAACGGCACATGGGATCGCAGAGGCGGCGGCACGCTGGATATCAACGGCTCTGTCTCGCTGGCAGGCTTTGACACCGGCTCTGATAACACCACCTCCAACTTCAACGGCACCACCTCCATTGCCACCGTCACGCTTGACCAGAGCAACATTACCGCCAACTTCAACGGCAACGCTACCGTGGGAACACTCAATCCGAGCGGGAACAACGTGACCCTGGGAGGCAAGGGCAACCTCAGCGTCCGCAACTTCAACCTAGCCGGCGGCAAGAGCGTCACCATCGACGGACTCAGCATTACCGAAAGCTCTGCACAGACGCGCAGTTGGAACAACAACACGATTAACCTGAAAAACGGGGCAAGTCTGGATAGTCGTCAGTCGTACTACAACCATAGTTCCGGAACACTGACCATTGGCGGTAGTGATGCCAATGGCACGATGTACGTGAAAGGGCTCTGTCTGATGCCCAACGATGCAGCATATACGAAATCCGAGCTTAACGTATCCGCCGGGGCGCACCTGATTATCGCCGGTGAAACCAGCGGGACAACGGGTTCAGACTTTGTACTGGCAGTGGGTGGAGAACAATCACAATTGTCTGCCGGAGCCAATAAAATTAACGTTTATGGCACGCTGACATCCAATGCCGCCATGACACTCTACCGCAAAGCAGCTGATGTCACCATTCAGAACGGGGGCAGAATGAATTTACTTGAAGGTCTGGTACTGAAAGGCACAGCATATAATGATTGGATGGGGGCCATGAATGCCAATCTTCAGGTTCAGGAAGGCGGGCAACTGTATGCCGCCGGCGGTACGCAGCGCAGCGAACTTATCGTTTCCCTCGCAGCCGACACCACACTGGGTGCCATCGGCTCGGCGGATTCCACCGTCACCTTCCGGAACAACATGACTCTGGGAACAGCGGGCAAGGAAGGCACCTTCACCGTAGATACCGCCGCCACCACAGCAGATGACAATCTCCTGCTGACCCGCAGCGAAACCAAGGGCGTGACCGTGGATATGACCGGCAGCCTGAACCTGCAGGGCAACACTGCGGTGGAAGTCATCGGCAGCGGCGCCCTCCGGCACAAGAGCGCGTTCAACAACGCCACGGCCATTCGTGTACGGGAGGGTGCTACCCTGGCAGTGGATTCCGGAGCCCCGCTCACCGCCGCAACAGAACTGCGCAAGAGCAGCATCTCTCTGAATTCAGCCGAAGTCAGCGGCAGCGGCATCACCGTGACAGATGCGGCAACCATCCGCGCCACGGGCGGCAACAGCACCATCACCGCCGCCACCACCCTGACCAATGAAACCACGCTGACCTATGATGTGGCAGAGGGTGCCACCCTGCAATCCACCGGTGAAATCACGGCCGCAACACGCAGCGATCTGGTCAAAACAGGCACCGGCTCCCTGCAGCTCAATAATGGAGCAAACAGCTTCGACAACATTCTTGCAAACGAAGGCGAGCTGAGTGTTTACGGTGCTACGGCCTATGATTTGGATAACCTGCAGGCAGAAACCTCCGTTTCGCTGGGCTTCTACGCCGGAGAGGTCGGAAATGAGGCAACGGAAGCTGCAGTCCGAGTCAGCGGCACGGCAGACTTTGGCAGCGGGGCACTGTTGAATGCCCACCTGACTCTGGCTACCGGGTCTGTCCTGAACGTAGCACAAGGCGGGCTTTCCATGGGAAGCACCCTGACCCTGCAGGAAGGTGTATTGCTGGGGGATTCCACCCTGGCACGCGTGCTGAGTCTCAGCGTGGGTGAATCCACAACCCTCTTCAGCGGTGTAGACGGCCTGACGCTGGGCAACACGGTTTACAGCACCATCTCAACAGAAGATGCCATTCAGGCGAGCCCATTCTTCAGTAATCTGAACGACAACTACTTGCTCACCTACACCGGAACAGACAACGGCAGCCTGAACATCACCATGATCTCCATCCCTGAGCCGACATCATCCATGCTTGGCTTAGCGGGGCTGGTTGCTCTCACTCTCCGCCGCCGCAGAAAAAAATCATAAACCATGAGAGGTTCAGACCTATTTTGCAAGTTGAATGGGCGATTATAGAAAGGACTCATTTCGAGGTAGGAAGGACCGGGTGAAAAATTCCACGGCTTAGGCCGCAGGGTGCCAGTGCCCGGCCTCGGCTCCCCCCAAGCCCGAAGCTCAGCCGTCAAGCTCTATCCTTTGTGGATTCTGCTCGAGAATCCAGGCGGAGAGTTCGGCTTGGGCAGCCGGGGTTAACTCCGGGGCTGCCTCATCCTGCGGGGCAAGCAGCACGATATTTCCCGGGCCACAGAAAAAGCGCGTTCCGGGCTGAGCCTGTTCCAGCCGCTTGCTAAGCTCGGCATATTCGGCAAGAGGAACGGCGTGCAGGTGGTAATACGCGGACATCCCACTGCAATCTGTACAGAAACAAGGTGGCTCCAGTTCCCGCAATGTGCTGCAATTGTAGTAATTGCCCCACCGGGGTAACAATGCACGCAGACCACAGGCAAGCAACCACAGCAGCAACAGGCCAACGTATATCCTGAGAGCAATTCTTTTCATTCGGCACTCCCCTTCCTATCATGAAGCCAGCTCTCCAAAGCCTGTTGCCTGCGGATAGACACACCATCAGAGCCCCAACACCAACTCCAGAGAAGGCGCACTTGCAGCAACTCCAGCCCGCCATCAGCGGTCGGGACAACCTGCATCACATTCTTACCGTAGAAACCGACACCCGGCGATATGTTCCATATTCTGCCGCCATCATCCTGCAAGCAATGATTCAGCGCCTCCACCTCCTGAGCCATCACATCCGCCTGCGAGAGCGGCAGCGGAGAGCGCTCCACCACGTATGCGACGGGAGTCAGAGTCAACAGCAAGAATTCCCCGGCTACCCACACGATGAGAGCAACCGGTAGCAGAACACATATTTTCACCCACTTTCTCACACCCCCAACATAGCATATAGGCGAGGCAGAGTCAACACATCAGCCTGCTGTAACACACTTGTTACAAAAACTCAGCGGCGTGGGAGAGTGTGAGCCGAGCTCGCAGGACGCGGATTATTGCTGTGAATAACGGGGCGAGGGTGCCGCGGGTCAGCCACCGGGCGACGATGGGGAGGTGGCGGTGGCGGGCATGGGCGACCTACCGGCGTGGGGACCGGCACATAAACCGGGTTATCGACCACCACCGTTGTGGATGTAGCAGGAGAGCCGGCACGAGCATCGGCAAGCTGCTTACGCAAGGCTTCATTCTGCTGTTGCAGCTGTGCCACCTGAGCTCTGAGCTTATCCACTTCACGCTGAGCCTGTTGCGCCGCACGCAGAGCGGCCAGTTCTTCCTCTGCGGCGCCGCGCAGGGCTGCGGCATCTGCCGCATAGCGCTCAGCGTCCACCGGCAGCCCCATGCGGGCGGCCTCGCGCCTGTTCCAGAGAGCAGCCAGGTACTCAGCCGTACGCGGACTGATAGCATTTGCCTGGCTGTAAATGGAATAAACATCGGCACCACTCAAATAGCGAGGGTGCTGACCACTGGCCTGCAGAGCAGCCATTCGGGCAGCCTGGGCGGCATCCCGCTCGCGGCGGCGATTGTCGGCTGCCTGCTGCGCAGCAGCACGCCGCTCGGCCACCAACTCAGGAGTCATGCCCAATTGTTGCTGCAACTGCGGACTCAGGCGATCAAAGAGCAATTTCTGCACCCCATTGCTGTGGCGCACGATCACCGAATCCAGCGAGGTTCGTACAACAGTGGCATCCTGCAGCACCGAGCCGTCGTTCAGCACAAAATCATCGGCGCTTGCGCTCATAGAGCAAGCGCACATCAGTAAAGTAGCGTACTTTTTCATTGAGGGATGGGGGTGGAGGTTAATAAATTATCAATCTGTTCCGAGCGGCTGTAATCGGCAGCACTGCGCCCCTCCGCATCAGTTCGGGCGGGGTCAGCCCCGGCCTGCATGAGCAGTTTCACAACGGGAGCGCTCTCGGCCAGCACGGCATGGATGAGGGGTGGCGTACCCTCCGCATCTGCCAGATTGACATCTGCCCCGCTCTGCAGCAGCAACTCCACCGCTTTGCGCTGTCCGTTCTGAGCAGCAGCACAAAGGAGCGTGGTGCTACCGGCCGCGGCATTCACCGGGGTGCCACTTGTGAGCAGGAGTTTCAGCACCTCCACCCGACCATTTTCGGCAGCACGTCGGGCAGCTTCTGCCAATTGCTCAGCAGGAGCACCGCCGGTGGCCAGCACCTCCCGCACCAGCTCAGCCTTGCCAAGCGAAGCCGCTGTAGTAAAAAGAGAATCGCCACTTTCATCGATACTGAACGGGCTTCCCCCCTGTTGCCAGACCTGCTTCAAAACCAGCAGAGCAGCCTGTTCTTCATCGGCTGTTTGCTGGACCATACCATGCAGCACCCAAGCGCAACTACCCAATATCAGATACCCCATTGACCAAACCACGCTCATGAGAGCACGCCGACGCGCCAGCAGGCGCGCCATACACAGTGCGCCATTCACTATAAAAGCCGTCACTGTCAGCGCCAGAATCCAGCCATCCAGCGTAACAACGTCCCCCACCCCACCGGCTCGACAGGCCAGCAGAACGACAACAGCCAACAGTACCAGCGGGTTCACAAAGTCTCTCATGGTGCTCCTACTTATAGCAAAGCCGCCATCGGGTGTCGAGCAAAAAAAAGCCCCCTGCACCGTTAATCGGTACAGGGAGCTCTTGCGTAATGACATTACTGTCGGGTAGTTGCACCACGAGTAGGATTGAAATCCGCCGTGGCAAGGATATCCGGAATGCGAGGTAGAACGGTGGAATCCACCATCTCGCGAATGGGTGCCAGCGCGTTCTCCATCACGACAAGCGGGTCGAGTTTCACCGGCTTAGCCTCGCGGAAGTCAGAGACATTGCCATCGAACACTGCCTTCAACAGGCGCGGGGAGAAACCGCTGACCAGCGCACAGTTGTCGAGTGCGGATCCCGCCACACCGGTGTTGGTGGCATCGAGGTTCCAGTACACAATGGCAGGGAACTCGTAGCCGGCATACTTGTAGCGCAAGCGCAACTCATCCATGAGGGTGATGTCGCAATACGCACCGGAGTCGAACAGCATATCCGATAAGAGCAAGACACAGCGGGGCATGGCCTCTGCCGGGCACTTGGCGCTCTTGGCTCGGGCAAGCAACAACTCGAATACCGAAACGATGTTGGTGTTCTCGACAATGCTGTAGCGAGCGAGGTGCTGCATACGCTGAAGCGTTGTCGCATTCTCAGGGAGCTCGATAAACTGAGCCCGCGAGCTGAAGGTAACGATGCGGTTGCGGAAAGGACCGCTGAGACGCTCGGCACAGTAAAGAGCAAGCGGATATGCCACATCACGCGGTATTACCGAGCGGCCCCAAGTCATGGAACCCGACGTATCGAGCACCGGCAAGAAGGACGCACCCTCGGGCATCATGTTCGGCAAGCTACGCCACTGGGCATCGATAATGGCCGAAAGCATATCCTCCGACATTGAGCGACATTGACCCTTAAACCAGGCGGTGAATACCTCGTGGGGATACAACGCACCGGCGTTGAGCTTCTTCTGCGTAATCACCTGCTTCAAGCGCTCGCCATCCTCGCGGGCAAAGAGACGCTTGTAACGGTTGAAAGCCTGAGAGGGCAACTTATCATACTGCACGTCCTCCATACGGCGGGCGCAGAGCAACTGCTCCACAGTGGTGGATGCCCTTGCCACACGCTGACGGAACTCGCGGTTGGTTAAACCGGTGCGGGCACGTACGTCGGCATATAGCTTGCTGCGACGGGGCAACCACTTGCAGGCAAGGTAATTGTCGTTCATGACGCCATCGGCAAAAATAGCCACAACATCATCGCGGAGCTCGGGGAACTCCTCTGCCACCCATACGTAATCCTTGTAGCTGCCGAGCTCAGCAAACAAATTTAAGTGAGCTCGCAAGGCCTGCGGAGCAAGCTGGTGTGCAGCCTTTAACAACACACGGGACACAGCACGCTCACCCGCACCCAAACGCACGGAACGCGCCCAGAGCGCAATACAGAATGCCGTGGTAGGGTCACTCTTCCAGGCCTCCAGAAACATAGCCTGAAGCACATCCGGAGAGCTGAGCGCCATGTTACGAGCCGAACCAACCTCAGCAAAGAGGTCGAGGCAAGCCTTGCCGGTCGTACGGAGCTGAGTGGCGCCGTTCTCAGTATATGTAAAAGTATTCATTTCCTTAAATTTTTGATTATGATAGATTTATAAATTGTATCACCCGTGAAAGGAGTTACCGGAACTTCGGGGTGTACTTTAGTCGTTTCCGGAATGATATTAACTAGATTGAATAACATTTGCAGAAAAGTTCAGAACATTTGCGGGAGGATTTTCTTAACTCAGTCGCCCTTGGCTACCGCGTTGAGATTCTTCCACCGTATGGAAATTGTATGTTTTCATAATAATGCTTATGATAATTGGTTATATTGGGGATAAAGGAGTACACCCGTGAAAGGAGTTGCCGGAACTTCGGGGTGCTGTGATTTCAGGCTCTACCTCTGAGCTACGGTGACCATTAAGTGGCTGTGAGAGGGCCACCGGGCGGAGTCGAACCGCCGACAATGAACATCAGATCAGAGTTGCAGAAAAGTTCACGAAAGGGGGAGTGTGTGCCCGTGAAAGGGGTTGCCGGAACTTCAGGCACACGAGTTGGTTAAGCCGCTACCTCGTTAAAGGAATCGCGGCAGCCCGAACCACTTAAGGGTGACGGTAAGGCCAGTCTGTAGTGATTGCAGGAAAGTTCCATGAAAGGGTGTCAACCATATAAGGAGTTGCCGGAACTTCAGGTCGACGAATGCATCAACTGCTCTACCATCTGAGCTAAAGTAGTCAAACCACTTCGCGGACTCGAACCGCGGACCAATTGCTTACTCTTGCAGGGTGAGGGTTGCAGTAAAGTTCAGCAGGAGCTGCCGGAGCGCCTCGGGAGATAGGAGCAGACAGCGGGTAGTTCCTGCGGAGGAAAGATTAGCACAAACCAACCCCTTGTCAAGCATTTTTTCAATAAAAATGCAAAAAAGTGGTAAAAAACGTAATTTTTTACGCGTTGGAACAATTAGAAAGAGCAATTTGTAGAAGTACTAGGGACGAATTCCGAGGGACGAATTTATAAGTTCAGCGGGCTTTGCCCGCCTAATATCAGAACCCGCGCTTGCGCGGGTGGCATATGGTAGCCGGGCGGCGTAAGCCCCCGGTCAGCAATGAAAAACATATTGGAACCCGCACAGGGTGCGGGTGGCATAAACGGTGGCTCTGATATAATGTGGTGAATACATGGCCCATTTTGTATCAACGGTTTATGCCACCCACACAAGTGTGGGTTCTTATTTTTTTATTATCGGTTACCTTGGGCTTACGCCCAAGGCTATTATATGTCACCCGCGCAAGCGCGGGTTTTAAAGTATGGCTCGCTGTTGGCGGGCAAGGGATAAATGCTTTTTAACGGCCTGCGGCCGAGTGAAAAGCGGGCTAAAGCCCGCGGTGAAGAACCGTGCTACGCACGGTGGTGAAGAATGCGCTACGCGCATGGTGAAGACCAAGGCTGACGCCTTGGGGATAGGTCGACAAGCTCCAATTTGTAGCGCTCCCTATCATGCTTCTACCACCCGTACACATAAGGGTGGCTGCAGTTATACATAACACCGCAGCCGCCCTATCTATTCTCTCTCGGACTCACGCCGGAATGTCCGTACTCAGCGTGAAAGGTTTATCAGGACTCGAAGAGTTCTTTCTGCTCCTTTATCAGCGCGAAGGACTTGCGCACCATCGAGCGGGTTTCATTCAGCAGGCTCAGGTAAAGAATACCGTTGCGCATACCTCCCTCGTCGTCCACATTCCGCAGCAGGTGGCGGGTAATGCAGTCGGCAAACTCGTCGCTCAGGTCATCGGCGAGCTGCACAACCTGCTCCATATTGCTGTAATCGCCCGAGCGCAGGATATCAGCCATTTCAGGGAAGAAACGCCCCACTTTGTCGCACATGGCCAGCAGGTCATCGGCCTGCTCCCGGTTAAGCCCCACGTGATTGTTGTCGATGTGCTTGTAACTGCTCTTCACGATGGTCAGCAGGCTCTCAGCCACATCCAGACAGCTCTCGTTGATTCGGTAGAGTATCTGAGCACGGTCAGCGTGCTGCGGGTCAATACTCTGCATGGTGGGCAGAATTCCGTCTTCTTTCAGCGCTTTCAGCGTGCGGGAAATGTCGCGAGCCTTGCGGCGCAGGTTTTTCAGGGCTGAACGATCCTCATCCAGCAGAGCCTTTACCGTGGCTCGGTATATCTCCATCACACGCCCCAGACGCTCGGCAGAGGCTACTCCGATTTCGCGCACGGCGACGGCATCGCTCAAATTAATGACCTGCACCTCGCTCCCGCTGCGGCGGCGGTGAGCCAGAGCATTCTTCACCAGTATAGCCACGGCAATCACCAGCATGAGAGCCACACCCCACAGACCACCATACATCATAACAGCAGCTGTTACAAACGCAGCCGTCACCGCGCCAATTCCTGTTAAGAACCAACCGCCAATAATGACCAGTACTCCGGTTATGCGATACACCGCGCTATCACGACCCCAGGCTCTGTCAGCCAGCGAGGTACCCATGGCCACCATGAAGGTCACATAGGTTGTGGAGAGCGGCAACTTCATACTCGTAGCGAGTGAAATCAGCAGGGCAGCTACTGTCAGGTTGACAGAGGCGCGAATGAGGTCAAATGCCAGGCCCTCATCTTCATCTGCCGCCAACGGACTGAAACGCGACTCCACAAAGCGGGCCACCGGAGCCGGGGTCACACGACTCACCACACGCACAACATTGAGTGCGTAGCGCACTGCGGCGCGAGCCGGCAAACAGGAGCCGAAGCGCTCCTTGCTCACGGCACTTCGCTGCGAGAGCTTGACTCCCGTATCGATAACCGAACGTGCCTTTTTCGAGAACACCAGAGCCAACACCATCACCGCACCGGCACCCAACAACCACAGCGCATTCACCTGTACCGGAGCAGACAGAGCGCCCATTTTCAGCGTGCTCAGCTCACCGCCGGCTGCCACATAGTCAGAGGCAATGTGGAAGGCATCTTTTGCCGCCATGAACACACCGATGAAGTTTACCAAATCATTGCCGGCAAAAGCAAGCGCCAACGAACCGGTACCGGCCAACACTGCGATTCGCAACGTATTCACGCGGAAGAAGTACTGTAACACCGAGCAAAGCACGGTCCACAGAACAAAAGCACCGACTGTAGCAAGAGCCAAGTTCGCATTCAGCCAATCCATGACATCGCGGTTCATCAGCACACTACCCTTCAGGCCTTTAAATACAGCAAAGTAGGTAATAGCCGTCAGCGACAGCGCACACCACAAAGCACCAATGTATTTATAGGCTTTCGCGTATCGGAAACTGAACAGCAGGCGCGAGAACCACATCACCACGCAACCCACAGTGAAGGCTATCGCCACTGAGCAGAAAATAGCCGTAATCATACGGAAACACTCAGCCGTGTTGATATAGGCACTCAGCTGCTGAGCGGCCGCCGGGTCTTTTGCCATAATAAAGAGAGCCACAGCCATGGCCGCACCCAGCAATTCGCAGACCAGCGAAACCGATGTAGATGTCGGCAATCCTAACGTGTTGAAAAAATCAAGCAATATCACGTCTGTCAACATCACAGCGAGGAAAAGAATCATAATGTCATCAAATCCGAACATCGCCGGGGCAAACACCCCCTTGCGGGCAATCTCCATCATACCCGTTGAGAAGGTGCAGCCTATCACCACACCCACAGCAGCTACCGCCAGCAACACGCTGCGCCGCGCAGCCTTACTACCCACGGCGGAATTCAGGAAATTCGCCGCATCGTTCGATACACCCACCACCAGGTCATAGATGGCCAACAGCAGCAGTATGCCCAACATCACTATATAAACAGTGCTCATAGCGTCTTCCTTTTAACACACCCGCCCGCACTTTACACGCTTTCTACTGTGAACAATACGCCACATACCATGTGACAATTTTGTCACATAGCCTGCAAGCTCCGCACTTAAAGATTGCAAGCCTACACGCAATGTGCTAGTATAATGGCGTTATGTTAAAAGGAATTTCCCCCGTTATTTCTCCCGAATTGCTCAAAATCCTGGCCGAAATGGGTCATGGTGATGAGATTGTGTTCTCCGATGCCCATTTCCCCGGTCACACCTTCAACAGCACCGTGGTTCGTGCCGACGGTCTGGGGGTAGATACCCTGCTGGGCGGCATCATCCCCCTGTTTGAGCTGGATGCCTATGCCACTCCCGTGGTGATGATGGAAGCCGTGCCCGGCGACACGCTCGACCCCACCGTCGAGGCCAAATACCGCGCTGCTCTGGGCTACGAGGGCGAGATTGAGCGCGAGGAGCGCTACGCTTTCTACGAGCGCGCCAAGAAGGCCTACGCCGTCGTCGTGACGGGCGAGACTGCCAAGTACGGCAACATCATCCTCAAGAAGGGCGTAACCCCCGTCTGCTGATTCTGCCGTGTACCGAATCTGCAAAACCATTGAGCTGGAGAGCGGACACCTGCTCTCCAAGCACCCCGGCAGCTGCGCGTTCCCGCATGGGCACACGCGCAGCGTGGAGCTGGTGTTTGCCGCCGACACGCTGGATGAGAATGACATGGTGCTGGACTTCAAGGCCATCAAGGAAATGATGGGCGAGTTCCTCGAGCAGTTTGACCACTCGCTCTGCATGAACACCGCTGACCCGCATTTCGATGAGTTCCGTCGCATTTACGGCGAGCGCATCATTCCCTTCGACCGTCAGGACCCCACCAGCGAGGCCATGGCCCACACCGTCTTCAAGTTCGCTCAGGCCGCACTCGCAAAGGCTGCTCAGGGTATCGGCACGGCCTACCCCGTGCGCAGCTGCGTGCACCTGGAGCGTGTGCGCGTGTGGGAAACCTCATCCAGCTGGGCTGAGTACAGCGAATAAGGTTGGATTTCACCGTAAATCCAACCGCCCTCCGGGCTCACCAACTACCCTGATCAAAAAAACAACCACCACATTTCCGAATGCCATCTCTTCACTTCCTGGGCTGGAACCGCCCGACCATTGAACTTGTTGCAGCAAAACTCGAAGAGCTCAACCGCGCCAATCCCTCGCAGTTCCGACGTGCCACAGTTGTGGTACCCACGGCCGAAAGCGGGCGCCGCCTGCGCGAATACATGGCCGAGCGAGCAGGCAAACCCTTGCTCATGCCCCGCTTCACTCTGGCCGGGCAGCTCATCCCTACCGATGGCCCCGGCGTGGCGACCGAGGCTGAGACCTTGGCAGCATGGCTGCAGGTTCTGGGGCAGGAAGAATACCACAATCTCTTACCCCACAGTGAGATAAAAGAAAACGAGCGCTGGCTGCTCGACACCGTGGAGCACCTCCGAAAACTGCGGCTGCGTTTGGAAAAAGAGAACTGCCCGCCCGAGCGAGTGGCAGAGCAACTCACCCACCGCAGCGGCAAAGCTGCCGGCCCGGCAGCCCTTCGTGTGCTGACGGAAGAAAACCGGAAATGGCTGGAAATGAGTCACTTATTTACAACGGTCGATTCCTGCCTGAGCCACTATGGGCTGGAAGCTCGCGAACAGGCCCGCGCCCGCAACGTGGCAGCCCCCTCCCTGCCCGGCAACAGCAATCTGCTCATTATTGCCTGTGTTCCCGAACTGTCACAACAGCTGCGGAAATTTTTGAGCAACCTGCAGGCCGAAGTACAGATTTGGGTCAATGCACCGGAAGAAGAACGCCCCCACTTCGATGAATGGGGGCAACCCGAGCCGGAGCACTGGAGCAACCGAGCTATCGAAATCCCCCATGCGCTGGAGTACGACAGCAAGGGCAAGGTACTCAACTCCGCATCCACCCTTCACCTGACAGATGATGGCAATGCCGCCGCTGCGGAATGTGTGCGACTGGTACACGAGGCTCTCGAACGTCACAGCAGCCCCGAAAACATCCGATTGGAGGACGAGTTCGTCATTTCCTGCTGCGATTCCGACTTCACACCGCGCCTGCATGCAGCCTTCCGCATGGCGGGTGGTGCCGACTGGGAACTCAACCTGCCCGAGGGGCGTTCCCTACTCACCATGGACGCCGCCCACCTTTTCGGACAACTGGCTGCAGCCTGCCGCAGTTTCGGTGAAAAACCCGTTTACAACGAGCAAGCTCAGCGCATTCTGCACAACGACATGTCACAGCCGGAGGCCTTCTGCACCCTGCTCAGGAACCGCGCACTCATGCGCATACTGCCCGAACCTGCGGACATACCAATCATTGTGGGCAGTTTTGTTTCCCACCTGGAATCCCTGCTGCAGAGTTTCCTGCCCGGCTCGGTATCGCGCCTGCTCTACCTGCTCAACCCGCTGCAGGATATCGCCATATCACGCAGGGAAAACAATAACCAGTACAATGTCCTGCGGGAGCGCCGCTCGGTTTTCTACCGCTACGCAATTCAAGTGGCAACCCTTGTTCAAAGTATGAACAAGGATTCCCTGCCCCTCGACCAACTCCGCCGACTGGGACAGGGACTGGGCTCCATGCACCGCGAGCACAATCTGGCAGATGCCCTGCAAAAGCTCAGCCGACCGGTGAGCGAACTGGCGGAGGCACCATTCCGCGGACTGGGGCTGCTAAGCTACCCGCTCCTGGCTTTGGAGTACCTGCAACTGCGTGTCGAACAGGCAGCAGCAGGCGTGTTGCCCGAAACCCGGAGGGAGAATACCGAACTCGATGTCCCCGGCTGGAAAGAACTCAGCTACCATCGTGGCCGTCGTGTCATCATCAACGCCATGCACGATGGCTGCGTACCCGAACCCTTTACGCAAGAGGAACTTCTGCCCGAATCCCTGTGCCGAGAACTCGGTCTGCAGCACTCCCGCAACCGAGAAGCGCGAGACGCCTTCCTGCTCACGGCACTACTGCACAGCCGCCCGGAGGGAGAGGTGCATTTTGTGCTCTCCGCCCAATCGGCAGATGGCTCCCCCCTGTCGGCTTCGACCCTGCTACTGCGCTGCGGGAACACCCCCGAGGGGCTGCTGGAACTGGCTCGTCGCGCCCACCATCTCTTTGCCGACAACACCCGCGTGAAACTCCCGCCCGAACCGGAGCTCTGCCCGCTGCGAAAAGCCTCGCTCACCCAGCCGACAGCCAAAATTGAGCCGGGGCAAATGGAAGAATTAAGCACCATTTTGCTCGAGGGCGAAGTGAATCCCTTTGCCCCCGGGAGCTCCCGGCACGAGCGCTGCTATTCACCCTCCACCCTGGCCGTGTTCCTCGAGTGCCCCCTGACGTTCTGGATTAAGAATGCCCTGCAGATTGACCCGTCCGACAATCACGTGGACAACAAAATGGAACCGCAGGCCGCAGAGTACGGCACCGGTATGCACGCCGTGCTCGACAAACTGGTGGCCGAGTTCCCCTCATACAAGAGCCTGACAGACAGAAATCCGCAGATTTTCAACCAAGACAAACTTGTTGAAATTGTTGCCACTCGTGCTGAACAACTGGCCGACATACTGCTCAGCACGGCCTATGCCGAAGAGGGGGTATTCACCCTGCCGATGAAGGCTCACCACAACATCATGAAGCGTACCCTCCGCGATTTCGCCCGCCACCATGTGCAGGAGCTCAGTGAGGGCTGGTGCAACGTCGCACGAGAACTCAAAGTCGCGCCCCGCATGGGACTGGCGGATGACAACAGCGGTGAAAGTGTAGGCTTCAATATGACCATCGACCGCGTGGATTACAACATCAACACCGGTCAATGGAGAGTGCTGGATTACAAAACCTCGGCAGAGGCAAAAGAACCCCGCAAAGTACACTACGAAGAGGTGCCGCAGGGCGATCAATCCGTTTTCCACCGCTTCATGAACTACGGCGCAACGCCGGCGTTCCCGCTCTGCACAGCCTCCAGCAAAAAAAGCGAGCGCTACTACCGCTGGCGCAACGTTCAGCTGCCACTCTATACCTATGCCCTGCAGCAGCTTACGATGGAGGAATTGCAGAAACTGCTTACCGAGCAACAGCAGCTCCCGCTCTGCCCGGAACTCGAGTCTGTTTTCAGCCGGCGGGAGGCGGGCTCGCCCCTGTTCCGTGACATGCTGCCCGAAATGGGCTACTGCAGCCTGGCTACCAAAACACAGGAAGTTAAATATTTCAGCCTCATGAGCCATAAGGAAATACAGGTTCCGCGCCAGTATTTCTATTTCCCGGAGGATACGATGCAGCACTACGACTCAGCCATCACAACAGTGCGCTCCGCTGTGCGCCTGATTCGCCACGGTCTGTGCCTGTATTCCGCCGTAGCTCTCGAACTGAAGAAGAAACCCTACGCCCAATATGGAGCCCTCGCGCCCTCGGCCGACCCGCGCGAGATATTCTCCCTGCCCGAACTGAACAAATAAGCCCCATACCGACATGAAGGAAAAACAACAAGACCTTATCGCGGTCACCAGCAATCTGATTTCCGCCTCGGCCGGTACCGGCAAAACCTACCAGCTGGCCTCACGCTTTGTCGCTCTGCTGGCTCTCGGCTACAAAGCCGAGGAAATGATAGCTCTCACCTTCACCCGCAAGGCGGCCGGTGAGTTCCGCAACCGAATTCTCAAAGCCCTGTCAGACGGTGCTCTCGACCTGAATGCCGATGGTACCCCCCGCTGCCCCGATGCCGAGGGACGCTTAACCGGTCGGAATGCCATCACAGCCCGCGTATGGGAAACCTGGTCGGGGCTCGTGATACGCGATGGAAAGCCCGCTCCGGCCGGCAACAGTGTGGCCCTGTGCCCGGATTCCGCCTGTGTGGTCGAACTGGCTGCGAAAGCCGGTCTGACACCCGAGGAACTCTACGCGCAGGATGACGAGCTGTTCGCACGCCTGAAACTCCCGCGCCTGACGGCAGATACCTACCGCAACCTGCTGGCTGATGTCGTGAACGCTATGTCACGTCTGGCGCTATCCACACTCGATAGTTTCTTCAACCGCATTGTCAGAGGCAACAGTCTCACCATCGGCATTCGCAACATTGTGCCCTTGGAGCCGGAGGACACGGAGCTCGAGCGACAAGCCGTTCTGCGCGACCTGCTGGCTCAGATTTCCACCGCAACTCAGGACGGCCATGACTTCCTGCAGCAATTCGATAAGCTCACCTGCGGCGAAGGTAAGAACATGATGAACTACCTGCAGGAACAAATTAAGAGCCACCTGACACTCTTCCGCAATGTGAGCAATACAGAGGCCTGGGGCAATGCCGAGGCATTCGGCCTGACCGTCGGGGAGTCTGCCGATACCATCGCACCCGAACAGTGGATTGCCTACGAAAATGAGCTGAATGCTCTGGTACTGGGCGTTGAAGAAACCGGCAGTCGTCTGGCAAAAAAAGCTGCATCAGCCGCCTCGGCTCTCATCAAAAACCTGAAGAAAGGCGACTACGAGTTCCTGCATAAGCATACCTCCCCTCACAGCGCCAACGCGGGCAGTGCCGTCAACAAGTTCTGCGAGGCAACTCTGAGCACGGAAGAGGAGCACGCACTAGCCGACGCGATAAAACGCATCACCGATGAAGTTCGCGCTGTTCACCTGCAGGCAGCCATTCACCGTACCCACGGCCTGTTCTACATCCTGAACCGTTACGCCACGGCATACCTCAACCACATGCGTCGCACAGGTCATGTCGGGTTCGATGACATCGCCATGTTTGCCTACCACCTCATGAAGGACAACGGCAGCGACTCCCGTGACTATGCGGCAAACCGTATCACCTACAATCTCGACGCCACCTACAAGCACTGGATGCTCGATGAGTTTCAGGATACCTCGGAGATGCAGTTTGCCACGCTGGAACCCGTTCTCAATGAAATTGCACAGGGAGAACGCCATGCACAGACCGGAGCATCGGAACGAAGTATCTTTGTGGTAGGTGATGACAAGCAGAGCATTTACGGTTTCCGTACCGGAGATACGGAGGTATTCCAAAAACTGCAGAGCGACACACCGTGGAAGGAAACGCTCCATCGTTCGGGACTGGAAAAGAGTTTCCGCTCCTCCCCCGAGCTCATGGGTGAAAACGGTTTTGTCAACCACATGTTCCTCGCGCTGGATGCCGTAGAGCGGGAAATTATCAATGCCGATGTAGTGGACTATGGCTGCAATGACCGGCTCACCTTCAACGACCGACTGGGAAAGGGATTTACCCGCCACCGCTCAGCCACCAGCAAGACCGGCTATGTGCGACTGTCCGCCGTACCGCAGGAGGAGAGCAGCCAAGACACACGATTGGCTTTCTACGACAACATCGCCGACCTTCTGAGGAATGAGCTGACAGACGAAAACTGCGCTCCCCGCAATGGTATGAGTATTGCCATTCTGACGCGCAATAACAACGAGGCGGCTGAACTCGAAGAGCGACTCGGGGAAAAATTACCAAAACTCCCTGTGCTGCGACTCGGAGATGACAAGGTGGCCGCCACCTCACAGCAAGGTGAACTGCTGCTCTCCTTCTTCCTGTGGCTCCAACACCCTGATGACGAATACAGAGCAGCTCTGGTAAAGGCCTCTCCCATGGGCGCAATCTTCCGCAGCCCGGCAGAAACTGAAGAGCAGCTTTCGCGCTTCGAGCACAGGCAGAAAATGTTCAGGATCACCCATGAGTACTGGCTGCACCGATTGGAGCTGCAGGGCTACGCAGCCGTTGTGCGCGATTTGCTGGACTGTTTCCCCACCACCCCGCAGGATTTACGCCACGGACGTACGGCACAAATATGGCTGACCGAGGCGCATGCCTTCGACTGCGCCGGTGGTACCATAGACGAATGGATTTCACGGATTGGCAAGGCCGGCAGTGCGGCCGCGGCATCCTCACGCTACGTGCAGATTATGACCATGCACAAGAGCAAGGGGCTGGAGTTCGATGCCGTCATTCTGCCCTACATTGCCGAAAGTGCTGAGGATGAACTCGATGATTTGGGGTACTTCGCCCTTCGCGACCCGCAGGGGGACATCGAGGCACTCCTTCTCAATCCCGGCAGTGCGAAAAAACGCGATGCCTGGAAAGAGGTTTTCGACCCGCTCTGTGCCGTCAAAAAACAACAGGCACGTAAGGAGGCATACAACCTCCTGTACGTAGCAGCCACACGTGCCAAACATGCCAATTACATTTTCTGTAACGGTGCGGAACTGGGGGAGCGTAAAAAGAGCAACCCCAGCCACATCACATGGAAGGCTACCGCACGTTCCACAAGTGGCCTGCTCAGGCGCATGCTTATGCACGCTCCGTTCAAAGATGAGGTAACAATCAGCACCGCACCCGAGGCTATTCCCCAAGCTGTCACGCTGTGGCAGAGCGGGAATTCCCGCTGGTTCGAGGACACCGGCTTTGTTCGCGACAATAGCCCATCAGAAAGCCCCGATTCCACCCCCAAGCTGCCCACGGTCAGCAGACATCGGCGACCTCATATTTCTCCCTCATCACTTGCGGTTGAAGAAGATAAGGAGCAGGATACAGACTCCTCCGCTCCACAGAACTTCTCCAACTCTGCCGGCAATGCAGGAACATATTTCGGCACGGCGGTGCATGCCTGTTTTGAGCAGATTACGACCCTGAGCGACCCGCTGCCCGACTGGCTAGCAGCCCCGACCACCCCTGAGCAGGAGGTTGTGGCCGCTGCCCTGCAGCAACCCGATGTCCGCAAGCTCTTCATCCTCCGCCCCAATCAGGAAGTCTGCAATGAGCAGGCCGTCGAGGCTATCACCGACAACAATGAATGGATGTCCGGTACCATCGATCGACTGATACTGACCATGGGACCGGATGACAGTGTAATTTCCGCGCACATCATTGACTACAAGACCAATAAACTTGTCCCTGATGAGCAGGAGCCGGATATCTTCAAAGCGCTCATGAAAAAATACACCGCGCAGATGTCGGCCTACAAATTACTCGTATCCCGAGCCTTCGGGCTACCGGAGCACAGCGTAACCGTCTCGCTCATTTCCTGCCCGGCTGACTACATCACCCATCCCGCCAGAGTTCTCACCTACTGAATATCATGGAAAAAGAATGGCTTAAACAATCACCTGAAAATCAGGATTTAGTTATCTTCATGCTAGGCTGGGCGGCCACGCCGAATGCGGTGTGCCACATCGACCCGCCGGGCTGCGATGTGCTGGCCTGCCACAATCACTGCGGCGAACCCGAGGTATTGCAGGCAGCGGATTTTGCACGCTACCACCACATCTACCTCTTTGCCTGGTCCTTCGGAGTGTGGGTGGCGGAGCAGAGCTGCCGTGAGTTGCCACTTTACAAGGCCATTGCGCTCAACGGCACTCCCTACCCCGTTGACCCGCGCTGGGGCATGCGCCTGAAGGTGGTACTGCGCAGCATGCAGACTATTGCCCGCAACGGCGGGGAGAATGCCTTTGCAGCCACAGGCAGCGCGGCAGATGGCCGCTATATCCCCACCGGCCCCTACCCCGACCGCTCGGCAGACGAGAAGGTGGAGGAGCTCATCAATCTCTCAGAACGGGCAAAGGCATACTCTGCTGCGCACCTCACGTGGCACCGTGCCTACATTGCCGACAAGGATGAAATATTCCCCCCTGCCCGCATGTGGGATTACTGGGGCAGCGTGGGACTGGGAACAGAGTTCGACAGCTACCACTACCCCTTTGCCGATGCCGGCATTGTGCTCAATGAACTCAAATAAAATATACACATATCATGAAAAAACTGATGACATCAATTATCGGCCTGCTGCTCGGCGTGAGCAGCGTTCAGGCTGTACCTCACATTTTCAACAACGATAGCTGTCCTGTGGTACTGGTGCAGGAGACCGAGTTCGCCACCATGCCCTATCACAACAACAACGGCGAAGTCGGCACCACTCTGGTGGTGGGCAAGGCACTCGGCGGCATCGGTACCGACATTGCCCCCGGCTCGGTCGTGCTACTGATGATTCAGGGAAAATCCGAGGAGGCCACCCGCGACAGCAAGGGGCGCCTTTTCGTGGCGCAGGTCAACAAAACTCTGGCTTACCCCCTGCACCCGAGCGGCAGTGTCTACTATGTCAATGGCTATGACTTCACCTGTTTCTCGGCTTCATGGCTGCTGAAGATGAACCCGGAAGACCTGAAACCCGAGTGGCGTAAACTGCAACAACAGGTGACCGAACTGCTGAAGTCCGGAAGTTGACACTCTTTCCCCGCGAGTACAGATTACTGAACCGGCACAGGATAAATAAATAGCGAAAATTTCTATTTCCGTTGTCGAACTTGTCGCTTGCCATGACATGAGCATTATGGTAGTATACTCGAATAACATATGCTCAAGGGTATTATATTCGACATGGACGGCACGCTGGGCGACACACTGCAGCTGTGTATCGAGGCATACCGAGGCACTGTGCAGGAGCTGACGGGGCGCACCCCGAGTGCAGAAGAAGTGGTGAGCTACTTCGGCCTGAGCGACAGAGGGGTATTGGGTGGTTTGCTGGGCATGGACCCGGATGCCCCCGAGCTGCCCATCGATACCTTTGTGCGCGTCTATTGCGAGCGGCACGATGAACTGGCCCCGGCCCCTTTCCCCGGAGCAACGGAGCTGCTGTGGCGCCTGAAAGAAAAAGGGCTTAAACTCGCCCTGCTGACCGGCAAGGAGCACTACACCGCCGTTCCTACCGTCAAAAAATACGGCATGGAGGGTGTATTTGACCTGCAGCTCTACGGTGATCCCTACTACAACTGCAAGGCCGACAACCTGAAACACGCCATGGAGGCCTGGCAACTCGGGCCGGACGAAATTATTTACGTGGGCGATGCTCCCAGCGATATCTCCCTGAGCCACAGCGTGGGGGTTGCCATCATCAATGCCGCCTGGGGCAGCGATGCCACGGCAGAGCAAAGTGCCTGTCTGGCACTGAACCCCGAATACAGATTAACCGATTTCTCTCAACTTGAACCTCTTTTAACCAAACTGACATCATGAATACACATACACTGATAGCCGGTCTGATGCTCGGCAGCACCACGCTGGTGACAGCCGCTCCCGATATTTTTCCCAAGCCCCAGCAGGTCAATCTACAGAACAGCTACACGCAGGTCACTGCCGTAGTGCTCAACCGGCGCACGGCTGACAGCAGCGGCGGCATGTGGGAACTGCTGCCCGCCGGCAATCCCGGAGCATACGCCCTCGAGGTAACGCCCGGCAAGCTCACCGTATGGGCCAACAGTGCAGAGGGTATGCACTATGCCAAACAGACCCTCAGCCAAATGCTCAGTGGCGTGGACGGTGCACAGAGTGCCCAGCGTGACCCCTTCCCCGATACCCCGCTGCGCGATGTTGCCATGTTGGGCGAACTACCGCTGGGTACTGTGATTGACTGGCCGGATTTGCCCTTCCGTGGCACAGTTGAGGGCTATTATGGCGCCCCCTGGAGCTTCGAGGCACGCAAGTCGCAGTTCGATTTCTACGGTCGCAACAAGCTCAATACCTACATCTACGCCCCCAAGGATGACCCCTACCACCACGGTCTGGGTTGCTACGAACCCTACCCCGCCGACAAGGCTGAGGAAATTCGTGAGCTCGTACAGCACGCTCACCGTAATCATGTGCGATTTGTCTGGGCTATTCACCCGGCTAACACGGTAAAATGGGCGCAGAACGGCGGCAAAACTCAGCTCGATGGCCTGTGCCACAAGCTGCAGCTCATGTACGATTTGGGTGTGCGCGACTTCGGCGTGCTGGTGGATGACTCGAGCGGTGAAATCGGGCGTCCCGAGCGTCAGGTGCAGCTCTGCAACTACATCCTCGAGAACTTCATCCGCAAACACCCGGATGTGAACCAGACCCTCATCATGTGCCCCACAGGCTACAACAGAGCCTGGACCAACGCTAAGTTCCTGCAGACTCTCGGTAACGGTCTCGATAAGTCTATCCCTGTGATGTGGACCGGCAACACTGTGGTTCACGATATCAAGCTCTCCGGCCAGCAATGGGTGAATGAACACGTCAAACGCCCCACTTTCATATGGTGGAACTGGCCCTGTAATGACTTTAAACGCAGCCGCATTTCCATGGGGCGCACCTATGGGCTGGGCACGGAACCTGAAATGAAAACAGCCATGAGCGGCTTTGTGGCCAACCCCATGGAGCATGCCGAAGCCAGTAAAGTGGGTCTGTTCGGCGTGGCTGACTACACGTGGAATATTACCGGCTTTGATTCCGACAAGTCCTGGCGTGCCGGCATCGCACGTCTGTACCCCGGCTGTAAGGAGGCCATGCAGTGCTTCTGTGACCACAATTCCTACCTGCTGCCCAATGGTCACGGCTACTTCCGCGAGGAGTCTGTGGCAATCTTCCCCACAGCCTCGAAATACTCCCAATCGCTCATGTATAACAGACCCGACACCGAGGCTGCCGCCAAACTGCTGACAGAGTTTGAGCGCATAGAACAAGCCGGTGTCACGCTGCAGCAGGCAGAAGGTATTTCAGCCCTGCAACAGGATATCGCACCCTGGATTACGCAGTTCATACTCGCCGGGCGCGCCGGCTGCGCTGCCATGAAATCCCTGCTGGCTACTGACAAAACGGAGCGCATGAACCAATTCTTCCGGGCTGTCAATACCCATGCAGACATGGAAAATACCGAGCGCGATGAATGGAGCCCTCTGGGAACCAAATACCTGAAGGATACAGAAGTTGCCATGTATTGCATGACCCCTGCCATGCGGGCTACCCTGCGCCACCTGAACAGCACCATAATGGCTGAAATCGGTGGCCGCAGCAACCCACGCCCCGCCTTCACCACTAATGGGGGCCCCGCACTGAGCGACACGAACATGCTGTCTGACGGCAATCCCCGCACCTTCTGGTCCAATGACCGCCGCCAGAAATCCGGCGACTGGTACTGCCTGAACTTCGGCGAACCCACCGACATACGCAACATTGTTATGATAACCGGCGGTCCCCGCCCGGGTGACATTATGAAGAGCGGCCAGTTCGAAATTTCAGACGACGGTCAAAACTGGACTCCCGTCGGCGCCCCCGTCGGTGGCAATACCATCGTGGTCAATCTGGAGAAAAATCCCGTACAGACCCGCATGCTGCGCTACCGCATTATCGAGCCCCTGCAGCGCTGGGCCGCCATCTGCGAGTTCACCATCAACCGCACCCTGCCCCCCTACGTCACCAATAACCTGGCTCAGGCTCCCGGGTTCGGGGCCTATCAGGACGACAAGACGCTCGGGCTGAACCGCATCATGGAGGTATTCACCATGAAACCCGGTGAATATATCGACCTCGAAATCCCGGCCTCGGTCTCCCCCGAATGGCTGGAAATCAACATGGAGAACGCAGAGCTGAGCAGCTGGGCTGAAATCATTCTCACCCTGGCAGACGGCACCCGCACCATGGTCAAGGGCAAGACAGAGAACAACCGCCTGTTCCTGGAGAAGGAGGAACTGCCTGACAAGCCCATTACCGCTGTACGCCTGCTGCACGCCGGCGGCACTGATAAGGAGATAAAACTCACCCTGTTCCGTTTGGGACTGCCCGCAGACCAGGCAGACCTGAACCCTGACATGGTGACAGACTCTGACCTCACCACCTTCTTCAACAATGGTAAGGCCAACATGCAGTTCAGCCTGCCCCTGCCCGCCAATACCAACAAAATTATAGTAGTGGGCACGGCAGAGTGCAATATCAACGGTACCGACCCCATCGAGAAAGATGAGCACCGCCGCGTTTTCATTGCACCGCCCACCGGCAACCGAGTGTACCTGACCGCCCCTCAGCAGGAGGGCAAGTACACCTACGAGGTCATCTTTGAGCACAATAAATAAACTCACATGTACCCTTTACTCTGTACAAAGGTACTGCGTACGGCTCTGCAGCTCAGCTGCGGGGCCGTACTCATGTCCGCCACTTCCTGCAGCCACCGCCCCCCGGCACAGCCCGCCGAGCAACCTCCGCTCATGGCAGGCGAGGCCAGGTTCCGTCCCATGAGCAAAGAGGAAAAGATTGAGCTGCAGCACGCTCTGGAACCCTTTATGAAGGCGGATTCCCCCGTCGAGCTGTGGTACAGTGCAGTCAAACGAAAAGACGACGGTTCTTTCGAATGGTGCATATCCCCGGCCCCGGCCGAAGCCGAGTGGGTCAATCTGGGTTCCCTGCCCGCAGCAGAACTCTCAAAACTGGCCGCAGAAACCACCGCAACCGATTTCGGCGAAACGCTCGATTACTGGTTACGCCTCGAGCTACGCAGCGGCACTCACCGCCTGAAGCTCAGTATCTGCCCGGCTGCAGAATTCGGCGTTCTGACCGGCGATTGCAGCATGTCAGTCTATTCACGCCCATTCCACAAGACCCTCTGGGCTCTCATCGATAAGAAATACAACATTCAGAAACGCTTTGACAAGGTGGTGCATATGTAACCTCCTGTTTCGAAAAGCAAATAAAAAATCCCGCACACCTTTCGGCATGCGGGATTTTTTGTAATATTGAACTGAGCTTAGCAATTCGGCTTGGCCAGCACCTTGCGCAGGCGGGCGAAGCGGGGCAGAGCCTGAACGGTCTTCATGCCGGTCTCGCCCTGAATGAGGGGCAGAGCGTAGTCGATGAAGGCGCGCTCGATGCCGTTACCGGCGGCGTTGATCCACTCGCGGGGAACCTTGCGCTCGAAGTTAGCAACGCTCTCCAGGGGCAGGAGCTTGGTGTTGCACACGTACTGACCGTACAGGTCGTTGCGCTCGAAAGCAACCATCTTGTCGGTGTCGCCGTTCACAGCAGCCTGCACAGCGGTCTTACCGGCGAGGTAAGCCTCCTGGGCGTCGGTGGTGGAGGCGAGGTGAGTAGCGCAGCGCTGCAGCAGGGAGGGCTCGATGGCACGCACCTTGGCAGAGGGAACACGCTCACGCACGATCTCAGCAAGCTTGTTGGCAAGGCCGCCCAGCTGAGCGTGACCGAAGCCGTCGTTGCTGTTGGTCTTGGCCTGGGAGATGAACTGACCGTAGGCGTCGTGAATACCTTCGGATACAACTACCATGCACTTGCCGGTAGCATTGTAGCGCTTCTCAACGTCGTTGAGGAAGGACTCCATGTCGAAGTCAACCTCGGGGAGGTAGATAAGGTCGGGACCGGCACCGGCGTAGTTAGCCAGGGCGCTGGCAGCGGTAAGCCAACCGGCGTGGCGGCCCATCACCTCGATGATGGTGATCATACCGGTGTCGTAGCAGGAAGCGTCGTGCTGAACCTCCATGCAGGAAGTAGCGATGTACTTAGCAGCAGAGGCGAAACCGGGGCAGTGGTCGGTACCGAAAAGGTCGTTGTCGATGGTCTTGGGGATACCCATTACGCGGCACTCGTAACCGGACTTCTGCATGAACTTGGAAATCTTGTTGCAGGTGTCCATGGAGTCGTTACCACCGTTGTAGAAGAAGTAGCGAACGTCGAACTTCTTGAAGGTCTCGAGAATCTTCTCGTAATCGGTGGGATCCACATCGGGGTCCTTCATCTTGTAGCGGCAGGTACCAAGGGCAGAAGAGGGAGTGAACTTGAGCAGCTCAAGCTCAGCGGGGTCCTCCATACCCATGTCGTAAAGCTGTTCGTTAAGCACGCCCGTAATACCGTGGGCGGCACCCAGAACGCGGGTGATCTGGGGAGAGTTGAGAGCCATCTGCACAGCGCCGAGTACGCTGGCGTTAATCACAGCGGTGGGGCCGCCGGACTGGCCGATAATGCATGCACCTTTGAGTTCTTTCATAACTTAAATGACGTGATGTACGGATTATTTCCTACCGTTGCGTCGACTTCACCAGCCAACGAACCGGCGCGACATTCTACACGATATATCGCAGCTTGACAAGCAAAATATCTGCCATAGACAAAAATATTTATCATTTTTTTATAATTTAATGCATTAAACACTTGCATTATGACACAGTATGTGATAGACTGGGCGCATGAAGAGCTCCTACATACTCGCTGCAGGCGGCGCTCTCCTTCTTTCCGCCTGCGCTCCGATGAAGTTCCCGGCCCTGAATAATAAGCCGGCCACGCAGCCGCAGACCCAGGCGGCTACCCCGTATGTTCAGACAGCTACCAATCAGGTAGCCACAGCTGCCGGTTATACACAGCCGACCACACCCCAGACATATACTCCGCAGGCCTATCTGCCCCAGCAGCCCGCACAACCGGTTTATGCTACAGACCCCATGACCGGTCAGCCCGTGCTCGTACAGCAGCCTGCCGTTACCCCTCAGCCGGTTTATACTACTGACCCCGTAACCGGCCAGCCCGTCCTTGTACAGCAGCCCGCACAGCCCCTGTACACCACTGACCCCATGACCGGTCAGCTGGTCCCCGTGCAGCCCTCGGCTCCCGTTGCCCCGGCATACCCCACACCTGCTCAGCCCCAGCCCGCCGGTATGGGCTCCATCAGCGGTGTAAGCCCCGAGGCAGCTCTGCCGACAGCCCCGCAGGGTCCGGTTCAGCCGCAGCCGGTAACCGGTTCTACCGCCAATTATGCCGTGCAGATGATTAACGGTACCACCGGTCGTCTGTTCGTGGAGGTATTCGACGATTCCGACAACGTATTCCCTGTGGGTTACATGTTCGCCGGCGCCAACCTGAGCACCCCGCCCTCCGAGGCTCGCCCCATTCAGGGCCAGCTGACGGTGGTGATTCGTGACCCCGACAAGCCCGATGCACCCGAGCTGCGCCGTTACAAGGTAGCTCCGCCTGCCAATTACGCCGGCAAGACCATCGGCATTACCATTCTGCCCGGCGGTCGCTACCGCGCCAGCCTGGACGGCAATGTGTACTATGCCTCCCCCGATCCCAAGGCTGCTGCCCCGACCGATGCCGCTGCTCCGGCTCCGGCTGCTCCGGCTGCTCCGGCCGCCCCTGCTGCTGCTCCGGCTCCCACGGCTCCTGCTCCGGCACCGGCTCCCGCAGCCCCCGAGGCTCCGTCCACAGCTCCGGCCAATATCCTCTGATAACCCGCCAACCCTCTGGTATACTGTACCGAGTAGGTTGACACTCACGGTGAAGCCCCGCTTCTGCATTGCGCAGGCGGGGCTTCCTGTTTATAAGAATGGCATGTGCAAACCATTCAGAGATTACCTTAACTTGCTCCGCGATTACACGCGTGAGATTGTTACCTTCGGCGGGTTCTGCCTGATGTGCTTCGTGTACAGCGATTTTCGACAACTCGCCTGTGCCCAGTCCACCACCGCCGCCCATACTGTTGATGTTCTGCGCAGTATGGACGCTCGGCTCGCCCGCATTGAACACTCCACCCCTGCCCTGACGCCCCATGAAAAATGACATTGCCTGCATTCAGAAGAAAATCGGCGTGACACCCGATGGCATCGTGGGGCCACAAACCGTCAGGGCCCTGAAACAAGCACTCGGACTACCGCAGAGCACTACGCCCCTCTGGCCCACCCAAGCCGAGGTTCGCAGCGGTAAAAGTATGTTCGGCGCCCCCGGTTGCGAGCATGAACTCACCGCACTGGTGCCACCCTATCCCCTGTATTTTGACGGCGAGCAAGTGCGCACCATACGCGTGCACCGCCTGATTGCTCTGCATGTGAAGCGGGCTCTCAGCGAGGTGCTTGCCCACTACGGACAGGCAGAAATCCGCCGCCTGGGGCTCGATATTTACGGCGGTTCCTACAACTACCGCAGCAGTACCGGCAGCTCTGCCCTGTCCATGCACGCCTGGGGAATAGCCCTCGACTTCGCCCCGGCCACCAATTCCTACTCCACGCGCGCGCCCAGAGCCACCCTCAGTCACCCTGACTGCGAGCGCTGGTGGCAGATATGGGAAAGCCATGGTGCCACCTCTCTCGGCCGCGCCCGTGGCTATGACTGGATGCACCTGCAATTCGCCCGATTGTGAGAGCTACCCCCCGAAACACTCACCAAAGAGCAATTTGTAGAAGTACGAGGGACGAATTCCGACATACGAATTTGAGAGTTTCGCGCCTTACGGCGCATAGATAGCAAAGCTCAGCATAAGCTGCCGCCCGCGCCTGAAAGCTCAAGGCAGTAGCGGGTGGTACATGGTAGCCGGGTGGCGTAAGCCCCCGGTCAGCAATGGAAAATATATAGGAACCCGCACAGGGTGCGGGTGGCATAAACGGTGGCTCTGATATAATGCGGTGAATACATGGCACCATTTTGTATCAACGGTTTATGCCAC
>JAZSEM010000045.1:0-5446 GCA_045531695.1 Akkermansia sp.
AAGCTACCGTTCACGCCCGCGCCTTAAAGCGCGGGCAGCAGCCGAGGCAAAGCTCGGCAACCCTTGCGGCGTAAGTCGCGGAACTTTACACCTAGTCCTTTGTAACTCGTAACTAGTACTTCTACAAATTGCTCTTTGTCGTTCATTTCGTCAGCCGATGCCAGATTTCAGCATCGGCGGTGCTGAGGAGAGCATAACGGCGCATGAAGGCAACATTTTCGGGGCTTACCTGAGTTGGGGCTGCAACGTCGAAGATGTTGAGTTCCGCCAGCAGGGTGCCATCTGCTGCGAGCAGTTGCAGACAGGCTGATTCGACCGGGGTGACGGTAGCAAGCTGTGTGCGCACGGGACGCATGCTGAGGAGCAGACGGCGGATTTCTGCGGTGTCGGTTGCGGACAGAGTGCGCTCGGTGCGCTTGTCGGTGTAGAAGTCACAGCGTATCAGGCGGGCTGTGGTGCAACGTGGGACGGCTTGTCGGAGTTTCTCCAGAGCGGTGCTGTTGTGGTGGTAGGTTCGAGCACCGATGGGGTTGCTGCTCAGGGCACCCGGTGCGGGGTAACTGTCGAACAGACGCTTTTCTGTGGTGACATAGGGAGTGCCATCGGGGGTTAGCAGTTGCAGGCGCAGGCTGTAGTCCCAGGGACCGTAGGTGAGCTGCTCGGCATAGAGGGTGAGCTGTAGCTGCCCGGGGGCGATGTGGCCGGTCACGTATTCCAGCGACTCAGTGTGTTCGCAGCCCCACAGGCTGTGGTAGTCGCGGCGCACGAGAATGGGGTGCAGCTTGTAGCCTTTGGCCGCAAGTTCCGGGCTGAACCCTAACTCTACATGGCAACAGTTGGACTCAAACCGGCTCTTCAGGTGCAGGGTGGTGGCAGTTCCATCCTCTGCCTGAACGTGGGTGGTGATGTTTTGTCCCTTGGCATGTGGTGCAAAGAAAGCCAGAGATTCGGTAGAGATGCTGCATGCTGTCAGCAATAGAAGACAGGTAGGGAGTAAGAGGGCTTTCATAGCGTGGTTTATCGGCGTTTGGAGCGCTGTTTTTTGTTTTCTTCCACGGCTTGTTTAATCGTTTGCTTGACGGCCGGGCTATAGATGATGGAGTACCAAGTGGCGGCATCTTCGTTGCTCAGGGCGTAGCTGGTCATATCAGCTGCATTTTCGGGGCTGACATGCGCTTCTTTGACTACATCGAATGGATCCATGGTGCACAATTCCTTACCTTGGCTATCCAGGAGCGTGAGCTCCATGTTCAGAATGGGGATGACTTCATGCAGGTGGGATTTCACGGGGCGCATGCGACCAATCAGGCGGCAGAGTTCCTTGACATCAGTTCCGCTGAGTGGCAGGGGGACATCTTTGATGCAGTCCATGTGGTAAATCATAACCAGACGCATGGTGGCACAGCGCTCGGCTGCCGCCTGTAGTTTGAGCAGACTTTGCCGGTTTTCTTCTTCGTAGTATATATCTGCTCCCGGAGCGGGTATGTGATCGGTGAGTCGGCAATCGCGACTATCGATTTCCTTGCCGTTTTTGTGGCTCAGGGTAAGGCGCACGCTGTAGTCATAGGGGCCGCCGTTTTTACGGAAGTCCTGTTCGGATAGCTTGAATCGGTAAGTTCCGGGTTTGGTGATGGTGGAGATGGGGGCAAACCATTCCCCGCCCGCGGCTGTGCTGTAGGGTGTGCCGCAGAGCTGTAATTCCAGTTGATGACCGGCAGGTAATAATTTGCGATTGGCTTCTACCTTCAACAGGCTGGAATCGCCGCTGCGGTAATATTCCAGATGCAGCCAACTTTCCCCCAGCGGTATGCCGGCTGAAGTGGCATGTTGTTCATCGGGTGGCAGTGCCGGCAGTATGTCTGTCTGAGCGTGAGTGCATGCGGTCGCCATGAGGGCGCTTGCTGCCAAGGCGAGCAGTGTGCGGTGGTAGGTACTGTGCTTTTTCATGAGTGTTGGGGTGGTGGAAAAAAAGTTGGTTTTATGAGGCCGGTTGTTCCGGGGTGTCTGTTTCGCTTGTTTTGTCGGCGGCAGGGAGCAGGCCGATGGTGCGCAAATCACCGGCGAGTTCCTGTACGTCGTCGAGGTGAAGCACGTCGCTGCTGATACGCAGAGGAGCACCGGAATGCGGGTGCAGGATAATGTGGCAGCTGGCAATCCCCTGAGCCTCGCTTTCCTCGAGCTCAGCGCGCGCAACCTCGCTCCAGAGCAGGCGTTGGGTACAGCGCAGGTAGACGTGGCGGGATATGCCCTCGGCCGTCACTCGGTAACAGAGTGTAACATAATAGAGCCCCCACACGGTGCCGGCTATGCACAGAGCTACGGCGCTCCAAATCTGCCAGACGGGCATGTCTTTATACATGGCGCAGTACACGACAGCGGCTATGATGAGCAGGGTGCTGCTGGCGTACAGCAGGGCATTGGCGGCTTTGAGTGTGCGGGGGTACATGGGAAAATGAGTGGGCTTTATTGAGTGCTCCCGCGCTCTGTGGTGGGAGCGCGGGAGCTTTAGGGAGATTGTTCTGCAGTTTTACCCGAGGTGCGGGAGCGGCTGAGCCGTGGCGGGCTGGGCTGCGGGAACCTGCGGAGTTGTGGTCGGCAGGGGCATGTCGGTGTGGTCACCGCCCGGGCGGTACTTCACATCGATGGAGCGTACGGCGCCACCACGCGGGTAGTCCTCGACCGCGCGGGAGATGTAGGCGGGCATGCCTACTACGCTGTACTCGTAGAACTTCTGAATAGCCTTGCGCGGGGAGCGAATGCAGCCGTGCGACAGGCGCTTGCCGGGTATGACCTTGCCCACGTGCAGACCCACGCCATCGAGGGTCAGGCGGTGCCAGTAGGGCATGGGCGAGGCCACGAAGGTGGTGCCCTCAGGTACGCCCTTGCTGGCGTCGGCGTTGGAGTTGGTAGTCTTGCCGCCGGAGTTCACAAATCGGCCATAACGGTTCGACTTGTGGTCCTCTTTCTTTTCAATGATGCGGAAGGTGCCGGTGGGGGTCTCGTGACCATTGGTACCGGTGGAAACCGGCCAGTCCATGGCTACCTTGCCGTTCACGTACACGCGGGCACGCTGCTGGGGCAGGCAAACAATGATTTTGGAGTTATTGGCGTTGAGCTGAGAGAGCAGCTTTTCGTCGCAATAGTCATCCATCGTTGTGGGGTAGGCCGGCTGAGCCACAAAGTGCTCGTAGGTGCCGGCCGGGAAGGGGTTCACGTAGGTGGGCACATCTTTGCCCGTCATGGTAAGTGGGTTAAAACCCAGCTCACCGGGAGCCGGGACAGTAGGCTGCAGCACGATAGGCTGCTGACCTGAGTGCACGTGGGCACCGGGGTATTGCACCTGATGGCAGGCGGTCAGCAGAGCAGCTGCGCCACAGAGTGCGAGGATATGAGTGATTTTCATAATCAGTTGTTGGGGATAATGATTTTCTGGCCAATGCTCAGTTTATGTGTCTGAGCGGCAGTCATATGATTGGCCTGCATGATTTTTGCAATTGTCGTGCCGTGTCGGCGGGCAATACCGGAGAGGGTATCACCCTTGCGCACGGTGTAATACCCGGTAGCAGTTAGGGGGGCAGCAGGTGCTGCTGTAGGTGCCGGGGGCACAGCTGTTGCAGAGGGGCTGACGGCAGGAGCCGCAGCTGCCGAACTGCCTGCCGCGGTGGGTATGGTAAGCACCTGACCTATGCGCAGGGCATTCGGGTTGGTCAGGTTGTTGGCCTGCGCCAGAGCTGCCAGACTGACGCCATGACGGCGTGCAATGACTGAGAGCGTATCGCCCGAGCGAACCGTGTAGGTGGTCGGCGCGGTAACCTTTGCGGCAGGTTGCGGGGCCGGCTGTTGCTGGCTGAACCAGTCGAGCCATCCCTTGTCGTTACCTGTGGGGTGAGTCTCAGGGCTCGGAGCGGCTGCAGGTGCTGTCGGTGTGGCAGCGGGCTGCGGTGCCGACGCGGTAGCCACCACAGGCTCCGCAGGGGCGGGAACGGGCGCTGCGGCCTCTGCCGCAGTCATGCCGCTCCCTTCCTCTACGGTTACCTGGTCATCCTGCGCAGCAACCATGGTGTCCCTGAACCAGCTGTAGTCCACACGTTGCCGTGTGCTGCAGGAGCAGATGACGCCGCATGTGGCGGTGAGGAGTGCCAATCGGGTGAAAGTGGGTTTCATGCCGTGTTGCGTTGCAGGATTCTGTGCAGATTAAAATCAGCGCTTCTTGGCAGGAATGACCAAGCGCTTGCCGGGGCGCATACGCATGGCGTCCTTCTGGCTCATGCCATTAGCCTTCATGATTTCGGTGTAGGACACGCCGTACTGCTTGGCAATGCCGGAGATAGTCTGTCCCTTGGCCACAACGTGTGTGCGGGTCTTGCCGTTGCTGTTCTGAGCCTTGCTGTTCTTAACCTTGGAGGGCTTGTAGTCCTTGGGAATGTAGCGCACCTTGATAATCTGACCGGGGTAGATGGTGTCACCCTTCAGGCCGGAGTCTTTCTTAATTTGCTTAACTGTGGTGCGGCTGCGCTTGGCAATGTCGCTCAGGTTGTCACCCTTGCGCACCTTGTATGTCAGCAGAGTCGGCTCGGTGTAGCGCTTGGCACGCTTCCTGGCATCTGCCTTCTTGTCTTTCTTGCCGGTGGATTTGGCGGTAGCCTGCTTGGGCTTGGGTTTAGAAGTAGCAGCTTGCGGTCTGGTGGGGGTCGGCTCTATGCCGATATGCTGTGGGGTGCCGGGGGTATTGGCGGCAATAGCCTGAGAGGGAGTCTCGACCACGGTCTCGGCCGGGGTGGTATGAACCGTGGCGCCCTGGTGAGCTACTGTCGGCTGGTTCTGGCTGGCGCCGCTCCCATATACTTCGGCCACGCTCTCTTCGGGCTCGGGTATACGATAATGCTCGTGCGTGGTGGCACCGGCGGCAATCTGACCACCCCAACCATCGTCTTCATCGTCAATCAGCCACGGCGGAATTTCACCATCAGCAATGGTGTCACTGGCTGTCGTGGCGGTCTCGTAGTCATACTCTGACATGCGGCCGCTGCTGCAGGAATTGAGCACCAAAAGCACACAGGCGCTCAGGCCAAGCAATGTAAGTGTTTTCTTCATACGCGGGAAGAGTATCAGATTTCGCCGTCACTTGCAAGCCTTTAAAGCGTCACTCTGTTTTTGCAGGCCGGTATATGATGAAGTACGAGGGACGAATTCCGAGGGACGAATTTATGAATTCCGCGGGCTTTGCCCGCCTAATATCAGAACCCGCGCTTGCGCGGGTGGCATATGGTAGCCGGGCGGCGTACCTGTCTCGGCGTAGCCCCAAAGGGGCGAAGACGGAAGCCCCCGGTTAGCAATGAAAAACATATTGGAACCCGCACAGGGTGCGGGTGGCATAAACGGTGGCTCTGATATAATGCGGTGAATACATGGCCCATTTTGTATCAACGGTTTATGCCACCCACAC
>JAZSEM010000055.1:0-4726 GCA_045531695.1 Akkermansia sp.
TCTTCACCATGCGCGCAGCGCATTCTTCACCACCGTGCGCAGCCGGTTCTTCACCGCGGGCTTCAGCCCGCTTTTCACCCGGCCGCAGGCCGTTAAAAAGATATTTATCCCTAGCGAACGAAGGCACCTGCCTCGGCGTAGGCGAAGCCGAAGACGGGAGCCATACTTTAAAACCCGCTCTTGCGCGGGTGACATATAATAGCCTTGGGCGTACCTGTCTCGGCGTAGCCCGCAGGGCGAAGACGGAAGCCCAAGGTAACCGATAATAAAATAATAAGAACCCACACTTGTGTGGGTGGCATAAACCGTTGATACAAAATGGGCCATGTATTCACCGCATTATATCAGAGCCACCGTTTATGCCACCCGCACCCTGTGCGGGTTCCAATATATTTTCCATTGCTGACCGGGGGCTTACGCCGCCCGGCTACCGTATGCCACCCGCGCAAGCGCGGGTTCTGATATTTGGCGGGCAAAGCCCGCGGAATTCATAAATTCGTCCCTCGGAATTCGCCTGCCACGGCGTAGCAAGCGAGCGCAGCGAGACGCGGAGACGGGTCCCTCGTACTTCTACAAATTGCTCTTTGTCGAGTTTTTCGGGATGCCCGCAATCTCACATATTCTTGCGGCCTTCGAGGGCGCGCATGAGTGTGACGGCATCCGCCTGCCCCAGACCGGCCCCGGCAGGCATACCTTGTGCTAAGCGGGTCACACGGCAATCGAGCGCCCCCAGCAGCTCCGCCAGGTACAGAGCCGTGGCCTCGCCCTCCACATCGCTGCCGATGGCCAGAATCACCTCGCAACCGGGGGCAGAGCGCACCCGCTCCACCAGCTGAGTGATGGCGAGGTCCTCGGGCATAATGTTATCGAGGGCAGAAATCTTGCCCCCCAAGCAATGATAGAGCCCGCGGAATGAGCCACAGCGCTCAATGGGCAACACATCGGTAGGTTGCTCCACCACGCAGAGCAGAGAAGAATCACGCGCGGGGTCGCTGCAGGCAGTACAGAGCTCGCCGCGAGCGGCAAAAAATCCACAGCGGGGGCAAGCTGTCACCTCATCTGCCGCAGCGGTAAGGGCTGCTGCCAGAGCGCGGGCATCTGCCCGGCCATGCTGCAGGAACCAGAGCGCATGGCGCTCAGCCCCGCGCGTACCGATACCGGGCATGCGCTTCAGGCGAGCGATGAGTTCCTGAACGGGCTGGGGGTAATCCTGAGCTTTCATGAACGCGAGCGGCGGAAAAAGGGCACAGTCACTACCAGCGTCCAGGTGAATATTACACAGAACACCAGCGGGGCCACGTAAAAGACGCAATCCCACAGCACGCAGAGCAGCCCCGGCAGTGCCGCAGCCACAGCAGCCATCAGCGCAATCTGCACGCGCTCAGCAAAGCGGCGGCGCAGCAGCAGCACAATGCTCAGGTACAGCGTAACAGCCACACACCAACCGAACATACCGGCAGGGCTCAGGGCCATGTGCTGCGTGGCTTCGGCCTCCAGATAAAAAGGATTGCCGCAGAGCAGGCGCAGCTGGGCTTCATCAACACTCTCAAAACAACCGCTCAGCAACAACAGCATGGTAGTCAACAGCACCACCACACTGAGTACCCCCCAGCGCAACAGCAACATGTCTGCTCGGTCAGGGGTGGTATGGGGCAACGTTACGCCACTCACTCGGGTACATACGCGGCACCAGAGCAGGCTCACCCGTGAGCGACGGGGGGCAGTAGGTGCGGGGGCCGGTGTGGAATCAGGTTCGGTCATGTCGGGAACGCAGCGCGGCGGCGGGGGTATTCCCCCGGCCGCCGCCATGAAAGCGTTAAATTGTTCAGCAAACTGATGTTCAGTCCACAAAGCGCTTCACGATAAGAGAAGCATTGTGACCGCCGAAGCCGAAGGAGTTGCTGAGCGCCACGTCCACCTTCATGGAACGGCCTTCGTTCGCGCAGATATCCAGATCGCACTGGGGGTCCTGGTTGAACACGTTGATGGTCGGGGGCACATAGTTCTCCTCAATAGCCTTCACGCAGGCAAGCAGCTCAATGGCGCCGGCAGCACCCAGCAGGTGACCGGTCATGGACTTGGTGGAGCTGCAGACCAGACCGTTGGTGGCGTAGTCACCGAAGGTGCGCTTAATGGCCTTCACCTCGCAGATATCGCCCACGGGGGTGGAAGTACCGTGCGTGTTCACATAGTCCACATCGGTGGGTTTCAGGCCGGCATGCTCAAGAGCCATCTCCATGCAGCGGCTGGCACCCTCGCCCTCGGGAGCGGGGGCTGCATAGTGGTAGGCATCGGAGCTCAGACCGTAGCCCACCAGCTCAGCCAGAATCTTGGCACCGCGGGCCTGAGCGTGCTCCAGAGTCTCGAGCACAATCACGCCTGCGCCCTCACTCATCACGAAACCATCGCGATCCACGTCGTAGGGGCGGGATGCCGTCTCGGGGGAATCATTGCGGGTGGAGAGTGCCTTCATGTTGGCGAAACCGGTAATACCGATGGGCAGGATAGCAGCCTCGGCACCGCCGCAGAGCATCACGTCGGCATCGCCGAACTTCATGATACGCCAGGCCTCGCCAATGCAGTGGTTGGAGGTGGCACATGCGGTGGAAATGCTCATGTTGGGCCCGCCGAAACCATACTCAATGCTCACCAGACCGGAGGCCATGTTGGTAATCATGTAGGGAATGCAGAAGGGTGACACACGGCGGGGACCGGACTTCACGAGAATCTCGCAGTTGGTGCCGTGAATACCCAAGCCACCGATACCGGAGCCAATCATCACGCCCACGCGATCCTTATTCACCTTCTCGGGGTCCAGCCCGGCGTCCTCCATAGCCATACCGGCTGCGGCCATAGCCAGCAGCTCAAATCGGTCGCAACGGCGTGCACCCTTGGGGTCCTTCTTGAAGTAGGAAGCAGCATCGAAATTTTTCACTTCACCGCCAATATGAACAGCATACACCTCAGTGTCAATACTCTCAATCTTGGTGATGCCGGAGCGGCCCGCCTTCATACCAGCCCACGTCTCCTCCACGCTGTTGCCGAGGGGAGAAAGGGCACCCATACCAGTAATTACAATTCGACGGTCTTTCATGACTTTGTTTAGTGAGCAATGTAACGGATAGTTCGAGCAAAGTCAAGCATAAAACTTTCGCTCTATCACAAAAAGCCATTGCAGCCCCGCAGAAGTGCCGTAAAAATGAGCACTTTTCGCTCACGCACGCAATACGCGCTTGCCATAGGCGGGGTATATCTGCTACAATGCCGGGCATGAAGCCCCTGACCAAACTCGGCGAACAACAGATGGAAGACGGCAGCCTGTGGGAGCTGTGGGAGCGCGACGGCGAACTGAGCCTGCAGCACGACGGCCTGCCCTGCGCAACCTCATTCACCCATGGTAGTGAGGACTCTATGGCAGAGATTGCCACCTCCCCCATCACTCGCGCCACGCAACCCTGCATCATGATTGCCGGGCTGGGGCTGGGCTATGGTCTGGCCAAGGCTATGGAATGCCTGCCCCGCGAGAAAGCCAAGTTTATCGTAGCCGAACCCGTAGCCGCCATCGTGGAGTGGAACCGCACCCACAGCGAAACAAAGGAGGTGTGGCAGGACCGCCGTGTGAGTGCCGAGATTGCCACCGCCGCCGAGCTGTGCCGCAAGCGCACCGGCTCCCTGCACGCCATTCTGCTGCGCCACGTTCATGCCCGCTGCGAGCTGAGCCTGGGCGATGCTCAGGCCTATTTCAACGCCCTGAAGGGTGGCAGCCTGCTGGCTATTACCGTAGCCAAGCGTGACAAGCGCCTGGAGAGCACCCTCATGCGTGCCGGGTTCGAGGTGAGCACCACTCCGGTTCCCGCATCCTCCAAGGGCAAGCAGCTGCGCATGCACACTGTCGTGCTCGCCCGCCGCGGTCGATTTGTACCCTTTGCCGAGCGCAACGCCAAGTAAACTTCATAGCCCCACAGCACCGCCGTGAACATTCCCTTTATGCGTCGCCGTTCTCTCCCTACTCTGGAGGAGTTGGAAGCCCTGCGCTCCCAGCGCACAAGGGGCATTCGCCGTGTGATGGGGGTGAGCGGGCTCATTCTGCTCGGCTTCGTAGCCTTCCTGGGCTCCATGCTGGTGCTGCAGCCCATGCTAGAGCTACAGGATCTCAAGCTGAAAAAAGAGCAGACTGAATACCTGCTCAAAAAAGCTCAGGCTGAAGAGGAAGAGGCCCGCGACCGAGTGCTCTGGATGAACGACCCGGAGTATTATGAAAACATGGCTCGCGACCGCGCCGATATGGCCAAAGAGGGCGAAACCATCATTCGTCGCCCCACGCCTGCTGACCTCAAGCGCATGAGAAAGCAGAAGAACAAGAAGAACTGATTTTCAATCCCCCTATCCCCAAGGCGCCAGCCTTGGGCTTCACCATGCGCGCAGCGCATTCTTCACCACCAGTGCGCAGCACGGTTCTTCACCGCAGGCTTCAGCCCGCTTTTCACTCGGCCACAGGCCGTTAAAAAGCATTTATTCCAACGCGAGCGAAGGTGCCTGCCTCGGCGTAGGCGGAGCCGAAGACGGGAGCCTAAACCAGAGCCCGCCGAGCGGGCGACAGCTCAATAGCCCGGCGGCTGAGCCGCGAAGCGGCGAAGCCCCGGGTAGGAGTATATAAAATAGATGAGCCCGAGGAACGAGGGCGGCAGATGAGAGGCAGGTTGGCATAAATAACGCGACAATTTCA
>JAZSEM010000092.1:0-62559 GCA_045531695.1 Akkermansia sp.
TGTCGCCCCGCACGTCTGCGGGGCTCTGATTATTTTTTTCTCATTACCCAGAGCTTCCGGCTTCTCTGCGATACGCCGAGACAGGGCGCGAGCTTGCACTGGGCTAATACTCTATCGCCCGCACAAGTGCGGGCTTTTGAACTCCGCTCACCTTCGGTTCTCCATACAAATCGGCAAATTACTCTTTGGCGAGTTTTTAGAGATTCCCAACTTGTCAATTCACTTCACCAGCTCCCTGACCTGCGGGGGAAGGGTATCTGAGGGGGAGGTGAGGGTTATCACCTCTTTCTCGCTGCCGGGTTGTTGTATGAAGATAACAACGGCACCGCCCTGCCCTGTGGTAAGGGTCAGAGAGCTGTTGCCACGGTTGATTTGCAGGCTACGTGCAGGTGCTTGCGACAGGGCGGCGTGCAGTTCGGCATAAGGTTGCTCCTGCGTGGTCAGAATGCGGAGCACGAGCTCCTGCAGGGGAGGTTTGGGCGCACTCTTACGAAGGCTGTAAGATGCAGGCACACCCCCACCGGCAACGGGGGTCGGCATAGAACTTGCACGATATCTCGGGGCAGAAGGCATGGCACGACTATTTGCAGTAACAGTGGTTGCTACGGCAAGGGGTGCTGTTTCGGGTATCGATTCCGGCATGGGTGCATCATCTGTCTGTCCCTCATCGAGCGCCAACATCGCAACGGGCCCATGCACGGATTGAGAAACGGGCAGTGAATCCGTATCTGCCGATAAAGACTGAGGGGGGGGCTGCCCGGTTTCGGGGGCCGAGGTCTTCACCAAAGCCGGCTCACCCCCGGTCGGTACCAACAGTACACCGGCCACTGCCAGAACAGCCAGCAGAGCCGCAACAGAACCGGCGCGACGCAGGTAGAGCAGCAAGCGCTGGCGGCGGCACTCGGTCTGTATGCAGACCAGCATGCGCTCGGTCATGTCGGCAGCAAGCTGCTCTGCGCCGTCACGGTCGCGGGCAGCCAGGGTACGCAACTCGTCCTCGAGCGCGGTCAGAGTCTGTTCGTCATCTGTCATCTTGCGGCGGAAATCTTGCTTTTGATACGTTTGAGTGCGGCAGTGTAGCGGCTGCGCAGGGTTGATTCGGGCAGTCCCAGGCGGGCGGCCATGTCGGGGAATGTGAGTTCGTCCCATATACGGAGCGTCACCACGGTGGCGAGCTCGGGTGGCAGTTCACGCAGGGCGCGGCGCAGTTGCAGCTGCCGGTCATCGGGCGTGGTTTCGGTGCAGGCAGGGTGCTCGGGCAGAGTGCTGAGCTGCCCGCCGTAGCTCTGTTCGGTACGGTAGCGGCGCAGGTTCTGCTCGCGCAGGCGTGCAGCGGCATTGAAGAGCGAGCGCAGGGTGTAGGGCAGCAGGTCATCTGCACTTACCCTCCCCTCGCATAGAGCGCGGGTCACTTGCGTGACGGTGCCGGTCACCAGCAGCTCCACATCGGTACTGCTGTCGGCCTGTTGCCGAGCGTAGGCCACCAACCGCGCCCGGTGCGCAGTGAACCACTCTGTGCATTGCTGCACGAGTTGATTTTCTTTTCTGCGCTGTGTGAAGGGAAATATCATACCTCTCCGCCTATGTTAACACATCCCACCGCTGAAAGCGCGAACTTTTTTGCATAAATTTCGATTTTTCTTACCGACAGCAGCAGTAGTCCCGGTTTTCCATGATTCACGAGCTAAGTGAGTGGAACTCCCAAAACTTCAACTTTAAATGTCGTTATGATTTTCCGGGAACGCGCGATTCGAACGTTCGCGGGTGCGTACGGGCATCGCGACGGGCCTGAGCCTGAATCACACTTGCCGCCGCCAAGCCCAATACTTTCAACTTTCAAAATCCAACATTCAACTTTTCTCACTTAATCCCCAGCTCGCGCAGTTTTTCGACCTGACTGAGGTAGTTCCCCTTGCCGGTGTACAGTCGGGAGCGGGCTTCATCGCAGGCGGCAGTAGCGGTTTCGAGCGCTTGGTGCACGGCGTCGAAGGACTCCTGAAAACGGGCAAACTTTTCGTAGAGCAGCGTAGCGCGCTCCACAATGTTCTGCACATTCTGCTGCTGGGTATCGCGCTGCCAGAGCAAACGCGCCAAGTGGAGTGCCATCATGAGGTTCGACGGGCTCACCGGCAGCACCTTGCGGCGCATAGCCGTAACCAGCAACTCGGGCGCTGCCTGCACAGCGGCAATGTAGGCGCCCTCGTTGGGTATGAACATGAGCACAAAATCGGGCGAGCCCGGTTCCAGTCGCTCGTAGTGCTTGCCGGCCAGCTCGCTCACGTGGGCCCGCACCGAGTTCAGGTGAGCACGCGTGGCAGTGGTACGGGCAGTGTCATCCTCTGCCGCCATGAGATTGACGAAGGCCGTGAGCGACACCTTGCTGTCAATCACCAGACTGGTACCCTGCGGCAGGTAAACCACGGCATCGGGTCGCAGGCGACCGGCGGGGGTATCGTAGCTTTTCTGCAGTTCGTAGTGCGTACCGCTCTGCAGGCCGGCACTCTCGAACAGGCGCTCCAGCACCGCCTCCCCCCAGTCACCCTGCACCTTGCTGTCGCCCTTCAGAGCGCGGGTCAGATTGGCGGCATCCTTACCGATTTCCTCGGCCCTGCCCAGCAGCAGGCGCACCATTTCGCGCACACTGGCGGTATTGTCGGCACCGGCGGCTCGAGTATCGGCCACAGCACGGTTCAGGCCACTGATTTGCTCACGCAGGGGGCCGAGCACGGCACTCAGCTGCTCGGTATTGCTGTGCTGCAAGCCGGCAGTGCTGTGAGCCAGCACCTCCTCTGCCAAAGCACGGAACTGCAGCTGCACCTCGGCACGCGCTCCCTGCAGGGTACGCAACTCGGCCTGCAGCTCGGCGATACGCCGCACACTGCGAAAGCGAGCCCAGGCATAACCGCCGAGCACCCCCAGCACCAGCGCCACAGTCATGCCAACTGCCGCCGCCCACATCATCTCCTGCTGCGTGATATTCACCGCGGTCAGTATAGCACACCGCTGCCACTTTGCGAGCATTTTTTCACTTGCACCCATACCGCCCCCAAAATACCTCGGAAATAAGTTGTTACCGATAGAGTTATGCCGCACTTTAAGCTTGCAATTTCAATAGTTCCGAGTAAAATACAGTGCGTCGGAACGTATGGGTGCAGGCTCTCTCCGTTGCATGCGCACCCGCCGCCGCCACTTAGCACATAAACTCCACGAGGGTGCCGCCGCTCCCGGCCTGAGCGTGAATACAGGTCACGGTGAAGCTAGCAGAGCGCCCCATAACACACACACATACAATGGCTGAACACCACACGCAAGGCAGGCAGGGCCAAGGTGCCCGCCGCCGCCGCAACAATAACCACCAGGGCCGTCACCGCCGGCAGCGCATGCCGCGCCCCGAGGCCACTCCCGCACGCAAACCCTCGCTGCTCCGGCGTATCCTGAGCTTCTTCGGTTTCGGTAAGAAGAAGGAGCAGAACGACAACAAGCGCGAGAAAAAGAACCGCAACAACCCGCCCCAGAAGGTGCGCGTGGCCAAGACCAACAACCACGGCGGCAACCCCGCTGCCAATGGTAAGAGCCGCCGCCGCGCTACCTCCACCCCGCCCACCCGCAACGCCCGCCTTTACGTCGGCAACCTCTCCTACGAGGCCAACGAAAGCGAACTTGAGGACCTCTTCAAGGGCTTCGGTAACGTGCGCAGTGTTGACATCATCTATAATCCCCGCACCTACAAGAGCAAGGGCTACGCCTTCGTGGAAATGTACCACCTCGAGGACGCCCGCAAGGCTGCTGAGGTGCTGCACGGTCAGCCCTTCATGGGCCGTGAACTCATGGTGAGCGCCGCCAGCGACCGCCCCGAACCGCAGGAGAAGACCGAGAACAAGCCCGCCGAGACTGTTACACCGGCACCGGCTGAGCCCGCTCCCGCCGCCGAGGAAGCTCCGGCTCCCGCCACCCCCGAACCTGCTCCTGCTGAGGAAAAGACAGAGGAGTAAAGGAAAAGGCGAACGAATTTAACTGAGTTGTTCTATCGAAAGCCCGGCAGTGATGAATATCGCTGCCGGGCTTTCAACTGCTCTGCGCAGCAGAGCAATATCACTCATGCGCAGCATGAATATCACTGCGGCGCAAGCCACAATTTCACTGTGCCGCAGGCACAATATCACTGCGCCCCCTAAGGGCGCAATAAATCGTACTCTTATCAAAGCAGCGAAGCTGCCATTATTCTAATTTACCCAGACTTTTTTTCAATGTTGTTATGGTGGCTATAAGCATGCGCCTGATGCTACCGGCTTCATGCTGCAGCAGGGTAGCTTCCTCTGCTAATTCAGGGCATGATTCTGACAAAATCATCATCCAATACTCTGTTTCATGGCACTCTTTAAGAGCTATTGCCATTTTATGAAGGAAATCGTCGGGGCTTTCTGCGTAGTCGGCTTCATGAATGTTGGCACCAATTGATGTTCCTGATCGTGCCAGTTGGTTTTTCATGAAAGCCTTGCGCTCTATTTTATCATAGAGATGCATCAGCTTAACCGAGAATGCTATTGCCGACTGTTTAAGTTTACCTTCTTTTCCCATATAAGCATTGTAACAGAAAAAGATGAATTGTACAGGTTTTATTGCGCCCTTAGGGGCGCAGTGATATTCACGCTGCGCGTGAGTGAAATTGCGGCTGACGCCTCAGTGATATTGAGCCTGCGGCTCAGTGAAATTGCTCTGCTGACGCAGAGCAGTTGCTGAATTGCTCCGCTAACCCGGCAAACACCCTCCTTTCTGCTTGCCATGGCGTGCGGCTTGTGCTAGTATGTATATCGTTAACGAAATACACGCCATGCAGAGATTCGTCTATCAAATCGCCCTGGCATGCTTTGCCTTTGTGGGCTGTGCCGCATACGCACAGCAGGCAGAGCAGGTACCGACAGAACCGACTGTAACCCCGGTTGCAGCCGCACCTGCCGAGACCGAAGCTGAGAAGTCCGAGACTCAGCTCAAGGAGGAGCTTATTGCCGGTGCCGACCACCTGAGCGATCAGGCAAAGGCCGCCCTGAGAGCCGCTGCCGGCGATATGAGTTATAAGTTCCTGAAGGGCTACATGAATTACAAAGGTCACCACGCCTTTGACGGTCACTCTGCACTCGACCACGCCAAAATGAAGGAGCGATTCCTGCCGCCCTCCAACGGCATGCCCTGCCCCGACTGCGGTGAGACGGTATGGAATCGCAATTCGGATGAAATCCCCGCCTGGACCTGCCACTACACCGGTGGCAAGGAGCAGTACAGCCGTTTCCCCATTCCCCTGGGTATCTATGAGAGCGAGGAGGAAGGCATGGGTCTGTGGGACAAGCTCTGCCACCGCGTGGCGGTAGACAACTTCAACCTCGCCGCCAGTCTGATTTTCCTGTGCGCCATTCTGCACACCTTCCTGGCACCCATGTTCCAGTCGCTCGCTCACAAGCTCGAGCATGCTCACAAGCAGAAACTTAAGCAGGAGAAGTTCCGCATATTGCACCCCGAGCAGCGCGTGCCCGTGTCCTTTGCCTCCACCCTCTGCCATTTTCTGGGCGAGGTGGAAGTGGTGTTCGGCCTGTGGATTATACCCTTTGCACTGGTCTGCAACTCCTATTACTCGATGGAGGACTTCCTGCTCTACATCGACCACGACACCAGCTTTACCGAGCCGCTGTTTGTGGCAGTGGTGATGGTGATTGCCTCCTCCCGCCCGATTTACCGCCTGGCAGAGAACACGCTGAAGTTCGGCGCCTCCCTAGGCTCGGGCACCCCGGCTGCCTGGTGGCTGTCGGTACTGTGTATTGCGCCGCTGCTGGGCTCCTTCATCACCGAGCCTGCCGCCATGACCCTGGCTGCCATTCTGCTGGGCAAGAAGTTCTACCAGCTCAAGCCCAGCGACTCGCTGAAGTACGCCACGATTGCCCTGCTGTTCGTGAACGTATCCGTCGGTGGTACCCTCACCCACTTTGCCGCTCCCCCCATCGTGATGGTGGCCGGTAAGTGGGACTGGGGCATGGGCCACATGTTCCTGAACTTCGGCTGGAAGGCCGTGGTGGGCATCGTGCTGGCCAACGTCATCTACTTCATGATATTCCGCAAGGAGTTCGACCGCCTGGCCGAAGTACAGCGCGCCAACAGCGCCTTCGACAGTGCCGTACCCACCAGCTGGGAGGACCGTCAGGACGTGATACCCGCCTGGGTGTATGGCGTGTCCATCTTCTTCCTGGCCTGGACGGTGTACTTCGCACACCACCCCGCCTGCTTCATCGGCGGCTTCATGTTCTTCCTGGGCTTCACCATGGCCACACCGCAGTACCAGAACGCCTTCTCGATTAAGGTACCCATGCTGGTGGCCTTCTTCCTGGCAGGTCTGCTCATCATGGGCGGCGTGCAGGGGTGGTGGATGCAGCCTGTGCTGCAGGCCCTCTCGGAGCTGGGCGCCACGGCCACCATGGGTGTAGCCAGCATACTGACCGCCTTCAACGACAACGCCTCGGTCACCTTCCTGGCCAGTACCGTCCCCAACCTGCAGGAGGAGATTAAGTACGCCATCGTTGCCGGCGCCGTAACCGGTGGTGGCCTGACCGTGATTGCCAACGCCCCCAACCCGGCCGGCCAAGCCATTCTGGGCAAGTACTTCAAGAGTGGTATCAGCGCGCTCAAGCTGTTCCTGTGGGCCTTCGTACCCACCACCATCATGTTCCTCTTCTTCATCCTGATTCGCTGATATTAAAGCCATGTTTACCGGTATTGTAGAATGCACCGGCACCGTACAGCAGCGCACCCCCATCGAGAAGGGTGCGCGCTACGCTATCGAAATCCCCTTTGCCGCCGAGCTGGCACTGGGCGACTCTGTCGCTGTGAACGGCTGCTGCCTGACAGTCGACCGCATAGAGGGCAACCGTGTGGAGTTTGACCTGCTCACCCAGACCATGCGCGTGACCTCCCTGGGCACGCTGACAGAGGGCTCGCTCTGCAACCTGGAGCGCGCCATGGGCACCGGCGGCAGATTCGGCGGCCACCTGGTCATGGGCCATGTGGATTGCACAGCCACCGTGACCTCCATCACCCCCGTCGGGCAGGACCACATGGTGCGCGTGCGCATACCGCAGGACCTCACCCGCTACACCATCGACAAGGGCAGCATTACCATCGACGGCGTATCCCTCACCATCGCCGCCATCCACGAGGGCGGCGAACTCGAGTTCTGGATTACCCCGCACACCTGGCAGCGCACCATCATGCACTGCTACAGCGTGGGCAGCGTGGTCAATATCGAGGTCGACATGATTGCCAAGTACGTGGAAAAAATGTTCCGCCCGGGCACGGTTTGACAAACTGGAGTTTGTCACCCTATCCCCAAGGCGCCAGCCTTGGTCTTCACCATGCGCGCAGCGCATTCTTCACCACCGTGCGCAGCACGGTTCTTCACCGCAGGCTTTAGCCCGCTTTTCACACGGCCGTAGGCCGTTATAAAGTTAGATTTTGAATTTTGGATATTCAAGTTAGGCGGTTACCGGCTTCTCTGTGATACGCCGAGACAGGTGCGCCGCAAGGATGCGTTCAGGGTGGGCGTATCGTCGACAACCGAAGACACATTTTCGCTTGCTTGGGAGCACCACTCCCCCCAAAAACTTGGAAAAGTGTAAAAATCCGCATTTCTGACGTGCTTTAATTCATACTTCAACATCCCCGGAATTCCCCGGCAGCGGAGCGACTGGCTCGTGGCAGGTTCGTATAGCGCGAGCGCAGTAATGACTGGTTGCTATGTCCCATTTCCAGCTGAAGTTCAGCCGGATTGCGGAAATAGAGTAGGTGATACGTGGCAAAGGTATGGCGCAGCACATCTGCCTGCCAATGCCGGAACCCGGCTGCCCGCCTCAACGCCCGCCAACGGTTCTGCCAATTGCGGGGAATTACTCTCGGCACCCCGCGCAAAAGCCCCCTGCGAAGCAACGGTACTACCCGCCCACCACCTGTCTTGCTCACCGCAGGGCGCACTACCACTTCACCATCACGGTAATTGATATCCTCTGCCCTCAGGCGACTCACCTCATTCGGTCGCAAACCACAGTAAGTCATGAGGTGCAGCGACAGGCGCATATCGGCATGACGGGGTGTAGCAGCAGCCTGCTCCAACTGCTGCACCTCGGCCACGGTAAGCGGCACAATCTCATGCTCGTGAACCATCGGCGCCTGCACAGCATCCACAGGATTGATAGAACACCAATCATGCCGCATACCATGCGCAAATATGCTATGCAAAATCGCCCTCCCTTTGCGGTAACTGTGCACACTACCGCTGAATGCCGCTGCCAATAGCTGCCGACAATCCGCCGATGTCATGGCACGCAGCGGCCGCGCCGCCATGCCCTCCACCCGCAGCATACGCCGTACGAAATGCCGCAAATCACGCCGCGTAGCGGCTCGCCTGCTCGAGCGCTCCTCCACACTGCTCCATGCTGCATGCTCAAATGCTCCGCTGCCGGTGCTTTTGCTGCTATTGCGTGACAACAGATAGGAAAGAATGACAGATTTCCGACCGTGGTTACAAAAAAGCTCTGCATCATGCTGTACTCTACACCCAAAAAATCGTATAGGGGGCTTTCGCCCCCCTCACACACCTCTATACGTGCCTTTTATGACATACGGCGGTTTCTCGGATGTGATTGGTTTCGGAACTGATGTTCCTGCCGCAACTCTTTGTCACTCCTCGCCAGATTCCCTGTCAACTCCTCCTCACTGTCACGTGGATTCAGACTTGCTCCGCTTTCCCTCTTTCAGTGTTGGTGGTACTATGGTCTCTGCTGACTCCATACAGACGGGTTACTCCGCAGCGTTTGTTCGCTTTAGTAGGATCTCTCAGGATAAGGCATGCAGCTTTCAGACAGTGCAATCCAAATTTGCTATGCTCACGCTTTGGCGTAAGCATCCATTGCTGCCTCGCCTCGTGCGCTTTGACCTTTTCCCGTTTTTTGTTCATCCTGTCTGTGTTTCGCCACCGGCTTATTTCCCACCCCACATTTGCTGTGACGCAGTTGCTTTTAGCTATTTGATTCCGCCCTGTCAGAGGCGCATTGAGGATTCTCACCCCAATTACGTGTCATGCCTGACGTACAACAAAAAGCCCCGGGGAAACCAGGGCGTGGAAAAATACAGTTAATTCTTCGTAGTAATGTTGGCGTTTTTCATTAACAACTTTGCAAGCCAATAAATTCCACCTCCAAGTATAGCAGAAATACCAGCTAAGACACCCACGCCTTTATAGTTGCCCCCCATGGCCATTGCCAATATGCAGTAAACTATACCGCCAATGATACATCCTCCAAAGATTTTCCCCAATATCTCCGACAAGAAAATAAACCACTGGCTCCTTGTCACCTGACCATCATCCAGCTTTTGCTTTGATGCTGACAGTTCGTAATATTTTTGCATATCTGCTTCCTCCATCATGTGTCGGTGCTCCTGTTCCTTTTTAGCCATTTCCATAGCCTCAGCATGCATGGTTACGGGTAAGGTAGATATGGCCTGAAGCGCTGTGATGCAATTATCCGGCAGCATTAAGTTCTGATTGAATTGCACGTTGTTCTGCGTATAACTGCCAACCGGGGCAATACCACCGCTTCCGGTTACGCTTTCTTGCGGTGTTCCCAATCCTTTGACGGTAACCGCTTGAGGATTACGAGCTTTGCCTGACTTTTTGCGCTGCCTACCCATCTTTACTTACTCCCTGTTCATTGTTTTTCGGATCCCATTTGCAAGATCAATCGCAACATTGCGGAAATCGCAAGCTAGCGTTCCTCTCATAACGGCCCCCTTAACAAGCCCCGCCTCCTTTTCTTGTACTGACGGAATGCGGTGCAGGATGGAAGGAATCAGTCCGAGTGAAATAACGGAAACAATCCCGGAAAGGAAAGCAAAAACTCCAAGTGAAGTTCGATTGCTGACACGTGACAGCCTTTGCAAAGCTCGCAAACGTTGCTCATATTGCAGCACTTTCTGTTCAGGGTTCATATCTTATCTCCTTTCTCTTTTATAGACAGTTTCGGTGAAGTCGAACCACTTGTGCTCTACCCCACCGTGCACCCATTCTAGCATTTGTTGCCGTTACACTCAAGTCTATTTTCTGCCTTTTAGTCGTTTTTTTCGCTCTCATGTAGCTTATTTTACACCGGTATGACTCGCTGTCAAGAGGTGGAAAGCTGTCGACTGAGGGTACAGAAAAGACCCGGAAATGCCGGGGCAAGTACAAGGGGGAGGAAGTTAAAGATAGATTTTCGCGTACTCTATCAACTCCACTGAGTGTTTGTAGATATCTACAATGTTTTCCAGCGGTATTTTCTTTTCATTCCTTTCTTTGTCTACTAAAATCAGCGTTGTTTGCTTATTATTGAAAAGGAAGCGGCATAAGGGCTTGCGAACGTTAAAGTCCAGAAGTACGCCACAGTAGCTACGCGTATCTTTAAGGAAAACCCGTTTCGGGTCTACAACCTGCGCCAATATAGCACGAACAATATGGAACGCCTCCAGCTCTTCCTCTGTGGTAACAATGCCATCATCTTCTTTTTCCTGCGTTGTCGCAGTTTCTACAATTGCCGGGGCAGGTGCTGGAGGCGGAGCTGGCGCGTCAATAGCAGTGCTGGGGGTCACACCATCCAGCGCATTTTGCAATCGCTCACTGATGCGATTATTCAACCATTCGCGGAATGCCTGTCCCACCAGCGTTGTAAATTGTGCGCGCCTGTCCGGTGTCAAAACACCCCCATACACTTGCTTGGCAAAAAACCGAACAAATTCCTCAGACGGGGCCTCCAATTCCTTACTAAAGAGATGCCGAATTTGCTTCTTGTATTTTAACTCAGACGCATTGCTCAAAATGTTCTCCAAATCAAACATCGATTTGGAAAATTTCTTAATCTCTGCCACCTTACGCGCGTCCATATCCTCCAATGAAAACTCAAAGAAGGGGCGGTCATCCATTTTATTCGGAGCTTCAATGTCGGTATAAAATTGATATTCTACACCGTTTGTTAAAATGGCAAAACGCGCATCCGTGCATGCAAAATAACGATAGAGCTGAGAGGCATGGTTGATATTCAGCACGGAATTGATAGCCTTGCATTCTATTAAAATGGTAGGCTTTCCGTCCTTCATAATTACATAATCTACCTTTTCCCCTTTTTTAGTACCAACGTCTGAAGTGTATTCGGGTACGACTTCAAACGGGTCAAACACATTGTAGCCGAGAGCTTGTAGTACCGGCATAATTAAGGCGTTTTTCGTAGCCTCTTCTGTCTGCACTGTTTCCCGCAGACGGGGCAAACGAGAAGCCAACTGAGTGAGAGCATCAATAATATCCATACCTAACTGCAATTCTAGCAGTTTTTGCTCTTCATGCAAGCTTAAAGTGTGGAGCGCCAAGCTTTACAGTTTGGAAAGCCAGCCCTGCATGGCTGATTTGAGCATTTTCAGTTTCTCTTATGCGGTCAACATCTCTCCCCCCAAAAACTTGGAAAAGTGTAAAAATCCGCATTTCTGACGTGCTTTAATTCATACTTCAACATCCCCGGATTGTACCCGTAGCGAATTCAAAGATCGCCGCTTTCCTATGCTAACATATCACAACAAAAATGTATTGACATATGAGGGTATGAAATGATATATGTATTTCGTGCTCATCATGCACATGGATGTAGGGGAAAAACTGTTTCCCGAGTGTTTGTGCAATGTGCAATAGCGCAGTTTATTGATTTACTCTTTCCTTTTTCCGTATGTCTTCCTCTCGCATTTTCAAATATTTCGCGTTTATCAGTTATAGCCGCAAGGATGCCAAGTTTGCGGAAAAATTGCACCGCTATCTGAGCTATTTTAAATTGCCCAGCAAATTGTGCACAAAGTATCCGCAAAAGCCGGATAATGTACGTCCCATATATCGTGACAAAACAGATTTGATTATCGATAAACTCAATGAGGCACTGAAAGGCGGATTGGAAGTATCGAAGTACCTGATTGTGATTTGCTCGGAAAACTCAGCCCGACCGAATGAGGAAGGTAAGAACTGGATTGATGAGGAGGTGCGCACCTTCCTTTCTTTGGATCCGGAAAATGTGCATCGCATCATACCTGTGCTGCTGCGCGATGAGGATCAGCAGGATGTGAAGGCCTGCATGCCGCCCGCTATCTGCGAGCTTGGATTGCTGGCTGCAGATGTGGTGGACAAAGGTAGGGAGCGTGTGTTCAGTGATGTGGTAGCCAAGATGCTCGACCTGGGGCCCGATGAGCTCTGGGACTGGGTGGAGCGTGAGCAGCGCCGACGACGTGTGATTTCTCGCGTGGGAATGGGTGCGGCATCTTGCCTTCTGGCCTATGGGGCTTTTTTCGCCTGGGATTTCTGCCGGCCAAAGGTGCATTATTACCAGGATTATGTCGAGTACAATAATGTGCCGGTCGGTATTCATGAGTTGACGAAAGAGCAAACCGAAAAAATGCTGTTTCATTACCGCTTTACGGAGAAGTATCGTAAAGTTCAGAGTGTGGAAACATGCAATTCTGCCGGTAAGCTGAGTGATACAAAATATGCCTGGGCACTACAGCGCCCGGTAAAGCTAAAGATCGAATATAATTATCTGGACAACTGGGCCGTGTCTTGTGATTATCTGAACAGGTCAGGCCGTGTTGTGGCTGCTCTGAAATATCCGGATGATGAGTTAGTCCGTTTCGTCCGCGAAGATGAAAAGGGAAAAGAAAAAGGAAGTGGAATCGCGCTTGAACTCAGCAGTAAGAAGATGGGCGTGAATCCGGCGAATGCCGGAATCCTCGTACGTAAAGCAAAGATCAATCAGATGAAGCTGGAGCGTGATGCCCGAGGCCGTGTGGTAAAAGAAATGTTCCAGACTTCTGACGGTGATAAATGTAAGAATGCAGAGGGAGTATATGGCTACAGTTACGAGCGTGATGAGATAACAGGGCAAATTTTGAAGTTACGCTATTTGTCAGTACACGAGGAAGTTATCTCCACCCAAAAAGGTATTGCAGGATATGATATTGAGTATAATGACGAAAGGCTGGCAACTAAGCTGACTTATGTCAATGAGGAGGGAAATCCTGCGGTGAATGAAAATGGCTACTCGAAAGAGATTTATCAATGGGAAAACAAGAAACATGTTCAGACATTTTACGAGGATGCGCAGGGGAATCCATGTTTGAACAAGTCAGGCATAGCAAGCGAGTCGTTCGAATATAACGAAAAAGGAAATGTTATAAAATCAATCTCTTATGGATTGGACGGTAATCCATGCCTGACGAAAGATGGCATTTCAGGGTATGAAAGTGAATATGATGATAACGGAAATGTGACGAAAATAATCTGTATAGGAGCAGATGGTCAGCCCTGCCTACGCAAAGACGGATATGCCGGCTTCAAATGCGAGTATGATGAACAGGGAAATGTGACGAAGCAAACCAGCATAGGAGTAGATGGTAAACCCTGCATCATTGAAGGAGGAATTTCCGGAATAAAGCTTGAGTTCAATGAACAGGGACAGGAAACAAAACGTGTATATCTAGGAATAAATGATGAACCTTGTTTGCACCGGGACGGTAATGCCGGATATGAATGTGAGTACGATTCCCAAGGAAATATGACGAAACTGGAGTTTTTCGGGGTGGATGGTAAACCGTGTCTGGTGAATACCGGTATATCCTCCTGGGAATCCACATATGACGTTCGCGGAAATGAAGAGAAACGCGTGTTTCGAGGTGTAGATGGTCAACCTTGCCTACACAAAGACGGATATGCCGGATATAAATGCGAATACGATTCCCAGGGAAATGAAACAAAGCGTACATTCATAGGGGTGGATGGTAATCCCTGCCGACACATAGACGGAAATGCCGGATATGAAGTTCAATATGACGCTCGTGACAATATAGAGAAACTCACATATCTGGGGGTAGATGACCAGCCCTGCTGGATAAAAGAAGGCTACGCCGGCTATGAAATCCGATATGATGACCGTGGCAATGAAGTACAGCGGACATATCTGGGGGTGGATGGTCAGCCCTGCTGGACTAACTCGGGATTTTCCATCTACAAACAGGGGTACGATGAAAGGGGAAATATTCAAAGTACATCGTACTTTGGTGTGGATGGATCTCCATGTAACATACCCGATGGACCTCATTGCTTTCTGTCGGAGCATGATATGTATGGCCGGGTCATTCGACAGTCCTGCCTTGATACGGAAGGAAAACCGATGCTGTATGTTAATGGCGCCTATTATGGAACGGTGAAATACGATGCCTATGGCCAAGTAAAGGAATTGCGGGCTTTTAATGAACAGGAGCAGCCTATGTGTACGAGTGATGGCTGGGCTGCTCAGATCAATGATTACGATGATAAATTGAGGCTTGTCCGGGTAAGAAATTATAATGAAAAGGATGAATTGTGCCTGGACAAAGAAGGATGGGCCGGATGTGACTGCACGTATGATTCTTTCGGTAACGAGGTAGAGCGTATTTATATTGGTATTGATGCAGCACCCAGACTGATATCTCTTGGTTTTGCCGGAGTCCGCAAAGAATATGATAACCGGGGGCGCGAAGTGAAGCGCATGTACCTGGGAGAAGATGGTCAGCCTTGCCTACACAAAGATGGCAATGCCGGACTCCGCCTGGAATATGATACTCATGGGCGTGAAACGCTCAGAGTGTTCCTTGGATTGGATGGTAACCCGTTGATGATGTCAGGAGACTACGCCGGCATACGCAGAGAATATGATGCAAAAGGCAATGAAACTCTCAACGTATTCCTTGGTGAGGATTTGCAACCAATGATGCTGTCGGAAGGCTACGCCGGTGTTCGCAAAGAATATGATGCCCGGGGGCGCGAAGTGAAGCGCATGTACCTGGGAGAAGATGGTCAGCCTTGCCTACACAAAGATGGCAATGCCGGACTCCGCCTGGAATATGATACTCATGGGTGTGAAACGCTCAGAGTGTTCCTTGGATTGGATGGTAACCCAATCATGTTGAAAGATGGCTACGCCGGTGAACGCAAAGAATATGATGCAAATGGCAATGAAACACTCATCGTGTACCTTGGAACGAATTTGCAACCAATGATGCAGCCGGAAGGCTACGCCGGTGTTCGCAAGGAGTATGATGCAAATGGCAATGAAACGCTCCGCATGTACCTGGGAACGGATTTGAAACCGAAGCTGATGCCGGAAGGATACGCCGGTGTTCGCAGGGAATATGATGACCAAGGGCGCGAAGTGAAGCGCATATACCTGGGTGAAGATGGTAACCCGATGCTGATGTCAGGAGGCTTCGCCGGAGTCCGCAAGGAGTATGATGCAAATGGCAATGAAACGCTCCGCATGTACCTGGGAACGGATTTGAAACCGATGCTGACGCCGGAAGGCTACGCCGGTATGCGCAAAGAATATGATAACCGGGGGCGCGTAGTGAAGTGCATGTACCTGGGTGAAGATGGTCAGCCTTGCCGACACAAAGATGGCAATGCCGGACTCCGCATGGAATATGATACTCATGGGCGTGAAACGCTCAGAGTGTTCCTTGGATTGGATGGTAACCCGATGCTGATGTCAGCAGACTACGCCGGCATACGCAAAGAATATGATGCCAAAGGCAATGAAACACTCATCGTGTACCTTGGAACGGATTTGAAACCGAAGCTGACGCCGGAAGGCTACGCCGGTGTTCGCAAGGAGTATGATGCAAATGGCAAAGAAACGCTCCGCATGTACCTGGGAACGGATTTGAAACCGATGATGCAGCCTGAAGGCCTCGCCGGTGTTCGCAAAGAATATGATTCCCGGGGGCGCGAAGTGAAGCGCATGTACTTAGGTGAAGATGGTCAGCCTTGCCGACACAAAGATGGCAATGCCGGACTCCGCATGGAATATGATGCTCAGGGGCGTGAAACACTCTCAGTATTCCTTGATTTGGATGGTAACCCGGTGATATTAGAAGGTGGTTTCGCCGGTGTTCGCAGAGAATATGATGCCAAAGGCAATGAAACACTCAAAGTCTACCTTGGAACGGATTTGAAACCGAAGCTGATGCCGGAAGGATACGCCGGACTTCGCAAGGAATATGATAATCAAGGACGTGAAACACTCAAAGTGTACCTTGGAACGGATTTGCAACCGTTGATGAATCCGGAAAGATACGCCGGACTTCGCAAGGAATATGATAATCAAGGACGAGTAACACTCAAAGTATATCTTGGAACGGATTTGCAACCGATGATGCAGCCGGATGGCTACGCCGCCATACGCAAGGAATATGATGCTCAGGGGAACGAAGTAAATCGCGTATATCTGGGAGTTGATGGTCAGCCTTGCCAGAATAAGTCAGAGAATAAGCAGCAGTAAAGTAATCATATAAATAGGAGCTTGTCGAGCATTTACAATCTACAATCTACAATTTACAAAGTGTTGAGCTAGGCGGGCTTTCGCCCGCGGATATGCGTAGCTTATTCCACCGCTACTGCCCGCGCTTTCAGGCGTGGGCGGCGGTAAGTGTGTTTCCGGCTTCGCTTATCACAGGCGTAAGCCTTCATTCTCCTACATTGTAGATTGTAAATGGTAGATTGTAGATTCGCCTCGGCAAATTGCTCTTTGGCGAGTTTTTCGAGATATCCGACCTGTATATCGTTTATTGAGCACAACGGGCTACTTGCCTGCACTAACAAATCCCCAACAAAAATATATTGACATATGAGGGTATGGAATGATATATGTATTTCATGCACACTAATGGGGGGGAACTAGTTTCATAAGTCCCTGAGGTACAGTTTAGTTTATATATCTTAAATAATTAACTCTTTCCTTTTTCCATATGTCTTCCTCTCGCATTTTCAAATATTTCGCGTTTATCAGTTATAGCCGCAAGGATATCAAGTTTGCCGAAAAATTGCATCGCTACCTGAGCTATTTTAAATTGCCCAGCAAATTGTGCATAAAGTATCCGCAAAAGCCGGATAATGTACGTCCCATATATCGTGACAAAACAGATTTAATCATCGATAAACTCAATGAGGCACTGAAAGGCGGATTGGAAGTATCGAAGTACCTGATTGTGATTTGTTCGGAAAACTCGGCCCGACCGAATGAGGAAGGTAAGAACTGGATTGATGAGGAGGTGCGCACCTTCCTTTCTTTGGATCCGGAAAATGTGCATCGCATCATACCTGTGCTGCTGCGCGATGAGAATCAGCAGGATGTGAAGACCTGCATGCCGCCCGCTATCCGCGAGCTTGGATTGCTGGCTGCCGATGTGGTGGACAAAGGTAGGGAGCGTGTGTTCAGTGATGTAGTCGCCAAGATGCTCGATTTGGGGCCCGATGAGCTCTGGGACTGGGTGGAGCGTGAACAGCGCCGACGCCGTATGATTGCCCGCGTGGGAATCGGTACTGCATATTGTGCTCTGGCCTGTGGGGCTCTTTTCGCCTGGGATTTCTGCCGGCCTAAGGTTCATTATTACCAGGATTATGTCGAGTACAATAATGTGCCGGTCGGTATTCATGAGTTGACGAAAGAACAAACCGAAAAGTTGCATGTTCATTACCGCTTTACAGAGCAATATTACAAAGTCCAGAGTGTGGAAACATGCAATTCTGCCGGTAAGCTGAGTGATACAAAACATGCCTGGGCACCGCAACGCCCGGTGAAGCTAAAGCTCGAATATGAATTAAAGCTCCAACTCGATTATCTGGTGGCCAAGGGCTGTAATCATTTAGACAAGTCGGGGCGTGTTGTGGCATCTCTGAAATACCCCAATGATGAGTTAATTCGCTTTGTCCGCGAAGATGATAAGGGAAAAGAAAAAGGAAGTGGCATCGCCGTTGAACTCATCAGCAAGAAGATGGGCGTAAATCTGGCTAATACCGAAATAGCCCGTAGAGCAAAGATCAACCAGATGAAGGTGGAACGTGATGCCCGCGGCCGTGTGGTAAAAGAAATGTTCCAGAATTCTGATGGAATAGAGTGCAAGAATGCAGAGGGTGTGTTCGGTTACCTCTATGAGCGCGATGAAATAACAGGGCAGGTTTTGAAGTTTCGCTATTTGTCAAAACGCGGGGAAGTTGTATCCACCCAGAAAGGTATTGCTGGATATGATGTTGAGTATAATGACGAAGGACTGGCAATAAAACTGACTTATGTCAATGAGGAGGGAAATCCTGCGGTGAATGAAAATGGCTACTCGAAAGAGATTTATCAATGGGAAAATAAGAACCATGTTCAGACATCTTACGAGGATGCGCAGGGGAATCCCTGTTTGACCAAGTCAGGCCATGCAATCGAGTCGTTCGAATATAACGAAAAAGGAAATGTTATAAAATCAATCACTCATGGATTGGACAATAAGACCTGCCTAATGAAAGAGGGCATTGCAGGGTATGAAAGTGAATATAATAATGACGGATATGAAACGAAACGAACCTTTATAGGACTTGATGGGCAGCTCTGCATGTGCCGGGAAGGTTACGCCGGCATTAAATGTGAATATGATGGTAACGGAAATATGACGAAACAGGAGTATTTCGGGGCGGATGAGCAGCCCTGCATCGTTGAAGGAGGATTTTCCGGAATAAAGCGTGAGGTAAATAAACAGGGACTGGAAACAAAACGTGAATACTTAGGTGTAAATGGTGAACTTTGTTTGCATCAGGAAGGCAATGCCGGATTTGAATGTGAGTACAATGACCAAGGCTATATGACAAAACAGGAGTATTTCGGGGTGGATGGTAAACCATGTCTGGTAAATACCGGCATATCCTCTTGGAAATCCACATATGACGTTCGCGGAAATGAAAAGAAGTGCGTGTTCTTAGGTGTAGATGGTCAACCTTGTTTACACCGGGACAGCAATGCCGGATATGAGAGTGAATATGATCCACAGGGGAATGAGACAAAGTGTACATTCATAGGCGTGGATGGTCAGCCCTGCCTACACAAAGACGGATATGCCGGATATGAAATCCAATATGACGCTCGTGGCAATATAGAGAAACTCACATATCAGGGGGTGAATGGTGGTCCTTGCCTACATAAAGACGGAATTGCCGGATATAAAATCCGATATGATGCTCGTGGCAATGTAGAGAAACTCACATATCTGGGGGTAGATGACCAGCCCTGCTGGATAAAAGAAGGCTACGCCGGCTATGAAAGCCTATATGATGACCGAGGTAATGAAATACAGCGGACACATCTGGGAGTAGATGGCCTGCCCTGCTGGACAAAGGAGGGGGCTTCCATCTACAAGTATAGCTACGATGAAAGGGGAAATATACAAAGTACATCGTACTTTGGTGTGGATGGATCTCCATGTATCATACCCGGTGGTCCTCATTGCTTTCTGTCGGAGCATGATATGTATGGCCGGGTCATTCGACAGTCCTGCCTTGATACGGAAGGAAAACCGATGCTGTATGTAAATGGTGCCTATTATGGAACGGTGAAATACGATGCCTATGGCAACACAAAAGAATTGCGTGCTTTTAATGAGCAGGGGCAGCCTATGTGTACGAGGGAGGGTTGGGCCGCTCAGATATATGATTACGATGATAAATTGAGACTTGTCCGGGTAAGGAATTATAATGAAAAAGATGAGTTGTGTCTGAACCAGGAAGGATGGGCCGGATGTGACTGCAAGTATGATTCTTTCGGTAACGAGGTAGAGCGTATTTATATCGGAATTGATGCAGCACCCAGGCTAATATCTCATGGTTTTGCCGGTTATCGCTGCGAGTTTGATAACCATGGACGTGAAACGCTCCGTATGTTCCTTGATATCGATTTGCAACCGAAGCTACTGTCGTATGGCTACGCCGGTTTTCGCATGGAATATGATGCTCTTGGGCGCGTAGTGAAAAACGTATATCTGGATAAAAATGGTAATCCATGCCTACACAAAGACGGAAATGCCGGATTTCGCATGGAATATGATGCCCTAGGGCGTGAAGTGAAACGCGTATATCTGGGTAAAGATGATAAGCCTTGCCTACACAAAGACGGAAATGCCGGAATCCGCATGGAATATGATGAACAAGGACACGAAACTCTCAGAATGTTCCTTGGTTTGGATGATAACCCGGTAATGTTGAAAGATGGCTACGCCGGCATACGCACGGAATATGATGCCCAGGGGCGCGTAATAAATCGAGTATATCTGGGTGAAGATGGAAAACCTTGCCAGTATAAGGAGAAAAACAATTTTTGGAACATGATACAAAAGACAATCTCTGATAATATGAAAAAATCAGAGAATAAGCAGTAGTAAAGTAAGCATATAAATTGGAGCTTGGTGAGCTGCGAGCGTAGGGATTTAAGCCCGCGGAGCGGGCGACAGAGAAGTAGCCACAGGTGTAGTGAGCAACGCGAACGGAACCTGTGGTAGGGATAAAAAAAGAAATATGAACCCCGCAGACTTGCGGGGTGACGGAGGAGTTTTGCTTAGAAATGCACGGATCTTGAACCAAAAGAGCAGGAGCCGGTCATAAAATAACCGCATGCGGTTGTAACACGCTTTTCCGTCGCCCCGCACTTCTGCGGGGCTTTGATTATTTTTTCTCTTTACCCAGAGCTGCGCGAGCTTCCGCTCGCTTGCACTGGGCTAATTCTCTGTCGCCCGCACAAGTGCGGGCTTTTGAATTCCGCTCACCTTCGGTTCGCCATACAGCTCGACAAATTGCTCTTTGGCGAGTTTTTCGAGATGCCCAATGTGCCACTTTTCTGTGGCATGAGCATCAGATTTTTCTATTTCAGCTTGCAACGGTAGGAATAACATGCTACCATGCGGGCGCAAGCTATAACATTCACTAAAATGAACAGAGACACCATTTGCGTACAGAGCGGTTGGCAGCCCAAGAAGGGCGAAGCTCGCGTGCTGCCTATTTTCCAGTCCACGACCTTTAAGTATGAGACGAGCGACCAGATGGCGCGCCTGTTCGATCTGGAGGAATCCGGGTTCTTCTACACCCGCCTGCAGAACCCCACCAATGAGTGTGTAGCCAAGAAGATTGCCGAGCTCGAGGGCGGTGTGGCAGCCATTCTGACCTCCTCCGGTCAGGCTGCTTCCTTCTACTCCATCTTCAACATCTGCGAGGCCGGCGACCACTTCATTTCCACCAGCGCCATTTACGGCGGCACCTTCAACCTGTTTGCCGTTACCTTTAAGAAGCTGGGTATCGAGGTCACCTTCGTCGACCAGGATGCCCCTGAGGAGGAAATCCAGAAAGCCTTCCGCCCGAACACCAAGTGCGTGTTCTCCGAGACGATTTCCAACCCCTCTCTGCAGGTACTCGATATCCGCAAGATGGCCGACATCGCTCACAAGAACGGCGTGCCCCTCATTGTGGACAACACCTTTGCCACCCCCATCAACTGCCGTCCCTTCGAACACGGCGCCGACATCGTGATGCACTCCACCACCAAGTACATGGATGGTCATGCCACTCAGGTAGGCGGTGTGGTTGTCGACAGCGGCAACTTCGACTGGGCAGCCCATGCCGACAAGTTCCCCGGTCTGACCCAGCCGGATGACTCCTACCACGGTCTGGTGTACACCGATGCCTTCGGCAAGGGTGCCTACATCACCAAGTGCACGGTCCAACTCATGCGCGATCTGGGCTCCATTCCCTCCCCCATGAATGCCTTCCTGCTCAACCTCGGTCTGGAGACCCTGCACCTGCGCGTACCCCGCCACTGCGAGAACGCCCAGAAGGTGGCCGAGTTCCTGGAGACTCAGGAGGACGTAGCATGGATTAACTACGCCGGTCTGCCCTCCAACCCGTACTACGAACTGGCTCAGCGTCAGTTTGACGGCGGCCGCACCTGCGGCGTGGTTACCTTCGGCATTAAGGGTGGTCGCGAGAGAGCCATCCGCTTCATGGACAGCCTGAAGCTCACCTCTATCGTGACCCACGTGGCCGATGCCCGCACCTGCGTGCTGCACCCCGCCAGCCACACCCACCGCCAGCTGACGGATGAGCAGCTTATCGAGGCCGGCGTGAAGCCCGACCTCATCCGCTTCTCCGTGGGTATCGAGGCCGCTGAGGACATCATTGCTGACCTTCAGCAGGCATTCGCCGCCATTCAGTAAAAACAGCAAGCCATTTATAAAGAAAAGCCGCAGCAATTCAGCTGCGGCTTTTCTGTGTTGTGATATTCAGAAAATCACTTATTTCACCACCGTTGGGGTAACCTGAACCCGCTCACCATTGACCACAACAGTGACAGGAGTCGGCTCCGGATTGGAGGTGGTAAGAGTGTACGAGGTCACCTGACCGTCCTGCCATGCCATATCCACAGTAATGTTGCCACGGGCACGGATACCCTTTACAGAACCATCGCCCCAAGCGGCCGGAATGGCGGGCAGAAGCTCAATCTCGCCATCGTGGCTCTGCAGCAGCATTTCGCTGATACCGGCGGGCATGCCGTAGGTACCGTCCATCTGCATGGGCGGATGATTACCGAAGAGGTTATCGAGCAGGTTGTAGACAATGTAATGCTGCACCATGCTGTAGGCCTTGTCGGCTTCCTTGAAACGAGCCCAGAGAGCCGTGCGCCAGGGCCAGGTCCAGCTGCGGCGATTATCCTTGGTCAGGCCACGCAGCTCCAGGCTCTTCATGGCAGCCTTGGCAAACTCGGGCGTGCGGTTCAGGGAGATGGAAGAACCGGGGAATACGCCAATGAGGTGGGAAGTATGGCGCTGACCGGTCACCATGTCGGGGCGATCCACAATCCACTCCTGCAGGTAACCGTCGCGCCCCACGCGGTTGCCTACCAGGCGGTCGCGTTTTGCGGCAAGCTCGGCAGCCCATTCTGTGTCGACATTCAGAATTTTGGCAGCCTGCACAGTAATATCGAAGAGCTCCCATATAAGCTGCTGGTCATGCGCGCAGCCATCCTCCAGCGGGCCCCACTCGTGCGACCAGCCCATCGGGCATACCAGAGCACCTTCCTTAATATCGGCAAGCTCGGGGTGTTTCTCTGCCGTCAGCTCCTGAATGGGAGACCGCTCATTCTTGCGGGTCTGCAGTCCCTTGCCGCGGGCACCGACAGTTTTGAGCTCATCCTCCCAGAAATGGCAGATATTCTTGAGCATGGGATAGGCCACATCGCGCAGGTACTCCTTATCCTGCGAGTAAAGGTAACGCTCCCAAATATGCAGAGCATACCAGGCATTCACCGGCGGATTCCACTTAATCCATCCGCCACCGCCCCAGGGGTTCTGGGATATGCGCGAGGTCCAGCCACGAACGTGGAAACCGAAGTGGCGACGCGTGCTGTCGGACAGCGGCAGCTCCATGGTACGAATGAAATCAATCAACGGAATGTGGCACTCGGAAAGGTTGGTGACTTCAGCCGCCCAGTAGCACATCTGCAGGTTAATGTTATTGTGATAGTCACATGCCCAGGGTGCGTGAACTTTGTTGTTCCAGATTCCCTGCAGGGTGACGGGCAGATTACCGGGCTGAGAGCCCGAAATGAGCACATAGCGACCGTAGTTGAAAATAAGCTCCACCAAATCAGGCTCATGAACGGGCAGATTGCGATTATAGCGAGTGCGGTATGAGTGCAAACGCACATCGGTGGGGGCCTTGCGCACCATGGGTGCCGTTGTTCCCAAATCCAGACTCATGCGATCGTAGTACGAAGCAAAGTCCCGACGATGAGCATCCCGTATCTGCTCCATGCTCTTCCCCGCAATCCCCTGCATGACCCTGTCATTGCGCAGCTCAGGGGACTCCCCCTTCCACCCCTTCGAGAAAACAGGGGCATAGTCTGTAGCCATGGTCACATAAATCTCCATTGCGTCGGCTCCGTGCACCTCAATATAAGGGAGACGCGACGACGCAACGACGGGCATCATATTGTCCTTCTTCCCGGAGTAGGCGACATCAACCGAGCCGAAGTTGCCTTTCAGTTGAACTGAGCCCCCCTTGCATTTGACCAGAATTCGCCCCTCAAAGCACTCACCATTGGCCAGAGTGCCCTTCATAATGATGGTATTGCCCTCCCCCCTGGTGTAGGTAACATTGTGATAGGGAGTCAGAGCCACAGCAGCGGTAATACCACCGGGTTTATCTGTCTCGGCCGTGTACACCATCACATCATCGGGGCGACTTACAAAGCAGGAACGCCGATAATTGTTAGTCCCGGCCCGGAATTCCGTCACAGCCTCGGCCCGGCGTAAATCGAGGGCTCGGCTGTACTGCTCGGGGGCGCCGGCATACTCATACGCCACATAGAGATTGCCAAAGGGCTGGTAACTGCCGAACTCATTGTTACCGGCTTTGGGGCCATAGGTATATTGGGCTCCGTTGTAGGGGGAGTTGGGCCCGCCGGTCCACAGACTGACCTCATTGAGCACTACGCAATCCAGCTTATCTCCGCCATACACGGTACCGCCTATACGGCCATTGCCGACCGGCAGGGTCTGGCTTTCCCAGGTATCGTGCCGTTTCTTACCGGGGATATTTTTGACGGTATGAGGGGTCACGGTCCAAGGCAGGGGTGAGGGCGGCAAAACTGCCGGCTGTTTGTACCACAGATGGTCAGATGCGGAGTAATCCCCGGCCGTCGCGCCGGTCGCAACCATCAGGGATATACCTATTCCGGTTAATATATGTTTCATCATAAAAATATTATCTCTTAAATTATTATATATCAGCGACTCACAATCATTTCAACACGCAAGGGTACACTTCCCAGCGTGAGTATGGCTCCATCCGTCAGGCGAGTCTGCGGGGTATAGCCATCCACCTGTACATCATCGACATACACGCCATTCATCGAATTGATGTCAGAGACGACAAGCCCATGCTGGTTAATCTCCAGTCTCGCGTGCATGCGCGACACGCTCTCGTCGTCGAGCACCACATGGCACATATCGGCATCCCGACCGATAATCACACCGCCATCTGCTGCCAATGCAGAAAAAGAAATCAACTGTTCCCAAGGCTCGCCATCTGCCAGAAGCCCATATACGTAAAGACTACCCGTGGGAGCCCTGTTCCCCTCCGGGCTTCGGTACACATCCGCGCAGCTCCCGGCCAACGGCAGTCCGGCCCCGAGTTTCCATTTGCGCCGCAGGGGGTCATGCAGCAAAAGCGGCTTCAACAACACAACAGGACTGGGTGGAACGGTGACAGGTTGCTCTCGACCTCCCCTGCTGAACGGCAAAACACGGTGCGGCCCCGGTGCCGCTGTCCTGACATGACCGATGGCATCTGCACCAAGCTGACCGGTCCGCAAGCCGGCGATTTCTCTGGTGCGAGTGACAGTAAGCACGGCGCGCGCAGCTGCGAGCTCAGACTCCAATCGTCTTACCCGGGCTTCCATCTCAGATATCGAGCAGGAACTTTCTGTGCTTAGAGCGCTCATGTTTTTGTCATTTTACCAAATCAACACTCGCATGGCAATCAAAAAAATAACGCTCATATTTGCGGAGAGGTGCAACGACAGCGTAGGCGCTGAACTCAAACGGATATTTCCTCGAAAAATCCACCCCCGAGCAAACGTTCCCCCCGGTCGGCATCGGGCGCATAAAGAGCGCATACCTGACCGAGAGCCAGAGCACGTACCGGCTCATCGAAATCGAGCCGGTACTTATTCTGCCCCAGGGGTGTACAGGCAGCATGCACAGCCGGAGCACGGTAGCGGGGCTGCGCCATGATGCGCTCAGGCAGGGGACGCAGAAGATTGGTAACAGAGCCCACAACGGCACTGCGGGAATACAGGCCGGGAGTATCCTGCCCCTCATAACCGAGGATGAGGCGGTTTTTCTTCAAATCCTTGCCCACCACCACATAAGCCACGCCCTCACGGGGAGATGCCACGTGGTGTCCCTTTCGCTGCCCCATGGTAAAGAGGTGCAGGCCGTCGTGCCGACCGAGCACACGTCCCTGCAGGTCAACGATATCACCGGGGTTATCCGGCAGATAATGGCGCAGGAAATCACTCATTTTCACCTGCCCGATAAAGCAGATACCCTGCGAATCCTTCTTCTCGGCATTGGGCAGCCCGAATCGGCGGGCAAGTTCACGCACCTCAGGCTTGGTTATCTGCCCTACAGGGAACACGGCTCGAGCCACCTGCTCCGGGCGCATGAGAGCCAGGAAATAGGACTGGTCTTTGTTGCGGTCAGCCCCACGCAGCACATAACTTCCCTCGCCGGGAACATCCAGACGATTGGCATAGTGGCCTGTTGCCACGGCAGAGAATCCCTGTTCCAGCGCATAATCCAGCAGCACGCCGAACTTCATCTCTCGGTTGCACAGCACATCGGGATTGGGAGTAGAACCGGAGCGATAGCCCTCAATCAGGTAATCCACCACACGGCTTCTGTATTGCTCAATAAGGTCTACCACGCGCAGCTCAATTCCCAGCTTGCGGCACACCCCGAGGGCATCCTCGATATCCCGCTCCCACGGACATTCACCGGGTATATTCTCATCATTCACCCAGTTCTTCATGTACGCGGCCACGACCTCATGCCCCTGCTGTACAAGCAGGGCAGCGGCTGCGGCGCTATCTACACCGCCACTGAGAGCTACCAATATTTTAGCCATGATTTATGATTACTTAGATTTTCTGCTGCGGCGCGTTGACTTTTTCTCACAGCCGACCTCCGCGCTCGACAGAACCGATGAAGGGGCGAGCGGCGGCAGTTCCCTCTCCGGCAGCACTCCTTCCTTTGCCAGACGATCCGTCAGCATAATCAGCGCCGTGTTGACCACTCGCGTGTAGTCGGTGCGATTGTCGGCACATATACGCTGAATCTCTGCCAGTTCCGCGTCCGGGCAGCGGAATATGAACATCTTCTTCGGCATGTGCCCCTATATTAGCAAATGACAGTCATTATTGCAAGTAATCTGTGCGGATGTCATTTTTAATCTTTACAACCCATACGTAAAAACATAGAATACACACTATGAGTTCGCTCCCTCGTAAAACTGCAAAACTAAAATCACCCCTGGCAAATTCCTTAACCCCGTCTACTGCCCCGAAAACCAAGCCGAGCGGTGGTGGCGGCGGCGGTGTGTGGCTCCTGCTTATTCTGCTGTTACTGGGCGGTGGCGGTGGCTGGTACTACTACGACCAGCAGGAAAAGGCGCGCCTGGAGGAAGAGGCTCGTGCTCGGGCAAAAGCAGAAGCCGAGCGACAGAAAGCTGCGGAAGAAGCACGAAAAAAGGCAGAACAGGAACGACTTCAGCGTGAAAAAGAGGAGGAAGAAGCTCGACGCAAAGCTCAGGAAGAAGAAGAGCGCCGTCGCCGTGAGGCTGAAGCAGAGGCTCGCCGCAAAGCTCAGGAACAAACCGATACCCCCGAACCGGAACCTGAGCCTGAACCGGAACCCGAGCCCGAGCCAGACACGGAACCGACCACAGAAACCGGACCATACGATGCGGAGCTGCCGCTCATCGGCGGTGCCACAACCACCAAACCGGTGAAAGACCTGTACAACTCCATGATTGACAGAGTTCTTACAGAAGGGGACTTCGAGGACTTTGAACGGGCATTTGCCGCTCGTGTGAAAGCAGCCATACCGGAAATCGTCAACAATGACAAGCTGAACTACAACTCCTACAAGCGTAGTCCCCTGCTCATGCAAACCGTGGCATTCTGTCACCTTATCCACTTAACCGGGGCAGAAAATATGCGAGAACTCGTAAAACCGGATCCCCGCAAGATGGATGGCGAGAACGAGCTCGGCACAGAAGGTGGTAAATTATTCATGACCTGGATGTTGCGCGATAAAAAAGACCCATTGCACACCTTCATGCAGGCCTACACTGCCAACGGCGGGCATGCCCGCAACATGGCCTACCATCTGCAAACACTCTACAAACTGTGGCTCCGCACCCCCGAGCGCGACCGCGGTAAATACCTCAATCTGGCCATTGCCTGTTCACTCATATCCCCGGGGCACGCCTCCTCCCCCGGGCAGATAAAAACCGGGGAGCCGCCCATGAGCATGGAGCAGATTTACGACTATTTCCGCGAGATGGACGCAAAGAAAAAACTGCTCACTGATGTAAAGAAAATGGACGTCAGTGACCTGCTCTACGTTGTGGACGTCCGCCTGCCGCGGTCAGAGTTTGACTGGGTACACAAGAACCTGAAGTACAGTCAGGCTCAGTGGGGGGATTCCTACGCCTCCATCCGCTACCGCATGGAAATAGCGGCCGGTTCACTGAGCGAGGGAGAACTGTACCAGAAATACAACTTTGCCGAAATCAGGGAGGACGGCGGTGTGTGCCGTCACCAGGGGTACTTTGCCAGCAACACTGCCAAGTGCAAAGCCGTACCGGCCGTTTACATTGTGGGTGACGGCGACCGCGGACCGCACGCCTGGATTGCCTCGATGACTGACACAGTCAGCTGGAAACAGACCGGCTCCTACGGCTACAACTCCGGCAGGTTCACCAACCCCTGCTCCGGTCGCAGCATGCACGAGAGCGTACTGCTCAACCAGACAAAGAAAACGGCAGATGACAAGTTAGCCACCGCCTATGAAGGGATGATGCTGGCTGAATATCTGGTCAGTATCGGCAGCACGGCCGAAGCCCGCAGCACATCGCGATACGTCACCGGCGCCTTCCCTCTGCTGACCGAAGCCTGGAGTTCGCGTATACGCGTGCTGACTGCCGACAAAGAAGCCATGCCCGCTGCCGATTACTGGCGCAAAATGAGTAACGACCTCAAACGCCATGGCAGAAAGAACGCCGAGTTGCTGGATCTCGCCGGCGAGATTGATAACGAGTATGCTCTCGAGGGCAAGAGCGACAACGCCAAGCGTACCGCCATGAAGAAAAATCTGGACAAATTGCTGCGTACCATCGGCGATGAGCGCAGCGACCTGCTGCTCGAAGCCGCTGACCGTCAGGGTGAACTACTGGCAGAAGAGAAAGATATACGCGGGCTGGGACAACTCTATAACAAACTGCTGAAGGAGACGACCAAACGCGGCGATGTCTTCGGCAGCCTGCTGCGCCAATATATTCGTCACATGGAAACCGCCGGTGCCGCCAAACGAGACTGGGCAGCCATGGCAAGAGCCACCGAAAAACTCTTCGAAAAAGGTGTACTCAGCAATACCTCTGACCACTTCAAGCTTTCCAAGGAAGTAGAAATCCAGAAAATCATTTCCTCTATCTTCAGAAAAGCCGGCAATACCAAGAAAGCCGACAAACTTCAGGAAAGCGCCGAAGTACGACTGAAACAGAGTCAGGAAAGAAACGGGTAAATTCCGGCGCAATTTCACGTGAATAGCCGGCTGCTGTCTTGTTTTTCCCTTTACTCAGCATAGGGAAAGGGGTAATATTGCCCCCAACATGAATACACCATTCACCGACAAGAATCTGCACATTGCCTGGTCCCGCCTCACGCCCGATCGGGCACGCACGGAAATACGCGCGGCCATCGAGAGCGCCAAAAAGGCGGTGGAAACCATCTGCCACGTTCAGGAACTGACATACGAGAACACTTTTGCCGCGCTCGAGGAATCCGGCGCCGACCTCATGCGAGCCTGGGGGCGCCTGTCGCACCTGCAGTCGGTCATGGACTCCCCCGAGCTGCGAGAGGCCATCAACGAGCTTATGCCCGAGGTAGTCATCTACTCCTCTAGCGTTACACTCAATCCGCAGCTCTACGCCGTGCTGAAAAACGCTGCTGCTGAGCCCTGGGTTCAGCAGCTCAGCCCCGTCAAGCAGCGCTTCATTGCCGAAACGCTGGCCGACTTCCGCGAGAACGGCGCCGACCTCAGCGATGAGCAGAAAGTGCGCTATGCCGAGCTGACCACCAAACTGGCCCAGCTTTCCCAAACCTTCGGCGAGCATGTGCTCGACTCCACCAACGCCTGGGAATATGTCACGTCCGATGAGAACGAGCTGTCCGGCCTGCCCGAGTCTGCCCGCGCCGCCGCACAGGCGGATGCCCTGAGCAAAGGGCACGGTACTGCCGAAAATCCCGCCTGGCGCTTCACTCTGCAGTTCACCTCAGTTCAGCCCGTCCTCACCTTTGCCGACAACGAGGGCCTGCGCAGCCGGGTATGGCACGCCATGAACGAAAAAGGCTGCGGCAAGTACGACACGCAACCCTTCATTCATGAAATCATGGCTCTGCGTGCCGAGAAGGCTGCCCTGCTGGGCTACGAGCGCTACTCCGACTACGTGACTGCCCGCCGCATGGCCGGCAGTGGCACCACGGCGCTCAATTTCATTAACAACCTGCACGACCGAGTGAAAGCCCCCTTCCTCGCTGAGCAGGAGGCTCTCCGCCTCTTTGCCGAGCAGGCTACCGGCAGCGACATTCCCGTCATGAAGCCCTGGGATATCGGCTACTGGAGCGAAAAACGCCGCAAGGCTCTCTACGATTTCGACAGCGAGGAACTGCGCCCCTACTTCCCCATGCAGGGCGTGCTCGAGGGCATGTTCTCCATCTACGCCGGGCTGTACGGCATACGTTTTGAGCAGCGCCCGACCGCCTGCATCAGCGAGGGCGAGGAGCTGCCCGCCGGAGCCGTGGAAGTATGGCACCCCGAGGTGCTGTTCTACGAGGTGTACGATGAAGAGAACGGCGAGCACCTCGGTTCCTTCTACGCCGACTGGTACCCGCGCGACAGCAAGCGCGGCGGCGCATGGATGAACTGCCTGACCACCGGCTGCCCGCCCGTGGGCGACAGCCCCCGCCGTCCGCACCTGGCCCTGATGTGCGGCAACATGAGCCGCCCCGTGGGCGACAAACCGGCTCTGCTCACTCACCGCGAAGTCGAGACCGTCTTCCACGAGTTCGGCCACCTGCTCCACCAGATTCTCAGCGATGTGGAGGTGGAAAGTCTGGCCGGCTGCAATGTAGCCTGGGACTTTGTGGAGCTGCCCAGCCAGATTAACGAGAACTGGTGCTGGGAGAGCGAGGCACTCGACCGTTTTGCCCGCCACTGGCAGACGGGTGCCCCCCTGCCCGCAGAACTGCGACAGAAGATGCTGGCCGCCCGCAATTACGGCGCTGCCACCTTCGACATGCGCCAGCTCTGCTTCGGCAAGCTCGACCTCGAGCTCCATACCAACACCGCCACCTATGCCGGCCGCGATATCGAGGAGGTTGACCGCGAAATCCTGGCAGACTACCGCATTCCCACCACCGAGCCGGCCAACAGTGCACTGCGCTGCTTCTCCCACATTTTCGACGGTGGTTACGAGTCCGGCTACTACTCCTACAAGTGGGCCGAAATGCTCGAGGCCGACGCCTTCTCGCGCTTCGCCAAGGAGGGTATCTTCAATCCCGCCACAGGGCGCGACTTCCGTCGCTGCATCCTTTCCAAGGGCAACAGCCGCCCGGCTGCCGAGCTCTACCGCGACTTCATGCAGCGTGACCCCGACCCCGAGGCCATGCTCCGCCGCAGCGGCTTAGCATAAGCACGACAACATCCTGCAACAACTCCGGCGAGCCTGTACCGACCATCGGTTCAGGCTCGCTTGTTTTTTCCGGCTTTTCCTTTCTTGTTATCTCTTTACGTCTGCGGCACTTACCGGTGATTCTCAGCAAGCCACCCACCTGGGCTATCTCCAGCCGACAGGCGGCGGAAATCCCGGGCTGCAAGCAATCATCGACTCGTGAGCTCCTGCACCGCGAGCGTGTGCGCTTTTGCCGTGTGGCCGAGAAAGGGTGCCCACCTATGGCCTATTGGGATAGGCGGCGGGTGCAGGCGCCGGCACGCAAACTCCGCACGCCACTCCCCCATGTATCGCCACAGTAGATTGCTTCGGCAGAGGCACTGGCGATTCTGCAAGTCTCGCGCAATTCGCTGAGCCGCTTTGTCAGACAGGGCCTCCCGCCATCGCCTGCAGTACTCGCTCCTGCTGGAAGATTTCTTCAGCTACGCCCAACGCCACGGCTGGATGGATAAAAGCGAGTAATTAATTATAACATATTTATCGGTATTATTTCAGCCCTACCTCCTGCATGTGCGGGAGGTAGAGCAACCGATTTTGACAAGGGTACCATATCCAAGGTGTGAATAGCATCAGGCAAACCTGCGAAAAAGTGCAAGAAATCCAAAAACAGATAAAAAGGCTTGCATATCTCCCAAATTCTGTCAAACTGTCTGTGTGGATGCATAACTTGTTTGTTCAAGTACGTATCTTGCATTATTTATTGTACTACAAATAAACATGTTGTGTAATCTTAATTCCTCTTTGCGCTGAAGTTTAGTTTTTAATTATACGCGTAAGCAGAATACCTCAATACCATGCACATTTTCTTTCGCCAATGCAGCAATCTGTTTTGTACAATCGGCCTATTGGCTTTTATACTTTGTGGTAACACGTGGGCTCTGGGGAAACACTGGTTACATAGGGAGATTGCAACTGAGAAATATTTTGAAAGCCAAAATGCTATATTGGCGGAGGTTCATGATAAAGAGAGCGCAGATTTAGCTGCCGGCAAATTAAATAAATTGAGATGGCTACCGGAATATGCCGATTTAGAGCCCCATACTCCTGCATTATACGATGCATTCTGTGATAATACCGAACGCGAAAGAATCAGCAAAGCTTTGTTTTTCGGTTCGACTGATTTAGCAAAAGCCCTTTGCGGTGAACAATATAGGTTTTATTTACTGGCTGAGAAAGAACCGTCCGAGAATATCCTTACCACAATTGCCGAACGCTTGTTTGCAGAAATGGGGAATATAGCAGAGGGCGGGCCGGGCTTAACTGCCGATACTTCGTGGAAGGTGGATGAGTTCAGAGTCATGGCTGAGAGGGGCGTGCCTTTGACTGATGATATTTTGTGGAAGATGGACGGATTCAGTAAATTAACACCTTATCAAGACAATTTAGAATTGATGCCGGATAGTCTCTTACCAAATTCCCACTCGTGGTTTAGGAAAGTTAAAACAGACGATGAGACAATATATGTAGAATATGGGCTTAAACTTATATTCGACCGGAATGTATACACCATCAGTCAATGGTATTCCGCGCCGAAAGTGAAGCCAGCATCTGAATCTAGAATTCAACGACCGGAAGAAAGCTATCCATTTCCTATTATCTCCATATTACTCGTAATGAATATACTTTGGCTCATATTGGAATTATGTTGTTTTTCGAAAATAAATACAATCACTCATAAAGCATATTAACAATATTTCACAGGGATAAATTATACCCCTGTGAAATATATGACGTTCAATTAAACTTTGGGCATGGAGGCGGAGCTCATGCATATGTTCAATAAACCATTGTACCTCTATTTATTGTTCTTATCCATATTGATGTCCCCCGAAACAACGGCCTTGGCAAAAGAAGACACTTGTGCTAATAGTAAAGGATTAGGGGTGAGAACTTCCAGCAGATTGGTTGCCGGTTATAAGAATGCTGATTTCGGCGATGAACATTTACAAGCATATACCGAAGAGTGTAAGTGCGATTCGGAAGGATATACATACATCAAATTGAGCGATCCTTTTGGAAATAAGGAGCATCCTCAGGTTGTAAGACGGGCTCACTATTTCATAGGTAAGAGCATTGGTGCATCCTGTGGGCTCTATGTTGAACCGATTCATACAGAAAACACATTCTGGGATTTCTCAGAAAAAGAGGATAGGACGTTAGATTATACTGTTTATTTGTGGGTGTATAATAAACACACTGAGCTCCTGTTTAATCAGAAGCGAATGAAGATTGATTTATTATACTTTGTTCCCTACTTGGAAATTGACGATTCTATATATGTTCTGTCATGGAATAGGGAAGATGAGGTTTCCGGAAGTATGGAAATAAAAAACGGTGCGGTTGAATTTCCCACTAAAGACGAAAAAAAATCACACATTGGCATGGTTATTTCTCCAATGCTGAAAATTCAAAAGGACAAAGATGCGTTAGTAATGGAAAGTAATATTCTTGGCACGCAGGCACACCTTCAATTGAGTTTTAGAGTATTCGACACGGAAGGAAAAGCATGGATTTTATCTTGGAGAAAAATAAAACATTATAGGAATGAGGGCGATATAGAAAGCATACATATTGAGCTTTAATTCCATGAATCGAGTAGGATGGCATTTCACCCCGTGCGAGCAACAGCCTGCACATTAAATCTTGACATTTGCGCCTCAGTCGGTACAATCGCGCGCATGCAGGCATTGGAAATCATGGCCCCGGCGGGGTCGTTCGAATCATTGGCAGCGGCGCTGCGCGCCGGGGCGGACAGTGTGTACTTCGGCGTAGGCATGTTCAACATGCGCGCCCGCTCGACCGTGAACTTCACGCCCGATGACCTGCCCAAGGTGGCACGTCTGTGCCATGCATGCGGGGCGAAAGCCTACCTGACCTGCAATGTCATCATTTACGATGAAGAGGTCGAGCCCATGCAGGAGCTGCTGCGGCGGGCCAAAGCCGCGGGGGTGGATGCCGTGATTGCCGCCGACCTGGCTGTCATTACCTACGCTCACAGCATCGGGCTTGAGGTGCACATATCCGTGCAGGCCAACGTCTGTAACCTGTCCGCCGTGCGCTTCTTTGCCGCCTACGCCGATGTGATGGTTCTGGCCCGCGAGCTGAAACTCAGCCAGATTCGCACCATTATCGAGGGCATTCGCCGCGAGAATATCACCGGGCCCTCGGGCGAACAGGTTCGTATCGAGATTTTTGCACACGGTGCACTCTGCATTGGTATTTCCGGCAAGTGCGGCATGAGCCTGGCTGCCTATAACCACAGCGCCAACCGGGGACAGTGCTTCCAGCTCTGCCGTCGCAAATACCGCGTGACAGATACCGAAACCGGCTTTGAAATGGACATCGATAACCAGTACATCATGTCCCCGAAGGATATCTGCACCATTCGCGTGATTGACCAGCTGGTCGAAGCCGGCGTGGCTGTCTTCAAGCTCGAGGGCCGCGGACGCTCCGAGGCCTATGTCTCCACCGTCACCTCTGTGTACAAGGAGGCCGTGACCACCTGCGCCAAGGGTGAATGGAGCCCCGAGAAAGTAGCCGAGTGGGAGGAGCGCCTGCTGCACGTCTTCAACCGCCAGTTCTGGCACGGTGGGTACTACCTGGGCGAAGAGTGGGAGACCTGGAGCGGTTGCTCCAACAGCCTGGCTCTGGAGCAGCGCCACCACCTCGGCAGAATTATGCGCTGGTACCCCAAGGTACAGGTCGCCGACATTCGACTGGAGGCCCTGCCCCTCTCCCCCGGCGATAAGATTGAAATCACCGGCCCCACCACCGGCATTGTGCGACTGACCGTGGCCGAGGTACGCTGCGACGATGAGAACGGCGTCACACAAATCGTGCCCACTGTTCCCAAGGGTGGGAATGCTCTGGTCTCCGTCCCCGAAAAAGTACGCCACGGCGACAAGGTTTACCTCGTAACCCGACGAAAATTGAAGTAATAAGAGGAGAAATCCTCCAACTTAAAATAAAGTTATCGAAAAACACTTGACATTGGCAAGTGTTTCATTTAAGCTCCGCCCCATGTTCGTAGATCATATTCGTATATATGCCAAGGCAGGCAAAGGCGGAAACGGCCTCGCCAGTTTCCGGCGCGAGAAGTTTGTCCCCCGTGGCGGCCCCGATGGCGGCGACGGCGGTGACGGCGGCAGCGTGATCCTTGAGGTTAGCACAGGCACGAATGACCTGCGCAATTATTTCTATGACCCCAAACTCATAGCCACGGATGGCATGCCCGGCATGCACGCCCGCAAGCATGGTAAGGATGGCCGTACCGTCATCGGTAAGGTGCCCCCCGGCACCATCGTGTACCGCACCAATGCCGAGACCATGCAGGAGGCCACCTGGCTGGAGCGTGAGGGCGAGGGTATTGAGTTCGAGCAGATTGCCGACCTCACCGAACCGGGCGAGCGCTTTGTGCTCTGCCAGGGTGGCAAGGGCGGTCGTGGCAACTGGCACTTCCGCACAGCAACCGATCAGGCTCCCATCAAGTTCGAGTACGGCACCGAGGCCGAGAGTGGCGTGTTCTTCTTCGAGCTGCGCCGCATCGCCGATGCCGGTCTGGTAGGTTACCCGAACGCCGGCAAGAGCACCCTGCTGGGTGCCGTGTCCCGCGCAACCCCCAAGGTAGCCAGCTACCCCTTCACCACGCTGCAGCCCATCGTGGGTGTGGTGGAGTTCGAGGACTACTCCCGCTGCATCGTCGCCGACATTCCCGGTATCATTGAGGGTGCGTCCGAGAACCGCGGTCTGGGCCATGAGTTCCTGCGCCACATCATGCGCTGTCATGTGCTGCTGTTTGTGGTCGACATGACCGGCCTGGAGCACGACCCGGTCGAGGCTATTCAGACCCTGCGTAAGGAAGTCAAGCTCTACTCCGAGGAACTGGCCGAGCGCCGTTGGATTATCGTTGCCAACAAGATGGACGACCCGACCTCTGCCGAAAATCTGGAAATACTGCGTCAGCGATTCCCCAAGATTGAGATTATACCTATCTCTGCAGCCATGGGTGACGGCATACCCGCCCTCAAGGCTCGCCTGAAAACCCTGCTTGCTGAGTAATGAAAGTCGCGCTTCTCAGCGACATACATGCCAATCTGGAAGCCCTGCAGGCTGTGCTGGCAGATGCCGCGCAGCTGCAGGTCACCCATTATGTGGGGTTGGGAGATGTCATCGGCTTCAATGGGGACCCCGCCGCCTGCGTAGAACAGGTGTCGCAGCTCTTCAGCGCGGCTGTACGCGGTAACCACGAGCAGGCGCTGCTGCAGCGAGGGCTCTTCGGGGTGCCGCTCTACACGGCCATGATGGACCGCACCGCAGCCATGCTCGGTACGGAATTGGTGGCATACGTACGCCCGCTGCCCCGCAAAATGACATGGCACGGTATCACCCTGGTGCACGACTCCCCCGTGGCGGGCGATGAATGGCACCGCATTGCCACCGTGCCCGAGGCCCGCGCCGCCTTTGCTGCATTCAGCGGGCGCATCTGTTTCTTCGGTCACACCCACCGCCCCACCATCTTCTGTGAAAGCGAGAGCAAGATCAGCATCATTCCCGTTGTATACGACGCCGATGGCACCTTCAACCTGCCCCTCGAGCAGGATTGCCGCTACCTCATCAACTCAGGTTCCGTCGGCCAGCCCCGCGATTTGGACTACCGCGCCGCCTACGGCCTGTATGAGGAGGATACCGACACCCTGACACTGCGACGCGTGGACTACGATGTCGAGACCGCGGCGAGCAAAATATCCCGCACCGGCCTGCCGGAAAGCTTTGCCGCCGACCTGAAACGCGGTCATACCCCCACCGGCGACTGATGAAACGTCCCCGCCTGCCACTGCCGCCCCATCCGGCGCTCTACGCAGTATCTGCAGCTATTCAGGGGCCTTGGACTCTGCATGGCATTGCCAGGCACCTTTACCCGCAGCTGAAGGAAGAACTGCAGAAACAGGGATACCCGGAAAGTACCCCCTTATCCCTGTACTGGTGGATGGGATGGCTGCTTGCCATGGGTATCGGCAGCATGTTGGGCGAGAGCCACGCCTTTGCAGCCGCCCTGCTCTACATTCTCTGCGGTCTGGTGCAGCTGCTGCTGTACTTTTTGATTAAGCTGCACTACCCGCACGGCCTGCCCCATGTCGAGCCCACCTACCGGCACTACAAGCTCAATGAGTGGTTCGAGGTCTGGCTCCCCGCCACTGTGGGGATGCCCCTGCTGCTGCTCACCGCCGGCTGCGGTATCAGCACCTGCATGGCGACTGCAATCGCGATTCTCACTGCAGCCGGTCTGCTGAGCTTGAAAAGATAAGCAACTTTTGAATATACAGAAATATATAAGTCTGTTGATGTCTATACCTTTTTCTTATCAGCTACTCAGAATTTCACTATATAAGGACAACAGCCCCCTAATCATTTCATTCTTACTAAGCAGCGTTCGGCACTTATCCTGCTCATATACCCCCATAGCAAGAGCTGTTTGCATATCCTTAGTAACAGCTAATACAGCATCAACCAACTGCTGCTCATTATTAGGCTCAATAATGTAGCCGGATTTACCTTGCGCTATATACCTTTTAGCACCACAGTCAACCGACAGCACACATGGCACCCCCATAACCCTAGCCTCCTTGGCTATAGTGGGACCTGTTTCTACCAAACTGGGATGCACAAGAAGCCAGCTCTCCTGCAACAATTCTACCATCCTGTCACGACCTACACGCCCCAATGGTATAATATTCTCAGGCAAGTTCTGATATACCCCCGGAGCAATACCTGCAAGAAACAACGTAACATGGCGTAATTCGGGTCTGGAAAAAGCACGTATAGCCAACGGTACATTCTTATGAAGCGAATTCGTCCCTGCAAACAAACATGTCGGCTTGGACGCCATCTCTTTTCTTGCAGAGAAAAAACGAGGCTCTACAGCATACTCCCATATCCGAACATCCGCTTGCGGTACCAATTCCAACACTCTTTCCCTTGCCCACTCAGATTCGGTCGTTATGACAGGCATTGACGCAAGGGTTTCTTTCTCAAACTTAGCCTGCCGCACCATAAAGTTCGCCATAGCAGAACGTTGAATGCAGGCATTTAAAAGCCCTTGCACAGAAAACAACTTCGGACCTTTATAATCTTTCGCACACATTCCATATGCCGCCTCAGTACCCCAAGCATGCACCAAATCCGGCTTTAGACGCTTCAAAAATCGATGAACCCTTAGACGATTAGGCCAGTATCGTAAAAACTGAGACAGGGTTTTACTCCCCCCGGGCAATAAATGCAAATAATGGCTATCAAGTTCAACAGTGCGCTCTTTTTTGACCGCTTTTGTCAGAACGACCCAGTGTAGTTCATATTGTTCGTATGCTTCTGAGATACCGACTTTGTCAGAAAATGCACTCTGCACGGCTACCAGCCACGCTGCAGGGTGTACTCTGAAGGCCTCCAGCTCAGGTATGTGTATCCAAAAGGGATAATCAGCCAACACCGCAACAACTTTCCTACCTTGCCTTACCATGGGAGCATACTACAATTTTGCCCCCGAAATGTCAAGTACTATGTGAAAAGGCTACACCGAAAAAGCTACTCGGAAAACGCATCTTCCGGAACGGTCGTACCTTCAGTCCTGAGAAAAACAAGAGGCAAGACCTCATCAGCCTTGCCTCTTAATAGTTAATTACAGCTATAACTCTTACTTCTGCTCTTCAGCAGGGGCCTCCTCAGTAGCGGCGGGAGCCTCCTCAACTGCGGGAGCAGCAGCGGCGGGAGCCTCGGAGCTACCGGTGCCAACGGTGGTGGAGGGAGCCTCGGGAGCGGAGAGCTGGGGCAGGTCGATGATCTCGATAAGAGCCATGGGGGCGCTATCGGTCATGCGCTGACCAAGCTTCACGATGCGGCAGTAGCCGCCCTGACGGTTCTTGGTAGCCTCGGCCACCACGCTGAACAGCTTGGTGACAACCTTGGGCTGGGGCAGAGTGGCCAGAGCCTGACGACGAGCGTGCAGGGTGCCGGTCTTGCCGAGGGTGATGAGCTTCTCCACGTAGGGGCGAAGTGCCTTGGCCTTGGCCAGAGTGGTGGTGATGCGGCCGTGGGAGATGAGGCTGCAAGCCTGGTTGGCAAGCAGAGCCTTACGATGGGAGGCCGTGCGCTGCAGCTTGGCCTTTTTGACGCCGTGTCTCATAGTGCTATATTATGTTTTGTAGTGTTAATAGTGAAATGGTTGAATTGCGCGGGGCGCAGGGGAGCTTTAGTCGTCGAAATCGTCCTCGTCCTCATCATCGAAGCCGGAAGCCTCGATATTGTGGGAGATGAGAGCCTGCAGGTCGGTAGCGCGGGGCTCGTCGGAGTCGCGCAGACGGGGGCTGCTGCCGGGAGCGGAAAGGAGCTTCGGGTCGAACTGCATGCCCAGGGACAGGCCGTGCTGCACGAGCTTCTCCTTAATCTCGTTAAGGGACTTCTTACCGAAGTTGCGGTACTTGAGCATTTCGCCCTCAGTCTTCATAGCCAGCTGACCAACGGTGGTGATGTTAGCGTTGTTCAGGCAGTTAGCAGCACGCACAGAAAGCTCGATTTCGTTCACGCTCATGTTGAGCAGCTTGCGCAGCTGAGCGGTGTTGGCATCCGTATCGCCGCCGGAAGCGCGGTCGAAGGATACGCGACGGCTGTCGCTCTCCACGAACACGTCGAGGTGGTGGCGCATAATGCTGGCGGCCTGCAGCATAGCATCGTTGGGGCTTACGCGGCCGTCGGTCCATACGTCGAGCACGAGCTTGTCGAACTCGGTCATCTGGCCTACACGGGCGTTGTCCACAGCGTACTTCACGCGGGTCACGGGGGAGAAGATGGAGTCAATCGGAATCACGCCGATGGGGCGGTCCTTGTCGTTGTTGTCCTCGGCGGTGTAGAAACCACGGCCGACATTCACCTCGAACTCGCAGTCGAAGATGGTGCTCTGGTCAAGGTGGCAGATAACCTGATCCTTGTTAACAACGGAGTAGATGTGATCGTCCTGAATGTCACCGGCGGTCACAACACCCTGCTTGTTAGCGCGCAGGGAAAGAGTACGGGGCTCCTTGCCGTGGTGAGCGAACTTAACCTTCTTGAGGTTCAGAATGATGTCGGTCACGTCCTCCACCACGCCGGGCAGAGAGGTGAACTCGTGCTGAGCGCCGGCAATGCGAACGCTGGTGATAGCGGCACCCTCCAGGGAGCTGAGCAGCACACGGCGCAGGGAGTTACCCAGCGTGTGACCGAAACCCGTCTCGATGGGCTCAGCGATGAAAGTGATATGATTGGGATCCTCGGGGTCCTCAATGCGCTTGAGGGTGTTCGGAATCTCGAAATGGGCCAACTCAATGACCTCCTGCTCGTTGTTCAGTTCGTCTGACATGATTTTTGTTTGGTGTGACCGGGTTTCCCCCCATACGAGCTGACTTCCGAAGAAATGGAGGACCAACGGTCGGTTTTGTTCAGCTCGCGCGCCGAAGAATACACGTAATTAACTCAATTTGCAAGACTTTTTTTGTAAAATTGTCATATTTTCTTCTACTTTCCTGCAATATCGGCATTTTTGAAAGCATTTTTACCACACTTTCGAAATCTTCTCTTGCGCGCACGCGGGAATAATGGTACTATACCACGTATGCAAGTCATCATTTCCACCACCACTGCTCAGGTTCAGCAGATAGACAAAGAATGGTACGGACAAGCCGTTGAGCCACCCTACGAGTTTTCCTTTACCCTCACGGCAGATGGTCTGGAGTTCTGCGCCGCGCGCAAGTCCCCTGCTCTGGTTCACCCTCAGGGTGTATGTGGTGCTTTTCAGGCGGAATTATGGCGATACGATGCCGCAGAGTTTTTCCTTGCCACGGCGGACGGCAGCCGCTACATGGAGTTCAACCTGAGCCCGAACGGCGCCTGGTGGGCAGCTGTGTTCTGCGCGCCCCGACAGGTTGCCCCCGGCTACGAGGGCTGGATTCCCGCCGGCGTGCAGGCTACCGGCTGCAGCAATAGCGAGGGCTGGAGCTGCCGTGCTCTCATCCCCACGGCTGTGCTGGAGCAACTGGGCATCTCCCCCGCCGATTGCAAACTGGCAGCCGCCGCTATCCTGAAATCCCCCGAGCAGGTGTTCCTCACCACCGCCCTGCCCTGCGACACGCAGCCCGATTTCCACCGCCCCGATTTGTGGGAGAAAGCCGGATGTTGAATTTTTGATTTTGAATATTTTAAGATAGGCGGGCTTTTCGCCCGCAGGCAGCGTAGCCGGTGCTACCGTTCACGCCCCTCGGCTTACGGCCGAGGGCGGTGGCAGGTGTGATTCCGGAGTCTCAGCGATACGTCGAGAATGAAAATGTTATTGTAAAACAGCGCCCGTGGCTCTAACCGGCCTCGGGCGCTGTTTTCGTATTATAAGCAACCCGCGAGCAAAAATATTGTGGCGAACTTCCCTATTGCCGTCGGGGAGTTGCTCACAGATTTGCATAAAAAACAGGAAATTGTTAAAAAAATACAAAAAAAGCTAATTCGGGGCTTGAATTTGACAAGATGCATGCTATACTGTATTCACGTATGCATGGTGATTTAGAAAAACTCGTAGCTGCCGGTAAGATTCCGGCCGACTTCGCTGCCAGGCTGGACAAGTTCTCTCCCGCCAACTATGTGATGCACCCTGAGTGGGGTGTGGGCAAGGTTGAGGCGTGGTCACTGGCCAAGCAGCGCGTCAAGATTAATTTCGAGAAAAATCCCAATTACGTGATGGGCCTTAAGCTGGCATTCAACCAGCTCACCCCGGTACCTGCCGGGCATTTCCTCGTCACGTGTTTTGAAGACCCCGCCGGCTGCAAGGCCAAGGCTGAGGGGAAGGAAACAATTCTGGAGTTCATCGCCTTTGTTCTGGAGCACAATTTCTCCCTGCGCGAAGGTGTGGAAGAAGTACTGGAGATGCAGCCCGAGGATCTCGAGAAATTCCTCAGCGGTCGCGTCATTGCCGAAGAGAACTGGAAGAGCTGGTGGGAGAAAGCCCGCGCCGCTATGCGCGATGATCCCCGCTTCCGCCTGCCCACCAAGCGTGGCGAGGCTATCGTAACCCGCGAGGCAGCCAGCGCTGCAGAGGCCCTGCTGGCTGACTACAACGACGCCACCACTCTGGAGAGCTGCGTGCGCATCCTCGACCAGGCTCGCCTCGAGGCGCTCAACGGCGAGTACGAGATTGCCGCCAAGCTCGTGAAGGCCATGGAGGACGACATCGAGAAGGGTCACGAGCCCCAGCATATCCTGGAGCTCATCATCATTCGCGATGACATTCTGGAGGGCACTCACGGCAGCGACGAGGCTAAACAGTCCCAGTTCGATGCCGCTCTGACCGCCGCCGGTGTTGACAAGCTCACCACTCTGGCAGAGCAGCTGCAGACCATTCCCTCTGAGGAGCTGAAGAACTACATCGGTGAGCTCTCCGTTGCACGTCAGCATGCCGTTTACACCGCCCTGCCCGAGGCTTACCCCGACAGCTGGCTGGCTTACACGACCAACATCTTCCTGTTCGGTGGTGCCCGTGCCACGGCTGCGGCTGCTGACTTCATCATTGCCAAGGGTGCCAAGGAGCAGCTTTTCGCCGACATCGTGAACGGCATCTCCCGCCAGAACCTGACTCCCGACGTGCTCATCTGGGTATGTAAGGAGCGTAACGGTCTGGCCAAGGAGCTGGTGGACAAGAACAAGATGGCTCTCGGTGCCGCTGTTATCGCCGCTATCGAGAAGGACAGCGCCGAAGGTGGCCCCAACCGAGCTCTGCGCCTGCGCAACCTGCTCATGGACGACAAGGAGCTGGCTCCCGACCTCGTGACCGGTATCTCTGAGCTGGAGGCCCGCCCCTTCGCCAAGTCGCTCTACGATTCTTCCGTACTGCCCGACCTGGACCGCAACCTGTTGCTGGCTAACATGATGAAGGTTCACCCCTCCCTGCAGGAGGTTGTACTTTCCCGCGTGCAGGTTAAGGAGAAGCAGAACCTCTACGTCTCCCTGCGCTCCTTCGCCGCCCGTAAGGCCGAGTACGAGGACATCATCAACGTGCGTATTCCCAAGAACAAGCACGACCTCGAGATTACCCGCGCTGAAGGTGACCTTCGTGAGAACGGCGGTTATCAGGACGCCAAGGCTACCCGTCAGGTGCTCATGCGCCGCAGCGAGGAGCTTTCCCGCCTGCTCTCTCAGGCCGAGCCCACCGACTTCTCGGGCGCTACCTGCGAGCAGACCACCATGGGTACTCAGGTTACCTTCGAGACCGACAAGGGTCAGAAGGTGGTGTACACCATTCTGGGCGCCTGGGACTCCATCCCCGAGGAAAACGTGGTTCCCTACAACTCCAAGCTGGGTAACAAGCTCATCGGCAACAAGGTCGGCGACAGCCTGCGCCTGCCGGTAGAGTTCGGTGGTCAGCAGGTCAAGATGACCATCACCGCCATCGAGCCCGCTCCCAAGGCTCTGATTTTCCCCGACGAGGCCTAATTTAGTCACAAAGGATTTACAAGCAAGCCGCTGCGTATCATGCGCAGCGGCTTTTTTTCACCGAGGCGTGAATATCGGCGGCTGGTGCAGCCGGTGATATCCAAACGGAGTTCGGGTTATATCGACCGCGGCACGGTCGTTTTTGGCAAATCAAATGTCGGCGCAGAGCGGGCAGGCCTCGACCATATGGTCAGGACCGACCTGCACCAAGAGCGGGCGAGTGACAAGTGTATGCCCGGTGCGCTCCAGGCGCTGGCAGAAACGGCAGCCATTCACATAATCGCGGATGGGTGCAACCTGCCCCGGAATAGTCGGCAGATGGCTCTTGCGGGGGTACTCCAACCGCGGCATGGAGGAAAGCAAGGCTTTGGTATAGGCGTGGCGGGGATTGGCAAACAGCTCTTTCACCCCTGCACTCTCCACCACACGGCCGGCATACATCACCACCACACGGTCGCAGTTCTGAGCAATCACACCGAGGTCGTGCGTGATAAGCACGGCAGACGAGCCCATCTGCTCGCGCAGCTCACGAATGAGCGACAAAATCTGCTGCTGCACCGTCACGTCGAGCGCCGTTGTCGGCTCATCGGCAATGATAAGCTCGGGGCGGCAGGCCAGTGCAATAGCAATCCCCACGCGCTGCCGCATGCCGCCGGAAAGCGAACCGGGGAACTCCTTCACACGGTGCTCCGGGTCGGGTATGCGCACAAAATGCAGCATGTTGATAGCCTCCAGCCAGGCGTGGTCGCGGCTCATACCGCGGTGGAGCATCAGGGTTTCGGCAATCTGGTCACCGATACGGTGCACCGGATTGAGGGCACTCATGGGCTCCTGAAAGATAACACCGATTTTGCCGCCACGCACATCGTTGAGCCTGCGGGGCTTCATTTTCAGGATATCCTCGCCGTCAAATAACACTCGCCCGCCCAATATGCGCCCATGAGGACGCGGCAGCAAGCGCACCAAGCTCATGGCCGTCACGCTCTTACCGCAACCGCTCTCACCCACAATGCCCACACACTGCCCGCGCGGCACGCAGAAACTCACATCATCGACAGCGCGCAGCAGCCCCACCTCCGACTCGAAGGCGGTGGAGAGGTGGTGGACTTCCAGCAGATTGAGTTTGGACATCATAACAAGGTCGGGGAAAATCAGTTCTGAGCAGGCAGCGGTATGTCGAACTCCTGCTCGGGGTACGCCTCATCGGCGGCACGGGCTCGCATCGTGGCAGCCTGCTCTTCGGCATCTATCCAGTACAGGTGGCTTTCCAGCGGGTCAAAATAACGCGGTGGGCAGAAATTGCAATCCGGCTCCTCGGGCCATTTGAGCCAGCGCCACTGGGCAAATCGGCTGTAGGCCGTAGTCCAGCCCGGCACCCAGCAGGCTTCATCGTGAATGAGTTGCTGCACATGGTGGTGCGCCTTAATGGCATCTTCCTCGGTAGTGGCGGTCTGGCAGGCCAGAATGGCGGCATCCAGCTCGGGGGAGGCCGTAGCGGTCACATTGCTGCTGCCCTTCACCGGGGTACCATCCGGCAGGTAAGCGTACCGGGAAAGGAAGAACAGCGAGGGATCGGGCATGATGGGCGACACACCCCAGGCAAAAATACCGGCGGTGTAGGTTTTATCCCGCATCTTGCTGAAGAACACGGTATCATCCATCTGCTCGAAATGCAAATCCAGACCACAGGCAGCGGCATCCTCACGCAACAGGTTCATGCAGTTGGCATACACCGGGTCAATTTTCGAGTTCACTACCACCTGCAGGCGCGTGCCGTCGGGGCGACTCAGTATACCATCGCCGCCTTCTTCCGTATACCCGGCCTGAGCAAAATACTTGCGGGCCAGCTCCGGCGAATAAGGACGGGCTTTGATTTTGTCATTCGTATACGCTCCGAAGCCCGTGAAATATGAGCCCATGCGCACATAGTCACCACGGAACACCTTGTCGATAACCTCCTGAATATTCAGCGCATGCTGCATGCCCAGGCGCACATTGCGGTCATCGAACGGCGCGCAGGAGCAGTTCAGGTGGAAGCCGAAGGTACTGCGGGGCCAGATATTGGAGAAATGCACACGCTGAATGTAGCCACGGTGCACCGGCTTAACCTCCAGCCCCTCGTACCAGAAATCGGCATCGCGGGCGGAGAATACATCCAGCTGGCCGACACGGAACAGCTCGCGAGCCTTCGACTGCTCGGCAATGAAGGAGTAGACGATGCGATCCACGTTGCAGCTGTAGCGGGTGTAGCGCCTGTCATAGCCCCACCAGTCCGGCACGCGCTCCAAGGTAATCTGGCGCCCCATCACAAAACCATCCGCCGCCACACGATAGGCACCGGTTGTCGGGGCCGGACGCCACAGGTAGCGCTTGGGGTAATCCGGGCCGAACTCAGCATAGAAACTCGTGCAGCTGGCAGGAATGGCGGCATAATACGGCGCCGACGGCATGGGATTCTGCAGCGTAACGGCAACAGCGCCATTGCCATACACCGTTATGCGGGAAAAACGGCTCAGGTAATAATTCGAATAGAAAGGCTCAGCCGCATAGTCGGACGTACGCACAAAGAGCGCCGTAATAAAATCCCGCGAGGTGAGCGGAGCACCATTGGAGAAACGGGCGTTCGGGTCAATGCGGAAGTAGACCGTGCGGCCATCCTCGGACACCGCCCACTTCTCTGCCGTGCCGGGTATAAGCTTGCCGGTACCGGGGTGAATGCGCACCAGCGGTATGTCGATTTCGTCGTACAGGTAGCGGCGGGTGGAGTTGTTGCTGTTGGGGCCGAACAGACAGAGCGTACCCGGGAAGGAACGCTGCAGCGCCAGGCGCAAGGTGCCCCCCTTCTTCGCCTGCGGGCTACCGAGCTCGGGCTGCTCGCCGCCATCCTGCCACTGCAGTTCGGGCGGCATGTCAGTGAAATCGCGGTACACGAGGTAGTCGCCCATGCGACGGCGATCACCCATGGAAATGCACTTCTGCAGAGCGGAGCTGATGCTCACGCGGGCGCTCTCGGACTCCTTGCTGCCGGGGCATGTCTGCAGCTTGTGGGCGAATACACTCAGGCACTCCTCGCGGTGCTCGGCCAGTGTCTTCTGCACATAGGCCTCGTTGCGCTTGTTCCAGCGCTCGGTAAAACCGACAAATCCCTTGGGCATCGTCCAGTCCTTGGCAAAGACCGGCACCAACTCGTCGGGGGCAAAGGCCTCGGGCATGCTGCTGTCCTGCGGGGCCTTCCAGGCGGGGCCGTCATCTGCCCTGCCACCATCGCAACCGGCACCGATCACCAGCGTGCAGGCTCCTGCCACGGCAGGCAGCAGCAGTCGGCGAACAAGGGATTTTCCGGCAGGTAACAGCATCTTCATTCGTAATAGGTGTGACGACGGGGATCAACGGCCTCTCTCACAGCTTCGCCTACAAAGGTGACCAGCAGCAACAGGGTAACCAGCGCAAAGAAGGCCGAGGATACCACCCAGGGGGAGGACAACTTGGAAAGACCGTCATTAAGCAGGCGCCCCCAACTGGCGTACGAATCCGGCAGGCCGAAGCCCATGTAGTCCAGAGAGGCCAGCGAAAGTACCACAGCTGCCAGACTGAAGGGCAGCAGGGTTACGACAATAGCAGTAAGATTGGGCAGGATGTGGCGGATCAGGATATGGAAGGTCCCTGCCCCCATCACACGGGCTGCAGCCACATAGTCGCGGGTTTTCTCCTTCATGGTTGCGGTGCGCACCAGGTAGGTGATATGAATCCACCCGAAGGCCGACAGCAAGCTCATAATCAGGAACATACCGCGCAGTTCATGCGGCACCAAATCCGAGAGCACCATGACCACAAAAAGGAACGGCAACTGCGAGAACACCTCAATCACACGCTGGGTTATCAGGTCGAACTTACCGGCAAAATACCCCATGAACATGCCCAGCGTCAGGCCAATGGCATAGATAGCGGGCACATAGAACAGCGCAGCCTTGATATTGACCTGCAGACCGCCATACAGATAGGCAGCAATGTCAGCGCCCTGACTGTTCGTGCCCAGCAAGTGACCGCCGGTCAGGGGCGGCGCGGGGTGGTAGTACACGCGGCTCACCTTATCGGCAGGCGTGAGTGCCAGGAAATCGGCCTCCGTCCCCTCCCCCCAGTAATTGTGCTGCACCAGCTTACCCTTTTCGTATGTGGCAGAGTACACCTCGCGGCCATCCTCGGTCCAGCCATGAGCATGGCCATCGGGCAGACCGGCACGGTAGCGCAGGCGCAGGTGAGCCTTGCCATTGGGGTACAGGCGACTGGCCTGACCGTTGTAGGGCTTACCGTTTTCAGGGTCGCCCAGCAGGCCCTCATCCTTCAGCTTCAGCAGCTCGGTCGGGAACGGCACGGCATCCATCGTGGCGTCGTAGGGAATCAGCGGCATGAGCACTAGGGTCGGCATGCCGGGCTTGCCGCACTCCTCCTTCAGCTTGCGGTAATCAGCCTCGCCCAGAGCACCATTGCCGGTCAGCCCGAACTCGCGCCCGGTGTAGATATTGCGACGGAAGGCCGGCAGGTACATGTTCTCGCCATCGCAGACCAGCAAAGCACGCTTACCCACCACGGCCTGATCAAGCCCGGCCAGTATGAACAGGCCCACCAGCACCATGAGCGACCAGTACCCACGGCGGAACTTGCGGAACTGGGCCCAGCGACGGGCCACCATCGGCGCCACGCGCATGCTCTCCGACCGGCGCAGCAGCAGGTATATGCTCACCACCAGCAACAACAGCATGCACAGCCAACCGAACCAGTGCACCCGACCATCGACTGCCAACAGGGGGCAAACATCCGCCGGGGCAGACAAAATACTCATCTCGCGACTGACGGTAAAGGGCCAGGAAAGTGTGGGCAACAACCAATCATGCAGCTCCGCCAGACCGCCCAGTACGGCGGCCACCATCAGCAGCAGGGCTATGAGGTTCTTACGTTTCATCAGTCAAAGCGAATTCGGGGGTCAATGAAGGCCACGAGGATATCGGACAGCAGGTTACCCACCACAATCATCACGGAGCTGAGCAGCAGCGTGCCCATAATCAGCGAGTAGTCCTTGTCCATCATTGCCTGGAAACTCAGCATGCCGAACCCCTGAATATCAAACACTCGCTCAATCAGCAGCGACCCCGCCACCACACCGCACAGGGTTGTGCCCAGAGTGGAGGCCAACGGAATCACCGAATTGCGGAAGGCATGGCGCCATACGGCACGGCGGAACGGCACGCCCTTGGCAACAGCTGTGCGCACGTAGTCTGCCGAGATATGCCCCATGAGATTGTTCTTCATCATCATGGTAATCATGGCGAAGGAGGACACCACGTAGCAACTGAGCGGCAACACGGTATGGGCGGCGATATCCTTCACCTGCTCCCAGAATCCCATGGTGGGGAATGACGGGTCAGTTAACCCGTAGAGCGGGAACCACTCCAGGCGGGCCCCCAGGTACACCAGCATCACGGCACCGAGCGCGAAGCCCGGCACGGCGTAGCCCAGGAAAATGAAGAAGCTCGATATGCTATCAAACCAGCTGTTGTGACTCAGAGCCTTGTACACGCCGAGCGGCACGCTGATGGCATAGGAAATCAATACGCCCAGTATGCCGAAATAAAGGGATACCGGCAAGCGCTCCATCATCATGGCACCCACGGGTTCATTGTACTTGTAGGAGCGCCCCAGACTGCCCTGCAGCAGGCCATCGTAGGCCTTGCGGTACGCCACCACACGCCAGCGACGGCAAGAGGGGCTCGCTGCACGCTCCTCGATAACAGCCGGGTCGGTCACGCCATTGCGGCGAGCCCAGCGCTCAGCGCGAGCCATCGGGGACTCCACGCGCATGCGCCAGCCCTCCTCCTCGAACCACGGCTCGGCGAGGTAGTTCACGGCATTGCCCTCGCGCTGCACTTCAATCACAGCCGAGTTCCCGCTAAGGGAGGCAATGGTGAGCACGGCACTGTCGTCATCGCCGAACTCAGCCTTGGCAATTTCCACCTCGCGACGGCGCACACCCAGCCACTGCAGGTACGCCAACCACATCGGCTGCTGCAAATTGAAAAGCTCCTCCAATCGCTCTATATCCGGCTCGCTGACCATAGCCCCTGCCGGCCCGGCAGCATTCTCACCGGCCAGCGCACCGATTGCCTGCTCCTGCAAAATGCGCTCCACAGGCCCACCCGGCACCATGCGAGTCAGGCAGAACACCACAAACGTGATACCAATCAGCGTGATGGGCATCAACAGCAGGCGTCTGATAACATATTTGCGCATTGTCGTGACGAATTCTACCACAACCTACGCGCGCACGCAAGCAGATAGTACGTCCCACACTGCTTTTGTGAACGAGTTAGCAAAAAAAGGGAGATTTGATTGCTACCGGCTCAATAAAGAGGGAGACGCCCCCCTGAAACTACGTACTCGCGTGAACTACCCGCTCAGGTTATAGAACTTTACGAGCTTTGTAGAAAATTCGAAGATTTCGAATTTTCTTATTGGAACAAGGAACCGGGGGCGGCTACTGTTTTTGCTGCAAAAGACGCTGTATGAGCCGCCCAAGACCACTACCAACTTTGAAGGGATATTCACAGCAAGGCGAGACTGTGGCATTTGCCCGTTCCAAGGCTGCCATAATACGCTCCCGGGTAATGGCGGTGGTTCCTATAGGGAGCCTCTTGAAATTAGGGATTCTTTGCTGCATATAGTCATCACTCATGCATTTCTCCTTGCTGGGGTGCTCATCCAAATGCATGAGTAGCCAGTATTCAAACCTTGGTGTTGAAATGGCTACATGCCTGTATGGCTTCTCATTCTCCCAAGCAGACAACTTCTCAAATTGCTCCGGGAAATGGCATTGCTCGTCGCAATCAAGAATAATCCACAACTCATCCCCTTTCCGGGGATTGAACGCACTGTCTTTTTCTACCTTTCCTGCAGTGCTCAGCATGGCAGGAATGCTCGATTTTTCGTGACAAAAACGAGCGTTACAATATTCGCGCAACTCCAGTCTGTTCCAGACAATTTTCAGATACGCCTCCTCAGTCGCAGCCCCCTCTGTAACAAAGAAGAAGCTCTTACGGTATCTGCATCTATCCTGTATTCTTCTGTAGTTGCTCATACGCAGCAATTCATGTTAGGCAACCCACCCATTCTTCCTTCCAAATAGCTCTTTCGCAGTTGATTATCAGGACGTATATCCTTGTACTCAGCCATGGAGATAAGATGAGCCTGGTGAACTTCATCTCTCTCCGTTACCCATATTTCATCCTTACGGAAGTTATCCCCCTCCATAAGAATGACATCATGCGTGGTAAAAATGAGTTGGAGTTTACGTTCCTTATTTTCTACAATTCTCCTGAAACTCCTGATAAGAGATTTAGAAAGCGTCGTGTGAAGGCTTCTGTCCAATTCATCAACGAGATATACTCTATCTCTCTGCTGATCCAGAAGAATAGGAAGCAGGTGTAAATAACGGCGAGTACCATCACTTTCCTTAGCCAAAGGAATGAGTGTTTCTGTTCCATCTGCAGCACTATACGCAGAATAACACTTGATAGCCTTAATTCCGGCCTCATCCTTCATGAGCAGCATGGAGTGATCATCCGGAACGACAAGTACATTTACATCAGAATTTTTAAACTCTGATAAAATGTGCTGTGGAACCATATCTTCAATATTCGCATTTACCTCGTGAAAACGTAGCTTTTCAACCCCGGTATCCGCATTAGCCAAAGCCATGGAATAGTTGCTAAGCTGAGTCAACAAATCCAGTCCGAGGCCTACACGGCGGCTATCAGCTTCTATAATGCACAATGTCTCGGCAAACCATTTATAGCAAAGCGTTGCATCCGACAAAAGTGCAGACACCTGTAATTTCATGATTGTTGTCAGGAAAACCTCTTTATCAGGCAAACTTGTGCCCATTTTGACAGCATATTTAACCTCGTCTTCCGGGGAATCATCAGCTATACCGGTCCCGATTTCACACACCTTTCCGGGGCTTCTGTCGAAAATGCACCTACCCCGCCCCTTGGTCGTATCAATAAGCGATTCCCTTACTACCTTTCCGGTAAAAACTTCGATTCGGTATTCCATGACGCGCCCCTCTGTAACAAAAGTGCACGCGAACGTGGTCGGCGTTGTTTCCCCTTCAGGTGAGAACAAATGTGGCTCTACATGGTCCAGGGTACCCAGCAGCACAATACGGCGAAGGCATTTCATCGCGTGAACAAATGTTGATTTTCCGGATGCATTGCCTCCATAAATCGCCGTTATAGGCAATAGTTTTGCATAACGCTCTCCGGGAATCTCCATGAGCGATGTGCGGTGTGTCATGAACCTACCAGCAACCATTGAAAATTCAGTAGGTTGCAAGTAAGCCATGTAATTAGAATATGAAAAGTTGACTAGCATAGTAATAGGACATACGGATTATACATCACCCACCCCACATTGTCAACCGACAGCCATGTGCAAACCCCAAGTTTTTCGGAGTTTGCACACAATATGACACGGTTAATGTAAAATTCAGCGTCCACTCATCATGAAGAGCCACCGATGCTTTTAATTCGACCTCTAATAAATGAAATTATGCACCATCCTTCAATCAGAAGAATGCAACAAATCTTTGCGAAACAATAATTCGCGACCTTCAGTTGTAATTGCAAATACCCCACGTTGATTATCTATGACTTTAATAAGCTCTCGCTTGTTTGCCAAGCCAAAAATCATGTGCGTGTACGAACGTTTCCAATTCATAGCATTAAGAGCGTCATCTTTACTGAAATATCTAAATTTTGATGCCCATATAAGCAGCGTAGTAATATTTTCCTCCAATTCTTCTCTTTGTTACTTTTCTTTCTGCTTATAGAGCGCTAACTCACGACTTTGACGTATAAGCCTGATATATTCCAGAGTATGAGCCGGAAAACATTGAGACAGTCGAAATCTGATATTTTTCTTGTATATTCTGCGAATTATTCGCCATAGCCCTAGTAAAGTTGAACTGATTACCCTTCGCAACCAAATTATAATACTGGCTAACGCGCCATAAATCACCCACTCGGCAATTCCCCAAAATGTAAATTCCAAGTTAGAATAGTAATGATGAATAAGGCTATGCATACATTAATTGTAGCATATTTTTCATATCGCACAAGCTCCCAATTATAACTGTTTTTATTTAACTGTGAATGCAATCTTTCTTGAATACAAGTGATAATATACACCAGTTACAAAAAAAATAAGGCAAAGCTTCAAATTTAGCATACTGCGAGATTTTGGAAAATGAAAAGGCGGATAAACATAAGGGAACCTGATATAAGCCTTACGAAAAACAATTCTATCCGACCGTCTGACAATCAAAGAGGAACGACACATCAGGATCCAAAGTCGCTAAGTAAGAGTCATTTTGATAATTTGAGCATACCGCAGCCGATAACGCTCTCCATGCTTGACACAGCAGGAGGAAAAGCATATACTCGAAACATGCAGACTAACGAGGAGGTATTGCAAGCTCTTGGCAATAAAATCAAAACCAGACGGGAACGAGCCGGACTCACCCCGACAGCTTTAGCATCTTTAATTGGACTGTCGCGCGCGGAGTTACTAAAAGCAGAGTCCGGAGAGTTAGACATTACCGTTTTGGTGCTGATGCGACTCTTAGATTGTTTTAAAGTTGATTATATCACCTTTATGAGCGACGCACAAACTCCTTTTGAAGAAGAGAATCAGGCAAAGGTAACGGCTGACAAACAGCCGAATGAAGAGATTAAAGCGGAGTCGAAGACTTTGAAGGCCATTGATCTATTTGCTGGCATCGGTGGAATTCGAATGGGATTTGACCAAGCATTCGAAGAAAATATTGAAACGGTTTTCGTATCCGAATGGGATAGCTATGCGCAGAAGACGTACAGAGCGAACTACCTTGATTTGAACCCCATAGCAGGTGATATAACTCAAATTGATGAAAAGGAAATACCCGAGTTCGACATATGTTTGGCCGGCTTTCCCTGCCAGGCTTTCAGTCTAGCCGGGCAGAGAAAAGGGTTCAATGATGACTACAAGGGAATGTCACGAGGCACTCTTTTCTTTGATGTAGCCAGAATTTGCAGTCACCATCGCCCCAAGGTTATTTTCTGTGAAAACGTCAAAGGTCTTACCATCCACGATAAAGGGAGAACGTTTAAAATCATCACAGGCACCTTGGAACAGATGGGATATAAAGTATTCCACAAAGTGCTAAACTCCAAGGATTTCGGAGTACCTCAAAATCGCGAAAGAATTTATATTGTCGCGTTCAGGGATGATATAGCGCCTGATAAGTTCTCCTTCCCGGAACCTACCGGTAAAAAGGTTACAATCAGGGACATCATGGAGAAAAAGCCTGTTTCTGTAAAATACTACCTCAGCGATGTCTACATCGAAACGTTGAAACGGCACAAGGCCAGACACGAAGCGAAAGGAAACGGCTTTGGCTATGAGATTCGACCGCTCGATAGCATTGCCGGCGCCATTGTATGCGGTGGCATGGGGAGAGAGAGAAACCTTATCATAGATGACCGATTAACCGACTTTACCCCGGTAACGCACATTAAGGGCAATGTGAATCGGGAGGGTATTCGAAAAATGACCCCTCGCGAATGGGCTCGCCTACAAGGATTCCCCGACAGCTATATCCTTCCCCTGTCTGATGTTCACTTATACAAGCAGTTTGGTAACAGCGTGACGGTTCCCGTTATTCGTGCCATTGCGGAAGAAATCAAAAAGGTAATTTTGTGATATGTCAGAAGACTTTAAATCCGCTAATAAGGGAGAATGGAGCGAAGTCTATGTATTTTTCCGTTTGCTGGGGGATTGCGCCATATTCCCCTGTGATGAAAAATTACAAAGAACGTCTGAAGCATTTCCTATTCTTCAAATCCTACGAGGTAACGGTGGCAAAAGTGTTTTGACCTGCAAATACGATAAGGAGTCACACGTATGGAGGATAGCTGACGCTGAATCCTCAGAAGTGATTGTTTATCCTGCCGAGGGCGCCACAGAGGCAATGGATTTGCTCAAACATATAGAAGCTAAGACCTTGCAACACCCCAAGGCATATAAGTTTCTAAAACGAATCGGAGTACATAGCATAAAGGCAGATTCCGCAAATAAGAAGGATATCACGCTGCAGATATGTGATGCAAGAGCAGGTACTGACCCTATTTGCGGGTTCAGCATCAAGTCGTATTTAGGTCAGCCTCCGACTTTACTTAACAGTAATAGGGATGGCACAAACTTTTTATACGAGATTAGCAACATCTCACCGAATCAAGTGGAAGACTTAAATAAGATAGAGGCCACTAAAGATTTGATGAATAAATTAAAAGAGATGGGCGCATCTCTGAATTTCATCGAATCGTGTAGTCCCGTATTCAAAGCAAATCTTCGGTACATTGATTCTTCCATGGAAACTTTACTTGGTGAACTCGTACGTCTCCACTATGTGGAACACCTGAATACCATACAGGAAGCGACTGAAGTATTAGCTAAACAAGATCCATTGAACTTTAAGGATGCCGGACCATATCAGGAGTATGTGAAACGCTTGCTGGTAGCAGTATCTCTGGGGATGACGCCGGGAACAACATGGAACGGAACAACGGATGACACCAGCGGATTCCTAATTGTAAAACCGGGCGGTGATGTAGTTACCTATCACATATACAACAGAGACGCCTTCAAGCAATATCTATACATGTTCACGAAGTTTGAAAAACCTGCAAGAAAACGCCACAACTACGGCAAGTTGTTCGAGCTGAATGGAAAAGTCTACATAAAACTGAATCTCCAAATCCGATTTATTAAAATCGGAAAATAGTCATGGATAGACATACACCGGAACAAAGGCGACGAAATATGTCTGCCGTAAAAGGTAAAGACACGAAGCCTGAAATTCTGGTACGTAAGTGGCTCCATGCAGCAGGTTACCGCTTCCGTCTGCATGTGAAAGACCTTCCCGGTAAGCCTGATATAGTACTACCTAAATACAAGACTGTTATTTTTGTGAATGGATGTTTCTGGCATCAGCATCAGGGTTGCCAACATTCAAAATTACCAGAAACAAATAAGCAATTTTGGGAAGATAAATTGAAAAAAAACGTCGAGCGGGACGAACGAAATTATCAAAAACTGAAAGACTTGGGGTGGAGTGTGCGGTTGATATGGGAATGTGAAGTAAAAAAACATCATCACAATATTGACTTATAATCGTTTTTTTCAAATAACACAAAGAATCAATGAGCTAATTATGTTTCTATCAAAGATTAATATAAAGAACTTTCGAGCAATTGATAACTTAGAGATTCGATTTAATAAAGGTATTACCATTTTAACAGGTGAAAATAACGTAGGAAAAACAGCAATAATGGATGCATTACGTATGGTGACTTTGCATTCGTCCGACTATGACGCCTTGAGAATTACTATTGACGATTTTCATAATGATAACGTAGAAGAGCCTATAGAAATCAATGCCGAATTTCAAGACTTATCAACCTCTGATGAAATAGGAATGTTTGAAGCTTTGGCATTTAACGAAAACGGCAGCGTCTATGCTCAAATCAACTCTATAACAACATATTCCTCAGATACCAGCAAAGTCAGAACTCGAACTACAGGAGGACTTGCCACAGTCGCTAATCCTGTTTCTTCGTTATACGATTATGTAGACGCAACCTACATGAAACCCTTACGTGACCCTGCTCAATCATTAAAAAGCAGTCGGTTTTCATACCCAGCTAAATATCTGAGCGAGAATCTAAGTGCAGAGCAGAAATCAGAGATAGAAAATTCAGCTCGTTCATTTAATAATTTATTAGCAAATAAGAAAAGTATCGTAGATGCGGAAAAATTGTATAACACCGTTTTTTCTGATATAGTAGGACACCAATCAGCCCAGGATATAAAATTGATATTCAACGAGCCCGACTTTTTACGGCTTATCAGCGATATAAAAACAAAAATCAACTCCAAAGAATATCACCTTAACGGATTAGGATTTAATAACATTTTAGTAATTGCTTTTATAATTGCCGCACATCAGCATATATTAGATCGATATAAAATATTGATAATAGAGGAACCCGAAGCACATTTACATCCTGTTATGCAGAGGTTATTACTTACATATCTACAGGAAAAAGTAAAAAAAGGCAATGGAAATATACAAGTTATTATAAGCACCCATTCGCCCGTCTTCGCCTCAAAAGCCAAAGTAGAAAATATTTGCCACATCACGAGAAATACTAATTCTATACAATCAGCTTCACTTTTTGATATAGTTAATGATATGGCTTACCATGATTGCCATTACCTCTCTGCCAAACAGCAAAGAAAACTTGAACGTTTTTTAGACGCTACTCGAGCAGAACTCTTTTTTAGCAAGAGGATTATTTTAGTGGAAGGTATCGCGGAAGCTCTTATATTGCCTAGTATTGCTAAAAGCATAGGTCTAGAATTGGATGAGTACGGCGTGACCATCATCGATTGTCGAGGATTGAATTTTGAAATGTTTATTCCAGTTCTCGAAAAAATGGGTATCAAAACGGCAATAATAACAGATACTGATAAAACAAATGAGAATGAGATATCGTCATATTGCGAAAAACTGAGAAAAATACTGACCAACAGCACAAATATAAGACTTTTCCCAACGAGTAAAACATTCGAATGGTCACTTTTTCAAAACGAAAACATAAGAAAACTTGCTTGCCTAGTTATTCATGAAATGCAGCATGAAAAAATTGCTAATCAATGTACCAGTATGAGTGGTGCTGAAATGTTTAATTATCTTTTCGAAGATAAAATCAGATTGAGAAAAGCCGATTTTGCACAAGATTTAGCAGATAAACTACAATCATTGCACTCAGCAGACAGCAAACTCAAGTTTCAACGTATCGAAGAAGGGAAGAATGTGGAATATTCCATATCAAGGGATGATTTTCCGGAAAATATAGTTCAAGCTATTAACTTCGTATGTGGATAGAAATATTATGTTAGAAGAACCCTCAGATGAACAACGTGAGATAATTCTCTCTTCTGGTGGTATATCTGTTTCAGCTTGTCCAGGTAGCGGTAAAACATGGACAGCTGCACGCTTATTTGTGAATCGAGTAAAAAATAAGAGCAATCGCCTTAGAGGGATCGCTCTTTTATCACATACCAATGTTGCTGTAGAAACATTTAAAAAACAAATATTTGAAACAGATAACTCAATAGATACCGAACGCATAAATTATATAGGAACCATAGATTCTTTTATTGAAAAATATCTAATTACCCCTTTTTATTACTTATTTCAAGAACTAGACAAGCGTCCATATAATTTAGAGTTTGAAAGGAACGAGATAAAATTACCTTCACATATTTCAGGATACAAGTATCCAATTTGTGTTAATGATATAAAATGCTTTTGGGGTAATGATGGATTAATATACAGAGCGAAGGTAAATAATTATCACAATAATTTTATCGATTTACCACTAGAAAACACAAAAAAACTACTCACAAAAGCTATCAACAAATACGCACGTTACACACACGATATGCGTTGGTTTATAGCATACGAAATAATTAAATATAAAAATGTTCTTCGATGTTTAGCCAACAGATTTTCAGAATTAATTATAGATGAAGCACAAGACACAAGCGAAATTGCATATAATTTTTTTGATAAGCTAAAAGAAGCTTCAACTGAGCATCTTCATATTTCCCTGATAGGTGATATCAATCAATCAATTTATTCGTTTTCTGGAGCAACCCCCTCTGTATATGAAAAGTTCATAAAAAAATGGAGATTAAATAAATATTTTCTAACCATTAATCGACGTTCTTCCTCTCAGATTATTAGAGGAATTGATTCATTATTTCACATTAATATGAAAGCCACATCATCCGATAATAATAGTGGAATATATTATATCGCCAAGTCAAGATATGAAGAATTAGGGGCTAAAAAAATATTAGAGTTTTTTAAACTCTCAACATCTTCTGTACGCGTTTTGAGTAGACATAACACTCCTGGAGAAAACAAGGTTTCATTATACATCCAAAAGCTTTTTGCGGCATGTTATAAAAGAGATTATGACAATAATCCTAGAAGTGCGTATAAAGAAATAATAGATTTTATTAAAATATATGGTAATTTCAGTTCTTTCAGTCACGACGAGGTGAATCCATATGTCTGGAAAATGGTAAAAAACAAATCATCTTTTCCGTCTCTAGAAAAGACTTGGGAAGAATGGAGACAACCGATTAAAAAAAGCTTAATAGAATTATCTCAATCACTTGAAATTTCAGATCTTAAGCTAAAGTGTTTAATCAAACCTAAGAAACTACCCAGCAATCAACTTATTTCCGATTTCCTCAAATCAGAAACTGAATTACAAACAGTACACTCCGTTAAAGGCGAAACTTGCGATGTGGTTATATTTATAGATGATAGGTTTCAGTGGAAGAATTTAGTCGAGTATGAACAAGAAAATAGCATTTTAACAGATGAAGAGCTTCGCATTGCTTATGTAGCCATGACTCGCGCTCGCAAGTTTGTCTTATTGGTTATTCCCGACAAACACCTTAGAACGCATAAATACAAATGGGAAAGTAAAATTAGAAATGTTCCGATTGATACTTTTTGTTATGATTTCAAACTTCAATAAATCACTCTGTGAATAGTGTTGATTTCCACAGGGCTTATGAACAAGAATATTCAGCGATTGGCTGTTTACCTTAGTTTCGCCATATAGTTTGGCATTATACTCCAAGCACTCGGACTGTGGCATACAAAATGTGCATTATACTGCTGGAGGTACAGTTCCCGCGTACCGGAGCCAAGCAACGTCGTACACGTAAGTCGGGGCGAGAGGTAGCCCGGTTCCGAGAGCTTGGACAAGTACGAGTCCCGGACCTCTGTCTTCCAGCACAACATAGGTAATGGAGCCATCCTCACCAGGGTCGAGCCATTCTTCCCTGATTCTGACAATATCACCGCGCTTTATCTCTCGTTCTGTCATGCCTATTTCTGATAACGTGGCTATTATAGCTTAGTTTGTTCCACAAGTAAACCGGAATTGTTGAAAAGGAACATATAGTTCCCTTTTCAACATCTTTCTTTCGCAAGACCACGAAGATATCGCGGAGGTCAATACCCCCGTGCGGGCGCAGCGATATGCCCTGCTACGCCGAGCCGTGACTTACTCCTCCTCCTCGGGGAAATCCTCGGCGCCGTCGGCGAAGAGTTCGTAGGCGATGGAGTCGACGATGGTGACGTCGGCGAATTCGCCAACAGGCAGAGCGGGGTCGACATGGATGGTGCCGTCGACGTCGGGGGCATCCCACGGGCCGCGGGCGATGCCGGGGGAGTCGACCAGCACGCGGATGGTCTGGCCTACGCATTCCTGGCCGATTTCATCGGCGATGCCGGCCAGAATCATGGAGAGTTCATTGGCGCGGCGCTTGCGGGTGGCATGGTGCACCTGCCCCTTCATTTTAGCGGCGAGTGAGCCCTCCTCACGGGAGTAGGGGAACACGCCGGCGCGCTCGAAACGGAACTCACGAATGAAGTCACGCAGCTCGGCGTGATCCTCCTCGGTCTCGCCGGGCAGGCCGCTGATGAAGGTGGTGCGCAGGCCGATACCGGGCACGGCGGCGCGCAGGTCGCGGATAAGGTTGCGGATGTAGTCGCCGTCCGTCTTGCGGCGTTGCTCCTCAAGGATATGGGCGGAGATGTGCTGCAGGGGGATATCCACATATTTCACCACCTTGTCGCAGGTGGCAAACACCTCGGTAAGCTCGGGGCTCCAGTGAGCGGGGTGAGTGTAGAGCACGCGCACCCAGAAATCGCCGGGCATGTCATTGATAGCGCGCAGCAGGGTAGCCAGTGACTCCCCGCGGGAGGAATCCACCCCGCTGGTTTTGTCGGCCTTCTGCTCCCACTTATCCATGCCGTAGTAGGTGGTATCCTGAGCGATGAGGTTAATCTCCTTGCAGCCCTGCTCCACGAGCGCGCGGACCTCACGCAGCACATTGGCCTGCGGGCGGCTGCGGTGACCGCCGCGAATACGGGGAATCACGCAGTAGGCGCAGGCGTGATTGCAGCCCTCGGCAATCTTGACATAAGCGGTGTGAGGGGCAGTCAGGCGGTAGCGCACGTCGCCGAAATCGGGCATGAGCTTCGACACCTTGGTGCTGTAAATCTTTTCGGCCGTGCCGTCCAGACAGGCGGCAGCGATATCGGCAATGTCGCACACCTTGTCCACGCCCACAAAGCAGTCGGCCTCGGGCATGATTTTCACCAGATCGGCGGCATAGCGCTGCGACAGACAGCCGGCGACAATAATCTTCTGGTCAGCGGGGGCATTTCCCTCCTCCCGAGCGCGGGCGGCGGCAAAGATGGTGTCGATGGCCTCCTGCTTGGCGGGGTCGATAAAGGCGCAGGTATTGATGATGAGCAAGGCGGCCTGTTCGGGCTCGGTCTTCACATACCCCGCCGTCAACAGACGGTCGGTCATTACCTCTGAATCCACCAGATTTTTCGCACAACCAAGGGATATTATCGCAAACGGAACTGACATGCGCCCATCATACCCCAGGGCGAGGCTTTTGGCAAGAGCAAAGAAAGTTGAAAGTTGAAGGTTGGAAGTTGAAGGTGAAAAATTCTGCAGCCTTTCGCCCGCAGATATGCGTGGCGCAAACCTCCGAGCTTAAATATCCAAAATCCAACTTCCGGCCTCCTCACCGGTTCCAGGCACCCAGGCGACGGCTGAAGGTGCTGACCTCGCGCCCATAGGCGGCGGAGTGGGTTCCCTGCGCCAGAGCGCCGAAGTTGACATCGAAACCGTAGAGGTGCGAGGGCGGGGCCTGCACGTAGTTCTTTTTATCGATGGAATAGTGAACCGAGGTCTCCTGCCCTACGCGGCCATAGGAGACAGTGAGAGTACGGTCGGCATTCGCCCGCACCCAGGGGGCTTCCACCTCATCGAGCAATTCGGCGCAGAGGGTTTCATCCTCGTACTTCACCACATGCAAAGCTTTTCCCGTGAATGGGATAAGCCCCACACAAGTCCACGAGAACCTACCGAACTGAAGAGTCTGACTCTGCAGAACAACCGCTGCGGCCATCACTGTCAGGGCCACCATTACCACTACTGCTGTCAGGTACGTTTTCATCCACCGTTCAGACACCGCAGCGGCGCTCTGCGTTCAACGAAAAAAAGCCCAAACTCCGTCATTCACACAACTGTTAGACGGAGACAGGAACCTCTAAAACTCTGCAAATTGGAGCTTGTCGAGCATTTACAATCTACAATCTGGGCATCTCGAAAAACTCGATAAAGAGCAATTTGTAGGGGTGTATGGCGAACCGAAGGTGAGCGGAATTCAAAAGCCCGCACTTGTGCGGGCGGCAGAGCATTAGCCCAGTGCAAGCGAGCGGAAGCTCGCGCAGCTCTGGGTAAAGAGAAAAAATAATCAAAGCCCCGCAGAAGTGCGGGGCGACGGAAAAGCGT
>JAZSEM010000028.1:0-12759 GCA_045531695.1 Akkermansia sp.
TCTTTTTGTACTCGTTGCAGGGGCTTACGCCCCTGCCTATTGAGCTACCGCCCTCGTACCTCGGGCTTTTGAATTCCGCTCACCTTCGGTTCGCCATACAGCTCTGCAAATTGGAGTTTGGTGAGCAAGTATCCGCGAGCGAAGGCGCCTGCCTCGGCGTAGGCGGAGCCGAAGACGGGAGCCTAGTCTAGAGCCCCGTCAGAGGCGCCATAGGGTAGCCCGGGCGTGGAGTCGCGAATGCGACGGAACCCCGGGACAAGACGAAAAATATATTGGAACCCCGGTGAGGGGTGACATAATGCGTAGTATAAAACACCCGATGGCTTCATGAGTTTGCAGTGCATCAAATATAAACACCTTACGAGATAATGCAACCCTTTATGCCACCCCTACGGGGTTCATATTTATTTTTTATTCCATACCCGGGGTTCCACCCCTCGCGGGGCTCCACACCCGGGCTATTATATACCACCCGCGCACGCGCGGGTTCATATATTAGGCGGGCATAGCCCGCGACCTGCCTCGGCGTAGCCTGAAAGGCGAAGCCGGGAACTCACAAATTCGTCCTTCGGAATTCGCCTGCCACGGCGTAGCAAGCGAGCGCAGCGAGACGCGGAGACGGGTCCCTCGTACTTCCTTATCTCTTCGCCTCCATTTTTTCCGGTATCACCGGGGGCATCATCAGTGTAACCGGGCGTACGGATCGCGCGGCACTTTCGCGCCACATGTCGGCTGTGCGGGTATAAACTTCGGCGCGAGCGGTGGCAAGTGCGACCTCGCAGGCCTCCAAAGCACGCATCCATGGGGTGATATAATGTGCCCCCTGGTCGAGCACATCCTCACGAGTTTGCTCGAATTTGCGGAGCGCTTCTTCAGCCAGTTTGAGGGAAGTTGCGGCTCTACTCATCTGTTTTCGCTCGGCTCTCAAGCGGGCATACAGAGCTGCACGCAGGCAGTCACGAACATAAAGAACAGGGTCCTCACCGGGCAGGGCAGGGGACACGAGAGCGGCATTCGCTGCGGCAATAATGATTCCCTCGCGTGCGGGTTTCGGACGCTTAACGAGCACACGGAGCGGCAGGGTTGCGGCCTCCCAACGCTGCAGAATCACCGCCGGTGCATGCAGGTGCTCTCGGTCGAGCGGCATGGCGTTCATGGCCTTTCGGGTCGCTAGTGCCTTGCCATCCTGACCGGAAGCCCAGAGGGCTGTGGACACATACAGGCGCGTCGTCATCAGCACGCTACTCTCCCACTCGGGGATATCCTTTCGTGTGGCCAGTTTGGCCGCCTGCATGAGGTGAGGTACGGCATCAGCAGGCTTACCGCTTCGGTAGAGAAGGTGGCCGAGAAGGTGCGACGGGATAGGATGCTCCGGCAATTTCTGCACAGCTTTACGGGCAGCCTCAAGCGCCTGTTGGCTCACCTGCGGAGCACTCTCCTCGACGTAGGCACGCACAAAACAAGCCAGCGCGTCCTCCGGATTCTGCTCGTAGCGCTGCTCGGCGAGCTGCAGTGCGCGCTGCTGCAGAGGGCGGATTTTACCGTCCTCCCCGTATCCCACATCACTGCAATGCAGCAGCAGAATCCCCCAACAGGCCGACAGAGAATCCAACCGGTACTGCTCGGCACGACGGCAGAAATCCTCCGCCGCTCCAGCCTTGTCATTTGTCAGGAGCTTCAGGAATGTGGCCAGATAAAACGTCTCGACCGGTGTCGAGGGCAGATTATTGATTCGCTCCGTCAGCGCCGCCAGACTCTTTTCGCGCTTGTCGGCATCGGCCTCGGTCATCAGCAATCCCACGTAAGCCAGCGAGCACATATCATCTGCCTGCACGGCTTTCTCGAAATGCAGGCGAGCCGATTCCGGCCAACCAAGCAGCAAATCCAGCATGCCGGCCTGCATGCTTTTCTGTGCCTCCTCGTTGCTTGTAGCGAGGGGAAGCTGCAGGGCAGGGGGGGCATTTTCCGGCAACTGAGCAGGTGCAACATCGGCCGCCGCCACGAGGGCAGCGACCGTGAAAATCAGCGCTGATTGTTCCACATGGAACATGAACTTACATGCGCTCGGGCATTTCGATACCGAACAGACCCATGCCCTGTTTGAGCACGCGGGCGGTCAACTCGCACAGAGCCAGACGGCTTTCGCGCACGGCACCCTCGCTCTTGAGAACGGGGCAGGCCTCGTAGAAGCTGTGGAAGGCACGAGCCAAATCATACAGGTAAGCTGCCAGCAGGTTCGGTCGGCAGTCATCCAGCGTGGAGGGCACCACCTCAGCAAAACGCACCAGCATGCGGGCCAGGTGAATCTCGGCATCCTCGCTCAGGTTGAGCGCAGCGGGTGCCACGAACTCGCCCTCTATCTTACGGAAGATGGAGCGCACGCGCACATAGCTGTTCTGCAGGTAGGGGGCCGTGTCGCCGGAGAGCGAGAGCATCTTGTCCCAGTCGAAGATGTAGTCACTCATGCGGTTCTGGGAGAGCTCAGCGAACTTGATAGCGCCCACACCCACAATCTGAGCCACACGGGCTTTTTCATCCTCGGGCATGTCGGGGCTCTTCTCCTCCACCACCTTGGTGGCACGAGCCACGGCCTCATCGATAACATCCTGCAGGCTCACGGTATCGCCGCTGCGGGTCTTGAAGGGGCGGCGGTCCTTACCGAGAATCGAGCCGAATGCCACGTGGCGGAAGTCGCCCGTCACACCGCGCATACGCTCGATGTCGAAAATCTGCTTAAAGTGCTTGTCCTGCGGGGCACCCACCACGTACCAGATGGAGTCTGCGTTGAAGTTCTGCGTGCGGTAATCGAGAGTGGCAAGGTCAGTTGTGGCGTACAGGAAACCGCCGTCAGCCTTGCGGATGATAGCCGGCACGGCAAGCCACTCGCCATTCTTCTGCACGAGGAAGGGGTCCTTCTCGGGCTTATGGAAACCATCGGAGAACACACAAATGGCGCCCTCACTTTCGCGGGCAATACCCTTGGCAATGAGGTCCTCCACCAGAGGAGCCAGTGCATCATTGTAGGCACTCTCACCCAGCCAGTAGTCGAAACTAATGTTGAGCTGAGCGTAGATTTTCTCGAGGCCCGTCTTGGTCACCTCGATGCAGCGCTTCCAGATGGCCAGGTTCTCGGCATCGCCACTCTGCAATTTCACGAGCTCGGCCTTGCAGACCGGTAGCAGAGTTTCGTCCTCCTTGCACTTTGTGTTGACAGTCTTGTAAACATTGAGCAGGGCTTCGATGGGGTCCTTCTCGAGCTCAGCCTGGTCGAGCAGGTTTTTCCAACCCCACAAAATCATACCGAACTGAGTACCCCAGTCACCGATGTGGTTGTCGGTAATCACGGTGTGCCCCATGAAACGGGAAATACGAGCCAGCGTGTCACCAATGATAGTACTGCGGATGTGGCCCACGTGCATGGGCTTGGCAACATTCGGGGCAGAGAAGTCGATAACGAGAGTCTTGGGCTGGTCTGTCACAGCCACACCCAGGCGCTCATCGGTCAGCATGGCAGCAGCCTTGCCAGCAAAGAACTCGGGGCGCACACGGAAGTTGATGAAACCGGGGCCTGCAATTTCAAGCGTAGCCATCTCACTGTCGCCGAAGGCCTCTACCACCTGTGTAGCAAGGGCTCGGGGGTTGCTGCGAACCTGCTTGGCCAGCACCATGGCGGCATTGCTCTGGTAGTCACCGAAGCGCAGATCCTGGGACGGCGTAACAGCCGGTACAAATCCCTGCGGCAGGTTCTCGCCCAGCACGCTCTGCAAAGCGGCCAGGAGCTTTTCTGAAAGTTGTGTCGGTATCGTCATGTTCGCCGCTTTTATACACGCTTAATCCCGATTTGTCAATCTTTAATCGCTTACACCACCCCCCTTTTGTAATCGAAATTCAACATTTCAGCTCTCTTTAGCATAAGCCCATTGTACCACAATGGCCAAGTCAATTTTTCATCAATCCTTAATCGGTTGACTCTAGGTTGCTTACAACATCATCACTCTATCTGTTTCGAGTCACACACCACTGTGGAACACGAAAAATCTTGAATCCCCGCCACGCCTATGCTATATACATACATAGCTGCTGTGCACGTGACGCGTGGTTCTATAGGCCCGGACCGTTATAATACACTAAGGGGCACCAAAGCTAAATGGGTTTAATGTTCCGTCCAATAGGGATACCTCAGAGAAACCCGGCTCCGCACCCACCTACGTTCAGGGAACGTGGCTCTCATACCACTGACGGCACAGCGGTGTTCCTTTTCTCCACACCCCTGCTCATGCAGGGGAAGTGGGAAAAGGCTTTTTTTGTAATATCAACTTTACTATTTTTCCCTTTCTGCCTTTTCCTGAATTTTCTGCTTGCCATATCAGCCACCGCGTGCCAGAATAGGGCAGGGAGGGCAGTAATGATTTATCAACCTATCTGCTCAGCTGCCATCAATCATTACTTTACAATATGAATATTCTTTCAACAATCAAGAAACGATTAGGGAACTTTCTTGTGAAGTATAGGAAGATATTTTATGCGCTCCTTATACCGGTTATATGGACTATTTGCATTGAAATCATATCGTATGTGGACATAAAGCTTCATCCGTATGATTATGTGAACGAAGCCATCAATAAATGCGCAAGTCAGTATCCGTATATAGCAAAGAGAGAAAACCTGACTCACTATTATTTTGAAGGGAATCACCACATTTGTCTGGAATTTTCTAAGGATAATGTTGATCTTTCCGTCTATTGCGAGGTATATTTTAAGGGTATAGGAGAATGCCATACGATGATTAGCCAAAGCGAGGAATAAAAAAGATAGACGAGTTACCCGGCTTCGCCAAGGCTACGCCGTGGCAGGCAAGTTACGATAGACAAATTGTTGAGCTCGGCAACCCTTGCGGCGTAAGCCGCGGAATATATTAATAAGAGCCCGTACCTGTGCGGGCGGCAAGCAGCACCGCCTCATAATCACTGCGCCCCCAAAAGACGGCCCAATGAAGCGGGGTGTAGCCCGAACTGTCTGCCCGGTGAATATCGGCCCCGGCAGTGAGCAACAGTTCCACACAGGCAAGGTATCCTTTACCCGCTGATTTGAAGAGAGGTACATTGGGTCCGTTGCCAACCTGAACATCAGTTCTGCACTCAGACAAGAGCTGTTTTGCACACTCAATGTCACGCTTCAGGAACCTTATGTCAAGAGAAGACGGTCCGAGCTCATGATGGGATACTGAAACGAATTGTCTGCGTTTTTGGAGCTTACTTTCCAGAACAGCCAGAGCAAGCGGCTTCCATCGACTAACATCTTCTCCAAGCGCGCTCAGTAAAAGTTGAACATACTCTATATCGCCATCGTAGACCGCACGGTGAAGGGGAGTAAAGCCCAGATTGTCTGCCGAATTCACATCCGCCCCGGCAGCAAGCAACAATTTCACGCATTCAGCATGACCATTGTCAGCGGCCTTCTGAAGAGCGGTCGCTCCACGCGTGTCCTTCCTATTCACGTCAATTCCGGGTGCGGCAAGCAGCAATTTCACACACTCAGCACAGCCATTTTCCGCTGCCATCATCAGGGGAGTCCGGCCATCATCATCCGCGGCATTCTCATCTATTCCTCGGGCACTGAGTAGCAACTCCACACAATCGGGGCTATCAAACTGCGCCGCCCTGTACAAAGGTGTACAGCCACTATAATCCGCCCTGTTAACCTCAATCGCAGGAGCCGCAAGGAGTAATTTCACGCATTCCGTATGGCCATTTATCACCGCTCCATAAAGGGGGGGCTGCCCCCACAACGTCTCGGCCTTGTTCACGTTCGTTCCGGGTAGTAAAAGATAGCTGCGCAGCAGGGTCGTATGACCATTTGCAGCAGCATATTCCATACCACCTGTATAAGCGCATGTAAGCCATACAACAATCAGGACCGCGCCCAGCGAGCCGACAATCAATGTCAGCCATTTCAAGCTTCCTTTGCGGAGTAGTCGTGAACCGGCACTTTTCATAATATATGGCATTTTTATACCATAAAAAACAGGGAATGAAAAGTTTCTTTATTCTATCAGACGTCAGCAAAGCCCTGTATGTTGAAAAAAGTTTGCCTGGGAAAGATAGACAGCTTGTTGAATTACGCGCGCACGCAATAAGTCCTTTTCAACGGGGAGCAAATGTGCTAGAGTGGAGGGCATGACAAAGACCACTCTCTTACTGCTGCCGGTGCTGGGTGCCGCCGTGCTCTCCTCCTGTGCTTACATGCAGACCCACAAAAACATCGAGGAAATCGGCCGCAGCTACAAAGGCACGCAACTCAAAGCCGACAACATGAGCCTGCACCACAAGGGTGGTCAGTGGTACATCAGTGCCCCCGAGGGCAGCTACAAGAAGAGCTACCCGATTATTCACGACGAAATCTTCATTAAGGACGACAACGCCCCCACCTACACCTTGCTCGGCACCACCGGCAGTCGCGTGTATTACCCCATTTCCGCCGGCACTGCCACCTGCCTGCAGCTCTCCGACGGCTACGCCCAGACCAATGCACTGGTGACTGAAACCCTTTCCAGCGGCAAGGAACCCGTGATTAATCTGAAGGGTGCATCCACCCGTGCCATTCGTGCCGAAATCGCCGACAGCAAGCACCCCGCCATGCTCATCGGCTCACCCACGCCCGAGAATGTAGGCATTGCTCAGCAGATTGGCTCCACCATCGACATGTGCACCCTCGACCTCGCCGGTACCGTGCTCTACAATGCAGCCATTCCCGTCATGGCTCCCTTCCGTTTCTTCTGGGAATTCTGCAATGAAGATTGATAACCAGTATATTGCAGACTTATTCACAAAAATTGTCAACAAGTCGGTGAATAAGTATGTGAATAGTGGTGTGAACAAGTTCTTATCAACCGAATCTCTTGCTTATCCGCAATTTCATTCACAGATAACCGATAATCTAACTCTCTGATTTCTATCAGAATAGAATACTTGTTACACTTATTCACATAGCTGAATATGATGAATTTTTAAATATAAATTCTATAATAATCACTGAACAGGGAAAAATTGCCGCCATGTTCCACCCGTTGACAGGGGGCAAAGAACTGCTACAATACAGGCCATGGACACTTATGGAATAGATCAGGACAGCCTTTGGATGACCCGAGCACTGGAGCTCGCCCACAAGGGGCTGGGCACGACAAGCCCGAACCCGCCGGTCGGTGCCGTCATCGTGAAAGACGGCCAGCTGCTGGGCGAAGGTTGGCACGAGAAAGCAGGGGAGCTGCATGCTGAGCGCCGAGCTCTGAACCACGCACGTATGCGCGGGCACGCAGATGCCCTGCGCGGAGCGACCATGTACGTGACCCTCGAACCCTGTTCCAGCTACGGGCGCACCCCGCCCTGTACCGAGGCTATCATCGAGGCCGGCATCAAACGTGTGGTCTATGGTGCCGTTGACCCCGACGAGCGCCACAGCGGCCGCGCCAACGGCATACTGACAGCTCACGGCATACGGGTGCGCAGTGAGTGCTGCGCGACGGCCTGCGAGCTACTGCTGCGTCCCTGGGTGTGGTCCCTGCAGCACAAGCGCCCGTGGATTAAGGCCAAGGTGGCATCGACCATGGATGGGCGCATGACTCGCGCCGGGCTCAAGTGGCTGAGTTGTCAGGAATCCGTACGCTTTGCCCACCAGATGCGCCTGGAGAGCGATGCCATATTGGTAGGCGGTAATACCCTGCGCACGGATAACCCCGCGCTGACCATACGCCACCCCTATCGCGAGGTGCCGCTCATCAAACAGCAGCCCTGGCGTATTGTCATGACGAAGGACAGTACCTCGCTGCCCGAAACTGCCAAGGTATTCACCGACAAGGACGCCGAGCGCACCCTCATACGCGAGGACGTGGGCAACCTGCGCGCCATGCTTCATGCTCTGTACGAGGAGTACGGCATTGTGAACCTCATGCTGGAGTGCGGCGGGCGCCTGCTGAGAACCTTCCTCGAGGAAGGTCTGGTGAACGAGTGGGTGCAGATTGTAACCCCGCAGCTCAGTGGCGGTCCCGACCTGCTGCTGCCCGGGTATTACCTGCCCACGGAGCGTCGATTTGAGCAGGAGGAACTGATACCCAGCGGCAAGGATATTATCGTGCGCGGTCTCATACACTGACGTTCTCCCGTACCTGCCGAGCATGAAAATCATTCACACCTCAGACTGGCACCTGGGTAACCGACTGATGGACAAGAGCCGTCAGGGGGAGTTCCGGGCGTTCCTCGATTGGTTGCTGGCTGTTATGGCCGAACAGGGGGCCGAGGCTCTGCTGGTAAGTGGCGATATCTTCGACAACCGCGATCCCGGTGCGCCGGCGCTGCAGATGTTCAGCGATTTCCTGAGCAGGGCAGATGCCACGGGTTGTCGGCAGGTGATATTGACCGCTGGCAATCATGATGGTGTGTCGGTGCCGGAGGCTGTGAATCCCCTGCTGCAGCGCTATGGTGCACGGCTGATTTACCGATTGACGGCAGATACGGCGGCGGATTGTCTGGTGCCGCTCTGTGGTTCCGATGGCGAACCGGCGGCTTTGGTGTGTGCGGTGCCGTTCCTGAGGCCCTCGGAGGTTGCGCGACGAGTGGCTGCCGACAGCACGGAGCAGGCTTACCTGCCCGGTGTGCAGGACGTGCTGAGTGCCGTTGCGCAGCAGGCTCGGCAGTGGCAATCGGCTCACCCCGGCAAACCCGTGCTTTGCATGGCTCACCTCAGTGTAGCAGGGGCAGAGAAAACCGCCAGTACCGAGGATGTGCTTATAGGCGGTGTGGAAACCCTGCCCGCGTCGGCATTTGACGAGGTTTTTGATTACGTGGCTCTGGGGCATATTCACAAGGGCTATGCGCTGGAGGGCGGGCGCCTGCGCTACTGTGGCAGTCCGTTGGCCATGGCGGTGGATGAGTCGGCCTATGACCACCATGTTCTGCTGCTGGAGCTCACGGAACAGGGTATCAGCGTGCAGCCTCTGCCCGTGCCGGTATTCACCTGTCATGTGAGTGAGCACTGTGCCACGCAGGAGGAATTGGTCGCCCTGCCGGAGCGCCTGCGCGAGCTCTCTGCCCGCCACGGTGGTGCCCCGGTGCACCTGCAGCTGCGCTATACCGGCAGCGGGGTAGAGGACCTCGGCGCCTGGGTGCGCGAGAACCTGCCCGAGGAACTGGTGCCGCACTGCCGCCTGTCGCTCTGGCGTCCCGGCAGTCAGGTGCACGACAATACCGAGGTCTATGGCGACGCCATGCCCACGGTGCACGAGGTTTTCGAGCGCAAACTGGCCGCGTGGCAACAGGCCGGAGAGTCGCTGAGCGAGGAATCCCTGGCTATGGTGCGCTCGTTGTTTGAATCCGCTTACCGCGAGGCTACCCATGAAGATTGAAAAACTGAAGTTCGGCAACATCAATTCGTTGGCCGGTGATTTTGAGGTGGATTTCACCCACCCCGAGCTGGCTGTACCGGGGATTTTTGTGATTACCGGCCCCACCGGATCGGGCAAGACGAGTATTCTGGACTCCATCGCCTTTGCCCTGTACGGCAAATCGCCCCGTCAGCGCGGTGTGAGCAAGGGCAGCAATGAGCTGATGAGCCACGGTTGCTCGCAGTGTTATGCCGAGGTACAATTTGCCCAAGGGGGTGAGCGCTATATTGCCCGCGCTGAGCAAAAACGCGCCCGCCGCGGCGCGAACCCGTTTTCCGAAGCCCGCTACGAGCTCTGGCACCTGACCGACGATGGGCAGAAGGAGCTGCTCACCAACAGCAAGCGCGAGTATGACCGCTTGGTTCCGCTCTATACGGGGTTGAGTTTCAGTAATTTCTCGCGCTGCATGATGCTGGCGCAGGGGGATTTTGCCGTCTTTCTGAAGGCCAATGAGAGCGAGCGTGCCGACGTGCTCAGTACCATCACCGGCACCGATATTTACATGCGCATAGGCGAGGTGGCCCACGAGCGCGTGGCTGCCATCGATAAGCAGATTCAGGAGCTCAAGCTGCTCCCCACCATGCTGACGGACGAACGAGCCAAGAAAGAAGCCCTGCGCGATGATGCTCAGGCGGAGCTGAAGGATACCACCACCCGCCTGAACCATGTGCAGAAATGCCTGGCCTGGCTGCAGGAACAACAGACCCGCGCTACGGCTGTTGCGTGTGCTGAGGAGAAATCGGCTCAGGCTACGCTTGCCTGGCAGGAATTTGCCCAAGGTTCCGCCGCCGATTTGCAACAGGCGGAGTCCGCGCTGTCGGCACAACCGGCGCAGACGGCCATGCTGCAATTAGCTAAGCAGCTCCAATCGCTCACAACTGACAAGGAAAAGCAGGAAAGCACCCTCAGTGACCTGCAGCAAAAGCATGCGGAGCAGAAGAAGGTGGTCGAAACGGTTCGAGCCATTCACACTCAGCAGCTTAATGACTTGCAGGAAAAGCTCAGAAAGGTGCGCGAGGAGATGCGGTCGCAGGAGACCAAGCTCAATCTCATGCGCGAGAATGCTCAGAAACTGGCAAAAGCTCTGGAGCTGGGCAATGCAGATTTGGAGAAAGCTGCCGACAAGCTGGCGAAGATAGCCGGTAATATCAATAAGGTGGAGCAATCGGAGACCGCGCACAAAGCAGAGCTTGAGCAGCTCAAGCGCGACATGCCGATTGACGGGGAGAAGTTGCCCCTGTTGCAGGCGCGTCTGCTTGACTGGCAGCAGCACCCCGGTGCCGCCAAGCAGCAGAACTTGCCCGAAGTGGAGCAGATAGCGGCAGATTTAGAAGCGGCTCAGCTGCAAATCCAACCCGCCGAGGAGAAGGTGGAGCGCCTGCGCAATATCCTGGAGCTCAAGCGGCGTCAGCTCAGTATAGAGGATCAGCTGGCGGCGCTTTACGTCGATTTCCGCGAGGGCAGGTTGGATAGCTGCCCCTGCTGTGGTGCCACGGTTCCCGGGAATCGCCGTGTGATGCTCAATGACGATGTGCAGACCGCTGAGAAGGCGGTTAGCTCGGCCGCAACCGAACTGCAGAACGGCAAACGGCTTGTGGCTGAGCGCGAGAACTTGCTGCGATTGTCTGAGCTGCGGGCGGCTTTCTGCAAGGTGCTGACCGATTGCGGTATGGACGCGGTGCAGGATTATGCCGCCGCGGCGGATATCGTTAAGCGCCTGACCGACCATCGGAAATCCGTGGCGGAGCTCGAGAAAAAGCTGGAGAAGGAAAAGGAGGAACTCACCGGGTTACGCTCTGATTTCGAGGCTCAGAAGGTGCGCGTGAATGAGCTGAACCGCGCCACAGGGCAGGCCGTGCAGCAGGCTCAACAGGCTGCCGACGAGTACAAGCAATTTGCTGTTGAATTTGTGGCTCAGTGGGGTAGTCTGTCCACGGCCGATAAGCTCGAGAAGAGTTATACCGGGCAGATCGATGCACTGCAGAAACAGATTAGCGATGAGGAGAAAAAGCAGCAGTCCCTCTTTGTGCAGGAAAACAGCGCCACGGCAGCTCTCAAGGTTCTGACCGATAAACTGGCCGAAACCGACGAGAACTACCGGAAAAGACAACAGGAATGGGCAGAAAAGCTGGCTGCAGCCGGATTTGCCGATGAGGCAGCCTACGAAACAGCCCGGCAATTACTGCCCCGGTTGGAGGAACTGCGCGCCGAGCGCGACCGGCTGAAGGAACAGTTGGCCGGCGCTACCGCTCTCTTTGAGCGCGAAAAGAAGGCTTATGCCGACCACCTGGCCGACAACCCCACGCAGGAGGGCGACAGTACCGAAAATTTGCTGCCCGTCGCAGAGGGTCTGCTCGCCGTGCTGAACGAGAAGCAGGAATTGCTTAATAACCTTCAGGTCGAGCTGCAGGCCGATGACGTGGCCCGCCGTGCCAATGAACAGGTTGCCGAGCAGGAGAAAGCTCTGCGTGCCGAGCGTGCCCGCCATGACCTGCTCAAACAGGTGCTGGGCGACAAGAAAGAGGGCTTCAAGCAATTTGCTCAGCAGATTACCTTCGACATGCTGCTGCGCAAGGCCAATATCGAACTGCGCAACCTCAGCGAGCGCTATGAACTGCGCCGAAATCCGCAGAAGGATACCGGACTGGGGCTCATGGTCGTGGATCGTGAACTCGGTATTTCCGAGGGGCGCGACTGCTCCAACCTCTCCGGCGGCGAGAGCTTCATCATCAGCCTGGCACTTGCCCTCGGTCTCTCCCGCATGGCCGGTACCACCCGCATAGACTCACTTTTCCTCGACGAAGGTTTCGGTACCCTCGACCGCGATACCCTTTCCCACGTGCTCCACAGCCTGCAGAAACTCCGCGCCGATGGTAAAATGGTCGGTATCATCTCCCACGTCGAGAGCCTCAGCGACCGCATCTCTGCCCGCATTCAGGTTCAACCCCTCCGCGGTGGGTTCTCTACCATTACCGGAACCGCAGCCGCCAGGAAAGTTGAAAGTTGAATATTGAATGTTGAAAGTCTTTGAGTTAGGCGCCTGACGGCGCGTCCCGCAAGGCTTGTTTCACCGTTCACGCCACGCGCTTTAGGCGCTCTTGCTCAGCCCGCACTTGTGCAGGCTACAGAGTTGAGGGTATTGCCCGCCAAAGAGCAATTTGTAGAGCTGTATGGCGAACCGCAGGTGAGCGGAATTCAAAAGCCCGCACTTGTGCGGGCGGCAGAGCATTAGCCCAGTGCAAGCGAGCGGAAGCTCGCGCAGCTCTGGGTAAAGAGAAAAAATAATCAAAGCCCCGCAGAAGTGCGGGGCGACGGAAAAGCGT
>JAZSEM010000022.1:0-9190 GCA_045531695.1 Akkermansia sp.
TTGGAATAAAAGATTTTTAACGGCCTGCGGCCGGGTGAAAAGCGGGCTGAAGCCCGCGGTGAAGAACCGTACTGCGCACGGTGGTGAAGAATGCGCTGCGCGCATGGTGAAGACCAAGGCTGACGCCTTGGGGATAGGGGGACAAACTCCAATTTAGCCGAGGCGAATCTACAATCTACCATTGACAATCTACAATGTAGGAGAATGCAGGCTTGCGCCTGAGTGAAGCGAAGCCGGAATCACACTTACCGCCGCCCGCGCCTGAAAGCGCGGCCTGTCACGGCGCCCCGTCTCGGCGTATCGCAGAGAAGCCGGAAGCAAGCGAGCGCAGCAAGACGCGAAGACGGGGGCGTGAACGGTGGTATAGGCCACGCATATCCGCGGGCGAAAGCCCGCCTAACTTGAATATCCAAAATCCAAAATTCAACTTTTTAACGGCCTGCGGCCGGGTGAAAAGCGGGCTAAAGCCCGCGGTGAAGAACCGTGCTGCGCACGGTGGTGAAGACTGCGCTGCGCGCAGGGTGAAGACCAAGGCTGACGCCTTGGGGATTTAATAGTTAGCCCTAAAGAATTGACTTCGCAGCGGTTGTTCCTGCTATAATGGGCTGGCAATGAAACTCCATCTACCCCTTTCGCTACGATATATTGTGTTCATGTGCCTGACGGGCGCATGTTATACGGAGGCCGCCGTGGGCAGCAGCTGGGACCCTGCCTGGGGTGCTGCCGGTCTGGCCGGCGCACCGAATGCCGCCGAGCCTCAGTATGCCGCCGACATCAGCACGGACGGTGTAACGGCTCTGGTCGCGCCACCCGGCGGCAGCAGCCCCTATGATTTCGGTACCTATACGGCCATTACCCTGAACGGTGCCGGCAACAGCGGCGCGATTGTGGTGGGCGGGGCATCGGCCACGCAGAGCACAACAACGGGGGCGGTGGAGCGCAACAGCTGGATTGCAGCCGAGAGCGGTACGTACAGTATGCTGGTGGGCGGCAGCTACGCCGACAACTGGAGCGGCGGCGCTGTGTTCAATTTCACGGGCGATTCCCATATTATGGTGGATGGCGCAACGGTTGCCAACATCATGGGCGGTAATTTTAAGGATGGTCTGAGTGCCGCGTTCACGGGCGATTCCTACATCAGCGTGATGAGCGGCAACGTGACCGGAGCCATTGTGGGTGCCACGGTGGTGGCTCATGACCGCAATAGCGAGTTTAACGGCGACACCCACGTGTACGTCTATGTTCCCCTCAGTAATAGCAGCGGCCCGGCTATCAATCAACTGCCGCCCAATATGGTGATGGGTGGTTTTGGCTGGGCTACCAATACCCGCAAAACTCAGACCCTGAACGGCAGCACCTATGTCACCGTTGACCTGTCGGACTACAGCGGGCCTGCAGCCGACTTCAGCAAGCATATCGTGGGTGGTGGGTTCAGCGGTTCCTCTGCCAATTCGCAACTGATAACGGGCGACACCCATGTGCGCGTCAATCTGGGCAGCTGCAGTTCGAGTGCGCGTGTGGTGGGCGGTATGTGGGTGAACTCCGGGAGCGGCACGATTGAGGGCAGTACGATTCTCAGCATATCGGGCGGTATTTTCCATAACCGCGTAGTGGGCGGCTCGTGGACAGATGTGAGTGGCACCACGACCAACCACGGCGATATCAATCTGTCACTCACCGGCGGAACCTTCAACAGCGAAGTGCTGGGCGCCACTTACATCACCACCGGCGATTGCACCATGACCGCAGGCCAAATCAGTATTGACCTGTCGGGGAATGCCGTGCTCAACAGCCCGCTGACGGGTGGCTATAGCATCAATGGTACGGCTTCGGCCGCAGTGAATGCCACACTGGGTGACGTGAGTATCACCCTGAATGGGGCGACAGTGATCGATGTGGTGGGCGGTAGCTACACTCAGCGCAATCGGGCCGATGCTGTCATTGCTCAGGGTGCCATTGATATCAGCCTGCTCAGCGGTACCCTGCAGGGAAATGTCTATGCTGCGGGGCAGCAGGATGGCAGCACCTCCATGCAGACGGCTGCCACGACCGTGACCCTGGCGCCGGCGCTTGCTGTGTCCGATGGCGTGACGATATCGGGTGGCTACGGCGGTGCGTCTGTCAGCTCGACCGTGAGCGGGACGAGGACATTGGTATTTACCCCCGGCAGTTACAATAATGTGGCCGGGGTGAGTTTCGTGGATTTTGATACCGTGCAGGTGGCCGATGCCACCAGCGTAGCTCTCAGCTCGCTCACATCGGACAGCAGCTCGCTGACCAAGAGCGGGCAGGGTGGCCTGAGCCTTGCCGCCCATTCGGCCTTCACCGATATCACGGTGCAGGGCGGTAGTCTGGCGCTGAACGGCGGGGTTCCTGCCCCGGCACTGCAGAGCCTGAGCATGGCCGCCGGTACTTCGCTGTCCGGGGTGCAGGGTACTATCACCGCCGGTACCGACAGCGGTACTGTACTCAATCTGGCCCTCAGTACCGACAATATCGGGGCCAATGCTGCCGGAACACCCCTCATCACCGGACTGAACGCCACGCCTGCGAATCTGGCGCTGGACGGCGCGCAGAATGTCACCATTGACCTAAGTTCCGAGGGGCTCATGGACCTGCTGCTGGAGCACCGCAATCAGGGCGATGTCACCAGCTACCTCACTCTGGTGGACGGCGAACTTAACTGCTCGAACCCGTCGCAGCTTTCCATCAACGAGCTGCTGAAAACCTACGGACTGCGAGCTGTGGGGACGGCGGACGGCAGCCTGTTGGTGAATGGTACAAGCGAGGGGATTTATTTTGTCACGGCAGATGCGAGTACGACCGACCCGCACGAAGTGACGACTTACCCCACGCTCGGGCTCTATGCCGGTGTGGTCATCGATGTGGGGCAGCAGCTCACCATCAACCTGCCCGGGGATGTCGATGCCGGCACACGCGCCGTGGTGAATAACCTGATGGGCGCTGCGGACAGCTCGCTGACGGTGCAGAACAGCAGTGGCAGCGGTACCGTGACTGTGCTGCTGTCCAATCGCGCGGTGGATGATACAGGGGACGCCTCCTATCCGAGTCTCCCCGAGCGTACGGTGATGCAGGGGAATATTACTGCCGGTTCCGGAACCGAGCTGTTGAAAAGCGGGGCAGGCGAGCTGGTGGTGGCAGGAAATCTCAGTGCCGAAGTGCTGGGGGTACAGGACGGCACCCTCAGCCTGAATGGCGCTGATAATACGGTGACGACACTGCAGCTCTCGGCGGGGCTTCTCCGGCTCGGCAACGGTAGTTCGCTGGTGGTACAGAACAGCCGTGGCAGCGGGACGGTTTCCATTGCGAGCGGTGGTTCTTTGCTGCTGGACAACGTGACGAGCGAGGGCTCCGCCTGGAATGTTGTCAATCAGGGGCAGGTGCGGGCCGATATTACGGCAAGAGGAAACCTTACGCTCGGAACCCTGACAATGGCCGCAGGTTCTATCAATGAACTGGTGCTGGATACAGATGTACCGATGAACCACAGCCTGACCCTGCAGGGTTTGACTGTACAGCCCGGGACGAGCCGCGTGCAACTGGTGTCCGCCGGTGCCCGCCTGCTGCGCAGTGGTGAGTATGTGCTCGGTTCTGTGGGGGCAAGCGATGTGCAGGGCGATGTGGAGCTCCGTCTGAGCGGGCTTTCCTTTGCGCAGTTGTTGCCCGGCCGCAGTTATCTGTATGTGGCCGGCGGCAATATCGTGCTGCATGCCGAGCGCAGCCCGCAGAACATGCTGCTGTCTGCTGCCGACTCGCCGAACTCGGCAGCCGGTGCGCAGTTGATGTGGAATGCCGAACCCACCGAGCACGGCGATTTGTCGCGTGCTTATGCCGAGTTGCAGCAGCTCATTGCAAGCGGGCAGGGGGCTGCCGCCGGTCGTGCTTTGGCAGCCGTGGCGGGTTCGTCGCTCGCGGTGATGGGGGCTGCTCTGTCAGAGGACGTCGAGCGGCAGCTGCGCAGCATCCGTAACCGAACGGCATCCATGGGGGTGAACCCTTGCGTGGTGAATGAAAACATGCCCTACTGCAACTTCTGGGTGCAGGCGGAGGGCGACTATCGCCACCTTTCTGCCGCAGGCGATTCACCCGGCTACAAGTTCAATCGCTGGGGCGGTACAGTGGGCATGGATGTGGACTTCAACCCGGCATTCACGGCCGGTCTGGCTGTCACCGGGCTGTATGGGGATTTGAGCAGCGACTCGCCCGATGAACTGGACTGCGATGTGAGCAGCTGGTACCTGAGCGCCTTTGCCCGCTATCAGGACCGCCCCTGGGTGCACAGCTTCATTGCCACCTTCGGTTGGGTGAATGCCGACCCTGACCGCCGTGTGCAGGTCGGGGGGATGCAGTACAGCACCGAGGGCTCGACTTCCGGGAACTCCTTCGGGTTGATGTACGAGCTGGCCTACAACTGGCAACCCGACAGCAGTGACCCGTCGTTTACCCTGCAACCCCTGCTCAACATCAGCTACCGCCACAGCTCCCTGAGTGGCTACACCGAGCGCGGGAGCGATGCCGCCCTGCATGTGGACCCGCAGAGCATGGATGCCCTGCGCATAAGTCTGGGTGCGCGCCTGCAGTCGGAATTCGGCGAGAATATCTTTAACCGCAGCTCCGTGTTTGAGTTCCGCGCATTGATGGGCATGGATATCGGTGATCGCCGTGGACATGCCGATGTGGCGCTGGTGAACGGCCGTGGCCACGCACGTGTGCGGAGCGCTCAACCCGGTGCCTTCGGTGCTGAGCTGGGCATGGGGCTGGCTGTACCCATCGGCGCCGAGAGCGGCACCATGTTCCTCGACGGTTCGGTGCTCCTGCGCTCCCACGAGAGCGAGTTCAATGCCACCGTCGGTTACAGAATACGGTTCTGATTGTACGCAGCCGGATTTTTTTCTTGCAATTCTGTGCTCGCAGGCTCATAATGGCATAGTACTTATGAGCCTGCGGGCTTTTGTATGCCCTACAACTGAACGGAGATTTCCCATGAAACGAAAAGACGTCGAGACTATGCTGTCTGCCGGGCTCATCAGTCCCGAACAGGCAACTGCTATTACCGAGCATTTTCGCCTGAATGACGGGCGGGGGTGGCGCTGGCTGCTCGTTTGCCTGTGTGCGCTGGCCGGCGGGTTGATTGTGGCCGGTATCATCATGTTGATATCCGCCAACTGGGAGGATATACCGCCTATCGTGAAAATGGGCTGTTCCATGGCCCTGCTGTTGCTGTGCTGGCTGGGCTGGGCGTGGCAGCGGGAGCGGCGGCCCATCGTGGCCGAGGTATTGGGCTTCTGCGGGGCCGGCATGTGGCTGGGCAGCATAGCCCTCTACGGGCAGATTTTCCAGCTGCAGAATCCCTTTGTGGAGGGCTTCACTCTGTTCTTTGCCGGTATTGTGCTGCTGCCCTTCATCTGCCGCCAGCGCCTGCTGATATGGGCTGTGGTGATTTGCTCCTTTGTACAGTGCGTGCTGCTGATGGTAACGAATGAAAGCCCCATGTGCCTGCCCGCAATTTGGCCGAAATTGCCCTGGGACGAGTACCTGTTAGGTGCTTTGCCCTTGCTGCTCGGGCTGTGGTGGGGACTGGCCGAGCGCTGGCGTGTGGCCGGGGTGCGTTGGTCAGGCTACAGTTGGCTGGCCCCGGTATTGCTGATTGTGGGGGTGAGTGCTGCGCAGAGCATGATGTACATTCCCGGTAATTTCCCCGAGATGAATACCGTCCTGTGGGCCGAGTTGGCGGCGATGCCCGTGTTGCTGCTGTGCCTGAAACCGCGCGGAACAAGTTGGCTGCCCTGGTGCGGGCTGGCGCTGGTGCTCAGCCTGTGTCTGCCGGGCGTTCTGGGCGTATCGTGTCTGCGGGAAATGACGCAAGGGTTCTCGATTAACGGCTGCCACTACGATGCCCTGCTGCCTGAGTGGGCAGGGCGGTTGTCCGGTGTTGTCATTTACATGCTGCTGGCTCTGCTCATGATATACAGCGGCTGGCGAGCCTTGCGCCTGAGTTGGATTAACATCGGCTCGCTCATGATGGTCTACGCTGCTATTGCTCTGGTGGCCGATGTGCTCGACAGTTACACCTTCTCGGGGCTTGTGCTGGTTGTGACCGGGCTTTTGCTGCTGGGGCTGGGCTGGTTGCTCGAAAAGGGGCGCCGCCATTTGGTGAAATCCGTGAAAGAAGCTCAATCCTCTACTCTCTGATACCATGAAAAAACGCCTTTCTCTTATTGCTCTTTTTGTGATGGTGGGTGCTCAGCTGGGGTGGCTGGGCTACAATTACCACGCCCGCGAGGTCGAATTGGCCACGGCTCCCACCCTGCTGGTGGAGTGCGATGCCTTTGACCCCCGCGATTTCTTCCGCGGTGACTATGTCAGCTTTGACTGCGAGTTTACCTATCGGCTGACAGACTCGCTTTTCCGTGACCTTTTCCATTGGGACGATACGCAGATAAAGTGGAATATTGAGGATACAGCCGTGCTGTTCCCGGGGCGCGCTGCTTCAAATCCCGAGTCCATACACATCAATCTCAGTCGGTGGTATTCCTCCATAGAAGACCGGTTGGTGGGATTCTGGACGACCGGTAAGGACGGAAAAGCCAAGCTTGCCCGCGTGGTGAAGCTGGGCAGTAGCGGGGATGTCGCTCAACCCGGCGAAGTGCGCACGTACATGAGCGCCGGGGTCAATCTGAGGAGTGAGGAGCAGGGGGACGATGGGGTTGAGAAAGAGCCGCCCTACTACGAGCTTGAGCTGACGCTGCTGCCACGAAATATGGAGCGCAATTGGTACAGTTTCCGCTTTTACGTGCCGGAGAAAATGGGCGAGCTCGGTCGATTCCGGCAGCGGGATAAAGACCCGTATCCGCTGCATCGCTTACGCACCACGGTGGAGTTTGCGTGCCGTGAGCATGGCGGTCTGATGGTGCGGCAGGTCTATATCAACGACATCCCGTGGGTGCAGGCTGTGCGCATGATGCAGGACGGCACCTTCCCCCTGCTGCCGGAGCCGGGGAAAGCAGAATGACATGCATTTAACTTCACAGCGCGACGGAAAACAGATATAAAAGGTGCATGCCGATATGTCCGAAATGCAATGCCTCCATCCACATGGGGGCTGAGAGTCAATGTCCCCCGTGCGGTTATAGCATGAAGAGGGCGGACAATGTGTTCGGCAGCAATGATGTAGAGTTTACCCGAGTGGTGGATGAGGCCGGTGCACTGACTCACAGTGAGCGCATGGAATTGATGCGTGCTTTGGCCAATCTGGAGCGTCATATCCCCCCGGTTGCTCTGTGTATTTATATCACTGACCACGGTAACCTGAAAGAGTTCCGTCCCCATGCGCACTGGATACTCAATCACGCCCGCATACACCACCCGTCATTCGGCAAGCGTGAGCAGATGCGCACTATTGAGGAAGCCGAACTGCGTGAGCGTCGCCCCGGCGAAGTCCGCCCTGTAGCGGAAGTGGAGGAAGAACCCGGTTGGGTAGCTCGCGCCTGTCAGGGCTTTGCCGGTTGGCTGCGCGATATCTGCCTGCCCACCCCGCCGCCTACCCGTCAGGAGTGGATGCTCATTCTCGTGCTCGATGTTCAGCTCGAGATTGCCTGTTTTTCCTGGGGTTATATGCTCGACCCCTACGTCAACCCCGACCGCATTACCTCCTGCATAGTGGGGGCGCGTTTGCAGTTCCGTGAACGCGAGTTTGTGACGGCCCTCAAAATGGTGATGAAGGATGCCGCTCTGCAGTTGGCCGTGAGCAGCCGCAGGGTGAATAAAACGATTCGAAACGCCGCTCGTCGCCGTATGAACGGCCTCCCCTGGCTGCTGGGCGCCGGTATGAGTGCTCTTGTGGCCACCGGAACATCGGCTCAGGCTCAGGAACAGGCCCCGGAACAGCCCCCTGTGGCTGAAGCCCCGGCACAAACTCCCGCCCCACCGCCGGCTCCCCCTGTTGTGCCCGGTGCACCTGCTGCATACAATACCGAGCCTCGTTGGGCATCGGACGACTACACCAACCTGATGTCCGGTCGTCTGCCTGAGTGCTACAACGTGCTCATGCCCGGCGGTGTGCAGAAAAAAACGGAACCCAAGCCGGAAAGGAACAAGATACCCCGTCGCGACACAAGTGAGGATGCCGAGAGCGATACCCGCGTGCCGGGGCGCTACTGCAAGTACTACCTCGATTCCCGCGGTTCGGTACTGCGTGACCCGCAGCAGCTGCTCACCGAGGTGGAGCGAGCCGACGTCATGCACGTGCTCCGCGAGCTGAATGCCCACTCGCGCTTCCATATTTACGTGTCGGTTTTCAAAAACGGGCAGGAGGTGCCGCGTGAGATTGCCGCGGCCAATCTGGTACCACATATCGCGCAGCCCGGGCAGTATGCCGTTGTGCTGCAATATGCGCTGGGGGAACCGCCCGCCGTTGAATTGGGCTACAAGGAAATTGAGCCCGAGGATCACCAAGTGCGCGATTGGCTGGAGCAGGTGCGCCGTAAGGTGATGACTGCCGGTGGCGGTGCCGATGGCTTGTTGGCCGGTATTCGTTGCCTGCACGGCATTCTGACCCCGGTGTCGGAGTCTTTTACCCCTCTCACCCCGGAATCTGCCGGTGGTGCAAAATTGATTGAGTTGGAGCTTAAACCCAAGCCCAAGGAGGTTAAGGTATCTTGGAAGGACGAGGTGAAAGCCTGGTTCAAGGCCGGTGGTGCCACTCCCTACCTGATTTCTCTGGGTGCCATTGGTGCTGCATTGTGGGGGCTTATTCAGCTGTTCCTGTTGCACCGCAGTTGCAACCGATTGCTGGACTCCGAGCCGGATTACCGCCTGTCGTCACGTTACGGGGCAGGGGTATCCCGCTATGTGAAGTACCTGGAGGGTAAGGAGGCCGATAAGGAGCGCCAACCGCTCTAAAAAAATAAGCGCCACGATTGGCTCGCAGCGCTGTTGAGTTGGGAGAAATATCTCGAAAAAACTCGACAAAGAGCAATTTGTAGGGGTGTATGGCGAACCGAAGGTGAGCGGAATTTAATAAGCTCGCACTTGTGCGGGCGGCAGAGCATTAGCCCAGTGCAAGCGAGCGGAAGCTCGCGCAGCTCTGGGTAAAGAGAAAAAATAATCAAAGCCCCGCAGAAGTGCGGGGCGACGGAAAAGCGAGTTACAAGCGCATGAGGTTATTTAT
>JAZSEM010000048.1:0-5553 GCA_045531695.1 Akkermansia sp.
GGGCTTCGCCGCTACGTGGCTCAGCCGCCGGGCTATTGTTCTGTCGCTCGCTGACGCGGGCTCAAAGTACGGTTCCCGTCTTCGGCTACGCCTTCGCCGGGGCGGGCGCCTTCGCTCGCTAGGGATAAATATCTTTTTAACGGCCTTCGGCCGGGTGAAAAGAGGGCTGAAGCCCGCGGTGAAGAACCGGCTGCGCACGGTGGTGAAGAATGCGCTGCGCGCATGGTGAAGACCAAGGCTGACGCCTTGGGGATAGGGAGCCAATCTTAATTGACTTGTCTATACTTTCCATCAAACGCGAATTCAGTCGTCAAAATAGGCTTGGCCCTCGGATTGTGCCAACGCGTCGTCATTTATTAAGTCAATGCCGTGCTTTATGCTTGCTCTGGCTCGCAGGGCAGTGTATGCTGCTGACAATATGTATACCAAGTCTCTTATCATCGGGCTCTGCTGCGCTCTGCTTGCCTCCTGCGCAGGTACCAAGGAATTCACCATTCGTACCACCCCATGCGATGGCGCTACCGTGCACATCAACGGTAAGCGCATAGAGGGTACCACCCCGGTGACCACGGAGATTAAGCAGGACAAGGACCTCGGTATCGTGGTGGAAAAGCAGGGGTATCAGGTGGCCTCGGCTAATGTTCAGACCCAGACCAGCTGGTGGCGCGCCCTGCTGTGGACGGAGAATGACCCCAAGGCCCGTTATATCGAGGAGAATGAAATCACCATTCCCATGGAGAAGATAAAGACAGTCAGCACCTACACGCCGACCATCATGCCCTCCTTTAATCCGCCACCCGCTGCCCTTAAGGCTGCTCCCAAGCTGCACACCATGCCCAAAGGGATTTAATGTTTAATGTTGAATGTTGAATGTTGAATGTTGAATGTTGAATGTTGAATGTTGAATGTTGAATGTTGAATGTTGAATGTTGAATGTTGAATGTTGAGCTTGGCGGCTGCGCCGCGAGTGCTATGCCCGGCTACGGTTACTGCCCCCGCGCTTAAGGCGCGGGTAAGGGCTTTTTTGGGGGATTGGCGCAATTTTTGTGGCGGACAGGAAGGATAAAATGGGAGCAAAATCCCAAAATTCTCCAAAGAAATAATTTTTTATGAAATTTTGCTTGCAAATTATGAGAAAGGGGGTATAGTTGGCGCACGAAATTGCGCCGCAGTGTATGCAGCGCACCACATAACGAACAAACACACACAAGCAATATGGCTCGTCTTTTCGGTATCGAAATACCCAATGAGAAGCGCGTTGAGGCCTCCCTTTGCTACATCTACGGCATCGGGCCCTCCACCGCCAAGAAGGTGCTTGAGCAGGCCGGTATCTCCCCCGACCTTCGCACAGGTACGCTTTCTGACGCTCAGCTGACCAAGATCGTACAGGCTATCACCAGCAACAACATCCTCATCGAGGGTGACCTGCGCCGTGAGAAGCAGATGGCACTGAAGCGTCTGACCAGCATTAACTGCCTGCGCGGCATTCGTCACCGCAAGGGTCTGCCCGTTCGCGGTCAGCGCACTCGCACCAATGCCCGTACCCGCAAGGGCCGCAAGAAGACTGTCGGCGCCAACAAGAAATAACCCCTCAAATACAAGATACTGAAAATGGCTGAAGAAACCATCCAGGAAGTAGTAGAGACTGCCGCCCCCGTTGCAGAGGCTCCCGCCCCTGCCGCTGAGCAGAAGAAGCCCGAGGGTCGTCGCGATATCTTCGCCGAGCTCGGCCTCGTGGACGATGAAGATAAGGTAAAGATCCTGAAGGCCAAGGGCAGCAAGAATGTGACCACGGGTATCGTGCACATCTCCTCCACCTTCAACAACACTGTCGTGAGCGTAACCGACCTCAAGGGTAACGTGATTGGCTGGTCCTCCGCCGGCAAGCTCAACTTCAAGGGCAGCCGCAAGAGCACCGCTTATGCCGGTCAGGTTGTATGCCAGGACGCCTGCCGTCAGGCCATGGGCCACGGCCTCAAGGAGGTCGAGGTTCGTGTGAAGGGCCCGGGTTCCGGTCGTGAGTCCGCTGTTCGTGCCGTGCAGACCATGGGTCTGGAGATTTCCTCCATCGCTGATGTGACTCCCATCCCCCACAACGGCTGCCGTCCTCCCAAGGCTCGTCGCGCCTAATAGATTACTAACCCAGAAGAAAGATTACACAAGATTATGGCTCGTTACACAGGTCCTACCGCCAAGATCAGCCGTCGTTTCGGTGTTGAGCTCTTCGGTGCCAGCAAGGCTTTTGCCCGCCGTCCCTTCCCTCCGGGTCAGCACGGTGCACGCGCCGGCCGCAAGAAGAAGTCCGACTACGGTATCATGCTCGCTGAAAAGCAGAAGCTCCGCTTCATGTACGGCGTGCTTGAAGGCCAGTTCCGCAAGTACTATGAGGAAGCCTCCCGTCGCTCCGGTGTGACCGGTGAGATTCTCCTTCAGCTGCTGGAGCTCCGTCTCGACAACATCATCTATCGCCTTAACTTTGCCAATACCCGCGCCGCTGCCCGTCAGATGGTGTCCCACGGTCACGTAACCGTGAACGGCAAGAAGGTGAATATCGCCTCCTACAGCTGCAAGCCCGGCGACGTTATCGCCGTTGCCGCCAAGGCTCGCTCCCAGGCCCTCGCCGGCCGCGCCATGGAGCTCACCGCCAGCGCTGTGACCCCCGATTGGCTCGAGGTTGACGCCGCCAAGCTTTCCGCTAAGGTGGCCCGCATCCCCTCCATGGAGGAGATTGCTCCCATCGTGAACGTGCAGCTTATCGTGGAGTTCTACTCCCGCTAATAAGCCTGCAGTGCGAATTACATACGAACAAGCCGCATCCGATTCGTCGGGTGTGGCTTGTTTGTGTTGTCATGTCTTCTGCAGGGGCGTGGAGCTATCCAATACCGGGATTAATGCTTGGTTCGGTATGGTTGCAGATCTCTGCCCACATATTCCCCTATCCCATAGGCCACAGCCTCGGCCGTCATCCCCGCGCTGTGTGGGCTAAATGTACGACTCGCGAGCTCGCAGGCCGACATACTCCAAGAATCTACAATCTACCATTTACAATCTACAATGTAGGAGAATGCAGGCTTTCGCCTGTGATAAGCGAAGCCGGAATCACACTTACCGCCGCCCGCGCTTTAAGGCGCGGACGTGAACGGCAGCTTAAGCCACGCTGATTGCGGCTCTGCCGCCTAGCTCAACAATTTGTCTATCGCAATTTGTAACTTTTCTATCCTTTCCCCGTCTTCTCCTCGCGGGCTATGCCGCAGGCGAGAATTAAAATCAACATCATGACGGCGTTTTCGCTTGTCCTTCAACCGGTGATATGCTAACTTGAAGGGTTATGAACGAAGCAACGATTCAGGATGAACTTTTTGCCGCCATCTGCCATAATGAGGCCGATGCGGTGCTCAAACTGCTGGCAGAGGGAGCCGGGGTGAACGACTCCTTTCCGAACGGGCTCAGCCCGCTTATGGTAGCTGCACGGGCCGGTGCCCACGCGGTCATACCGCTTCTGCTGAGCCATGGAGCAGATGTCACTGCTACTGATAAACAAGGGCGAACGGCCTTTCACCACCTCTGCCGCTACGGGCTGGGGAGCCATTACCGCGACGAGGCGCACACCGAATCCGCCCGAGCTCTGCTGGCAGCGGGGGCAGATGCCTATTGCAGCGATGCGGAGGGAGATTCCCCCTTCCGGCTGGCATGTTGTCGCGGTTTAACGGCTGTACTGAAACTCATACACGCGCACAGTCCCATACCGCTTAATGCCCGCGATGCAGCGGGGGATACTCCCCTGCATCTGGCTGTCCGCCATTCTTACAAAAACACTCACTTTCTGCTCAACATCGGCTGCGACCCACATATCCCCGGTGCCGATGGAAGATCTGTGTGTGAAATGGAAGACCTGAACTACGAAATAGCTCAGAGCAGAACCCGCACCGGAATCTCGGAGGAACATTGGTACAAGTGGTACATTGCCCCGCCGGAACCACCGTCAAAACAAAGCACCGATTACACGGCATGGGCACGCACTGCAGACCTGCATGCTACCGACAAGCGCGGCTATACTGCCCTGCACCATGCCGCTACACAGGGGTTGTACGATGTGGCGGTCATCCTCATCGAGCGCGGGGCTGAAATCGATGCCACGGCGCGCTCAGGGGCCACACCGCTCATGCTGGCGGCCCGAGCCGGGCGTTGGAAGGTCGGGCACCTGCTGTTGGCCTATGGCGCCGACGCGTACCGGCATGATTGCTACAAGCTGAATGCCTGCGACTATGCCCGCCGCGCCGGCAACTACAGGATGTCGGCCTTATTCTGAGGCCAGTGTGTCGTAGTAATGCTCGAGCAGGGAAAGAATGCGACCGCGCTCGTAAGAGGCAAATGAGGCCCAACCGGCTTTGTCCATGCGCAGCCAGTTGGCCTTGATGGTGTTGAGTTTCTCTTCTCCCAGCGGCGAAAGAGCAATGATGCGGCGGCGCTTGTCCACCGTGGCCCCGGTGCGGGTGACAAGCTCAGCACCCTCCAGCTGGCGCAACAGCAGGTTGACGTGCTGGCGGCTCATGTCACGGGCATCTGCCAGGGCCGAGGGCTCCATACCCTGCGGGGCAGCCTGCAGGCTCTCCAGCAGCAGATACTCGCTGTAGGATATGCCGGCGCGGTGCAGCTCTGCATTGAATACGGCGTCTATCTTCTTCCACAGCGTCATCCAACGCTGAAAAAACTCACTGTCGGGATCACTCATGTCTGCTCGGGAATAAAAAAGTGCGTAGTAAACTTGGTTTTATTATGTACTTTTTGCCCCGACTGTCAAGACATTTGCCTGACAGGATAGCACAAAATCAGAGCGTGTCAGCTGCCCCATCTGCAGGCAGCTCGGGCGCAGGCGGAGTCTCGACCGGCTCCGTGACCGTCGATTGCTGTTCATGGATACGTTGCTCCGAGTTACCAAGCAAGGCCAGCAGACCTGCGCCGCAGGCAATGGCCAGCACCACATGCAACAGCGGCACCAGAACACCTGCACACGCAACCCGCCACCAACTGAAATGCAGCAATTTGCGACCGATAACAACAGGCTGCAGCAGCAACAGTAGGGCCACCAGATAATAAGCGGCACTCACCCAAACGGGCGTAGCCCCCTCGCCAACCGCAAAGAAAAGCAGCAGCATGCTCAGCCCCACCAGTACAAAGCTGTTCACCGCACAGAGTCCCGGTGCAAGCAAGCGGCGCCACCACGCCACCCCGGCACCAATCCCCGCCAGCATGAAACTGAGCCCTGCCAGCACGGAATACAGCAGCGGCAGGCCAAACCAGACCATCAGCACGCCACCGAATAAGGCAGTCAGCATGCCGATAGGGTCATGTGCAATCGTGATGGACATAATGGCATACTAACACACAACCTACGCGCTGTCAATGCAGATTGAATCGTGTAGGGGGCTTTCGCCCCCTCACACACCACCGTACGTGCCTTTTATGGCATACGGCGGTTTCCTAACCTTTACAGACTACGCTCTGCAATGAGACTAACCCCTGTTTCCTGAACCACTCCTTTCCCATGGCTCG
>JAZSEM010000075.1:0-8604 GCA_045531695.1 Akkermansia sp.
ATGGCACCATTTTGTATCAACGGTTTATGCCACCCACACAAGTGTGGGTTCTCATATTTTTTATCGGTTGACATGGGGCTTACGCCCCATGCTCTCATATGTCACCCGCGCAAGCGCGGGTTTTAAAGTATGGCTCCCGTCTTCGGCTTCGCCTGGGGGCTTCTCGATGATACGCCCACCCGGGACGCCGAGGCAGGCTCCTTCGCTCGCTAGGGATAAATGCTTTTTAACGGCCTTCGGCCGGGTGAAAAGCGGGCTAAAGCCCGCGGTGAAGAACCGTGCTGCGCACGGTGGTGAAGACTGCGCTGCGCGCAGGGTGAAGACCAAGGCTGACGCCTTGGTGATAATACCCTGGTCTTATTTTCGGCAGGTCTGCAGGTGCAGCACAGCTGAGCTCCATTGTGATTTGCCACCGGTGCAGGCGGCAATGAATGCTTGCTCCAGTTCCCCCGGGGTAAGCGGGGATGTGTGCGTGCGGAGGAGCCGAGCCCATATTTTCTCGAACGCTTGGTTGTGGGTGCAGGCCAGTGCAATCACAATTTCGTGCCCCACAGGTGGCTCGACCACCAGATTGTATTCGTTGTGCAGAGCTCGCGGGAATTGGGCTTCGGTGTTCGCAAAGAGCCTGACGTCATCCCCCGCGCAACCGGGTACCAGCAGGGTGGGAGTGCCGGTGCAGTCGTATTGCAGCAGGCAGACGTAGCAGGCACAATCCGCCTTTACTCCAAAGTGCAGGTTTGTGCCGATGGGCAGGGGGTGAGTGGGCGTAAGCAGGCGCAACTGCAACGCAAAATCACATGGTAAGCCTAACTCCGTGCCGGGTGTGGAGTGAAGACGTGGGGCGCTTTTTTTCCGGCGGGGCGCTTGTGGCGCCGGTTTGGGGATGATGGGCTGTGCGGTGGGTTCCGGGCGCAGCACAATACTGCAATTGGCCAGACGATATTCATGCCCCGGTACCATTTGAACGGAGGTGATGCGCTGCTCTCCGTCATAAATACCATTGCCGGAGTTGTTGTCCTGTAGGTTCACCGTGTCACCAACAACGGTCAGATAGCAGTGCAGGCGGGAGATGTGCCTCTCTTCCGGCAGGGAGATGTCGCAGCCCTCTGAGCGCCCGAGGGTGTAAGGGGTATCGGGGGCAGATTCGAGCCGGTATTTGTGAATATTACCCGAGCTGTCTGTGATGAGGATGACCGGCATGGTGAGGGGAAAATCAGAGTTCGATGATAATACCTTTGCTGTGAGCCTGCTCTTGCAGGGTTTCCAGAATTTGTTCGGCAAATTCGTTGGTGCATTCCTTGTAGCGGGCAAGCTGATAAGCGCGGGCTTTGGCAGCAGTACGAATGCTCTGCAGTGCCTCAATGTCGGATTTTCCGCGTAGACTTAGTGGAAGGTTGCCCCGACCACCGATGTGAGCGAGTGAGAAATTGTCTATACCGGTGCGACGGCAGAGTTCTGCGGCGTCCCATTCAAAGCCATCGAGTATCAGTTCGCGGTTGGTTGAAATCCACTTGGCGAGAGCTTTGGCATTGGCGGGAGGGGCAGAGGGCTGTTTGTGCAGTTTGAGGCGTTCTTTTTGCTCTGACGGAGAGCCGATGGGGAGCAGGGGAATGCGGCTGAGCTCAGTCAGAGCACTGCGTCGCTGTTTATCCGCATCCTTTTGAGTCATGGCTTTGGTGGTGAAATTGTAGGTAAGCCCCTGACCATTGCCCAGCAGTGCGGCCTGTTGCCACTCTTCGTCCTCGTAGTCGCCACAATGTACGGTATTGACGATAATGTTGCCGGCTTTTGCCTGAGCTATAGCTGTACGGTAATCAACTTTACCCATATTGAAGGGTTCGTTGCCGCAAATGAAGATGACCTTCAGCATGTCATCTCGCTCTCGCATGTTCCAGGGAAAGCGCTGAACAGCCAGCTGAATGGCGGCTCCGCAGTGTTCTTCTGAGCCGTCGCAAACTGTTTTGCTGATTTCTGCAGCCAGTTTGTTCACCTTGGTGGTAAAACGGGAGAGAATGAACGGTTTGCCATCATCTTTACCTTGCCCGTAGACCACGATGCCGACATTGACTTTTGTTTTCTTGCCGTTCAGTTTAGCATTGCCCAGAGTGGTGAGCACGTCATTGATGGCGTTGGCTACAGCAGTAAAGAGTTCATCCATACTGCCCGAGGCATCCAGCGCAAGCACTACCTGAATATCGTCGTTATAGCCTTTGCCACTACCACCGCCACCTTGCCCACTTCCGCTGCCTTTGCCACTCCCGGTGCCTGTACCCTCGCCGGCTCCACTTCCGTCGCCACTCAGTCCCAGACCGAAATCAAAAAGCCCGGTGGCATCGCTACTCAAACCATCGGCCATATCAAAGGTCGAAGTCGGCAGGGAGAAGTCATCATCCGCTGTCGTAGAGACGATGATTTCGGGCGTGATAGTGGCAGACTTGGCGGCCTCTTCCACACCACCCGAAAGTGCGGGCGTGGTGGGCTTAGGTTGGTGGGCGAACGGGTCCTCCTTCACCGGCTCTACGTAGATGAAGGTGGTATCGCCGTCTTTTTCAATGAGGAAATATTGCAGGTACATTGTAAGGGCTCCGCTAATCAGTGCGAAGAGTGTAACGCAGAGCGCCAGCACCAACATGCGACGGAGATTGCGCAGCAGTTGCTGTCGTGCACTGAAAACGGGTTTTACGTGTATGGCCATGTTTTTCAGTTTTTGGTGAGCCCGGCTGCGTTTAATACCTGCTGAGCTTTTTTATCTCGCGCCAGTTGCGCGTAGTGCAGGGCGGTGTGCCCGGCTTCGTCTTTTGCCTGAATCTCCTCCTGCGGCAGAGTATTGAGTACGGTGGTGAGCATGTCAGCGCTGCCGCTGAGAGCTGCGTGCATGAGGGTGGTCTCCTGCTTCATGTTACGAGCCGTAACATCTGCCCCCTGCGAAATGAGAATTCGGTAAATGCTGACATCTCCCCGGCGAGCGGCTTCGTGCAGGGGGATGTTGCCATGTTGGTCTTCTGTATTGATTTCGTTCTTGTGAACGTTGAATACGGTCTGAATTGTTCCCGGTGAGCCCAGTCGCACCAGTCGGCAAAGATAGACGGGACGTTCCTCTTTGACATAGCTCAGCCAAGTGAGCAGGCATTCACCTGCATCGTCCCCCATCAGGTGCTCGAATATAGGGCGCCCGTCTGACAGGCGGTTTTCCGGTGAGCAGCCATGTCTGAGCAGTAATTCCAGAATGTCGTTGTCGCGGGTTACAACGGCATGTTCTATAAGCTTGTAGCCATTTTCCAATCGGGTTTCTACACTGGCGCCGTATGTCACCAGCAACTCAAACAGAGTTGTGTTCTTTTGCCGGATTGCATGTGCGATTGGTGCTGTGTCCTGCACCGCCCAATTGGGGTCAGCTCCGCAATTCAGCAGTTCTTGTACGGCATCGGTATCACCTGTACTAACGGCCTGACTCCATTTTATCTTTAATTCATTTTGCAGAATTGTTCCTTTGTTGAGCTGTTCATAGTCGCAGGCAGTCAGGTCATCTGCATCTGCCATATTAAGCAGGGGGGAGTACTTCAGTACCAGTTCAGTTGCGGCATTGTGACCGGTGGCTGCCGCGAGCATGAGCAGGGTGCGGCCATCGCTGTCTGTGGCATTGATATCACCGCTTTTTCTGACTTTTGTCAGTAGGATCATGAGAGCCTCCTGCTTGTCTTCGTATGCGAGCTCGGCTGTTCTCCGCTCCTTTTCCAGCCGTCGGATAAGTTCAATCGTGTAGCGGGAAGAGCCCTGTTCAGCCCTCAGAGCTTCGATTTCCTTTTTCAGCTCAACTATTACAGGCGGGTCCTCCTTCAGAATACGTTTGAAATCTGCAGGCTCCGGCAGAGCGGTTAGTATGCCGCTTACAATCGGTAACCCGAACAGAATGTTATACCACATATTCATGAATGACTAAAGGTTAGCATAAGTCAACTCGCACTGCAAGCTTTCTTGTTGCGATTGATGCCGCTTGACAAGGTAAAAGTGCCGAGATATAATCGCAGCCGTGTACTACGATACCATATTGCAGCTGAAAAGTGCCGCAGCTGAGGGTGCGGTGCAGGGGACTGTATTTGCTCAATTGACGCAGAAAAACGACAGAACGACAAAAAACGGTAAACCGTATATGGAGCTGTTTTTTGCCGATGCCACCGACAGCATGTCCCTGAAAGTATGGGATAATGCCCCGTGGAATGCCTGCTGCCGTGCGCTGCAGCCGGGGGCTGCCCTGGCTGTGACAGCCGATTGGCAAAGCTCTCAATATGGAATGGAGGCTGCGCAGATGGAGTTCCGCCCGCTGAATGTAGAAGAGGAAGAGACATTGCTGAGCGGTGGCGCTGAGCTGGTAGCTCGCCATGCCGCGGATTGGCAGTGCATATTGGATTTTGTTGAGGGTATGAAAGATCCGCGTTTGGCGGCACTCTGCCGTGCGCTCACCACGACATACGAAGGGCGTTTTCGCCGTGCGGCAGCGGCTCGTGGCATGCACCATGCCCGCCGTGGCGGATTGGCGGAGCACACTGCCGGGGTCATGCGTGCTGCGGCCTCCATCTGTGGGGCTTACCCTCAGGTAAACCGGGATTTAGTGCTGGCCGGTGCCTTGTTCCACGATTGTGGCAAGATGTGGGAGACCGGCTGCCCTGAGCAGGGATTTGGCGTGGAATATACGGAAATGGGTGAGCTGCTCGGCCATATTTCCGTGGGGATTGAGATTGTCAACAGCTTGTGGAAAGGCATATACACCCCGGAGCAGAAGGCCGAGTGGAAGGAGTTGAGCCCCCCCTCTGAGCAGGTGCGCATGCACTTGTTGCACCTCATAGCCTCCCACCATGGAGTGCTGGAATACGGCTCGCCTGTTGTGCCGAAAACTCCCGAGGCACTGGTGCTTCACCATGCCGATAATATTGATGCCAAGATGGAGATGTTCCGCAGCGCATACGAAAGTTCACCTGCGCTCAGCCCGTGTATACGCGAGAGAAAGTTCGGTCTGGGTGGCAATGCGGTTATGCCCTTAGCTCATTTTACCCCGGGGGAATAAGTGATGGCGGAGGCAATATGGAGCCTGGTGGTGGTTTGCGGGTTATTGGTGCTCTCTCAGCTTAGCCCGGGACCTGATGTTTTTTTTGTATTCCGTACCGCGCTGGCACAGGGATTCCGCCGTGGCGTGTCGGTGGGGGCGGGGATAAGCCTGGGCTTTTTCATACAGGCAGTGGTGGCTTGCACAGCCGGTGCCTGGGTTATGAGTCAGAGCTGGAGCCAATACATGCTGTGGGCTGCGGCTGCTTGGCTGTTGTACCTGGCCTGGATGATTTTTCCCTTCCGTTGCAAGGGCGGGGAGGTCGATTTGTCGCAGAAAGAGAGTGGTTTGCAGAGCTGTCGACTGCTGCTGTGGCAGGGGTTCCTTTGCAATATACTGAACCCCAAGTGCATGCTCTTCATACTTACGCTCAGTGCCGGCCCCTTACAGTCACATGCTGAGCTGTCATGGTATGCCCCGGCGCTGATGGTGGCTCTTACATTGGCCGGATTGCTGGGTTGGTGTTTGTGGTCGGCATTGCTGCAGTGGGGGCCGCTCAGGGGATGTTATGTACGCCATACGAATGGCATAGATGCCGTGTTTTCTGTGCTTTTGGCGATATTTGCCGTCCTGTTATTGCTGCCTGAACGCATTTTTTAATGCGTGTATGCGGATTGGTGCTTGCCTTTTCTTGCGGTTTATAGTAGAGTAAAGGGCGCAAAGACGTTATTGCACTTATGAACGATATTATCACGACAGCATGCAAATTCGTCACGTCCTCTATCGGTCGCAAGATTCTTGTGGCTCTTACGGGATCGTGTCTCCTCCTCTTCCTGGTGGGGCACCTGGCCGGCAATATGACCATTTTCGGTGGTGATGTGGCTGCGGGTGACCGCTCCTGGATTGACTACTACGCAACGGGGCTGCACTCCATGCCCGCCTGGCTGCTTTGGTCCATTCGTCTGGGCTTGCTGGCCGTGGCTCTGGTGCACATTGTGCTCACCCTGGTGCTCAAGTATGAGAACTACAATGCCCGCACTCACTACCAGAAGGAAGGTACGCTGAAGGCTACCCTTTCTTCCCGTACCATGGTGATTACCGGTATCATGATTCTCTGCTTCATTGTGTTCCACCTGTGGCAGCTGACCTTCAACGGCGATCCCGCTAATTGCTATCAGCACATCCTGCACGCCTTCCAGAACCCCTGGTGCTCTATCTTCTACATCGTGGCTATCTGCTGCTTGTTCATGCACGTTCGCCACGGCCTGCAGTCCGTACTGCAGACTCTGGGTCTGGCTACCCGCAAGGTGCGCCCGCTCTACAACATCGTGGCCTGGCTCTTCGGTGTTGCCGTTTGCGGTGGTTTCATCCTCATTCCCGTGTGCGTGATGCTCGGCATCCTCAAATAACCCCTTACAAACTCCTCTTCAATTATGAAAGAAATTAAGTTTCCCGTAAGTGATTACATGCCGGATTCCTGCATTCCGGACGGCCCCATCGCTGAGAAGTGGACCAAGTACAAGCGCGAGGCTAAGCTCATTAACCCCAACAACCGCCGTAAGTACACCGTGCTTATCGTGGGTACCGGTCTGGCCGGTGGTTCCGCCGCCGCTACTCTGGCTGAGCTGGGTTACAATGTGAAGTGCTTCTGCTATCAGGACAGCCCCCGCCGTGCACACTCCATCGCCGCTCAGGGTGGTGTGAATGCTGCTCACAACTACCAGAACGACGGTGACTCCGTATACCGTCTGTTCTACGATACCGTAAAGGGTGGTGACTTCCGCGCTCGTGAGGCCAACGTATACCGTCTGGCAGAGGTGAGCTGCAACATCATCAACCAGTGCGTGGCTCAGGGCGTTCCCTTCGGCCGCGAATACGGTGGTCTGCTCGACAACCGTTCCTTCGGTGGTTCTCAGCTTAAGCGTACCTTCTACAGCCGTGGTCAGACCGGTCAGCAGCTGCTGCTGGGTTGCTACCAGGCTATGGAGAAGGAAATCGGCAAGGGTCACATCGAGATGTACCCCCGCACCGAAATGATGGACCTTGTGGTGGTCGACGGCCATGCCAAGGGTATCGTGGTGCGCGACATGGTGACCGGTGAGATTAAGAGCTACGCCGGCGATACCGTGCTGCTCGCTACCGGTGGTTACGGCCGTGTGTTCTTCCTTTCCACCAACGCCATGGGCTGCAACGTAGGTGCTGCCTGCGCCTGTTGGAAGAAGGGTGCCTACTTCGCCAACCCCTGCTTCACTCAGATTCACCCCACCTGCATTCCCGTGAAGGGCGATTACCAGAGCAAGCTCACCCTCATGTCTGAGTCTCTGCGTAACGACGGCCGTATCTGGGTTCCCAAGAGCCGTGAGGTGGCTGCCAAGATTCGTCGCGGCGAGATGAAGCCCTCCGACGTAGCCGAGAACGATCGCGACTACTACCTGGAGCGCAAGTACCCGTCCTTCGGTAACCTGGCTCCCCGTGATATTTCCTCCCGTGCCGCTAAGGAGGCTTGCGACGACGAGCGTGGCGTAGCCAACACCGGCCGTGGCGTGTTCCTTGACTTCAAGGACGCTATCGACCGCATGGGCAAGGAGTGGATTGACGGCCAGTACGGCAACCTCTTCGAGATGTACGAGGAGATTACCGACGTTGACCCCCACGAGCAGCCGATGATGATTTATCCCGCCTCCCACTACACCATGGGCGGTCTGTGGGTGGACTACAACCTCATGTCCTCCATCCCCGGTCTGCACGTACTCGGCGAGGCCAACTTCTCCGACCACGGTGCCAACCGTCTGGGTGCTTCCGCACTCATGCAGGGTCTGTCCGACGGTTACTTTGTGATTCCCGCCACCCTGCCGACCTACCTGACCACTCAGAAGCCCGGCAGCATCACCACCGCTGCTCCTGAGTTCATCGAGGCAGAGGAGGCTGTGAAGGCCCGCATTCAGAAGATGATGGATGTGAAGGGCACCAAGACCCCCGACGAAATCCACCGTGAGCTCGGTAAGCTCGTGTGGGAGGACGTAGGCATGGGCCGCACGAAGGAGTCCCTCATGGACGCCATTGAGAAGATTCCCGCCATCCGCGAGGAATTCTGGACCAATGTGAAGGTGGTGGGCAGCGCTGAAGGCGTGAACCAGGAGCTCGAGAAGGCCTGGCGTGTGGCTGCATTCCTCGACTTTGCCGAGGTGCTCTGCTACGACGCCCTGAACCGCGAGGAATCCTGCGGTGCCCACTTCCGTCTTGAGCACCAGCTGGCCGATGGTGAAGCCAAGCGAGATGACGAGAACTTCGCCTACGTTGCCTGCTGGGAATACAAGGGCACGGACGAGCTGCCGGTGCTGCACAAGGAGCCGCTTACCTTCGACACCGTGCACCTGGCCATCCGTTCCTACAAGTAAAGAAACTCATTCCAACCCTTTAAGATAGATTATATAATTATGGCTAATCTCAATCTTACGCTCAAGGTCTGGCGCCAGGAGAATGCCCAGGCTCAGGGCCGCATTGAAACCTACAAGGCTAAGAACATCCCGGATGAGGCTTCTTTCCTTGAGATGCTCGACATC
>JAZSEM010000066.1:0-4798 GCA_045531695.1 Akkermansia sp.
AGATGTAAACCTGTAACCGCCACCCGCCTTCGGCGCGGGTGGCCCAACCTTTCAAAATATTATTCATATGCCTTACATTGACCTTAACAACGAGAAGCCTAAAAACTTCGACCAGGTTTGCATCACCGTTGCCAGCCCGGAGGATATCCTGCGTTGGTCCAGCGGCGAGGTCAAGAACCCTGAGACTATTAATTACCGCACGTTCAAGCCGGAGAAGGGTGGCCTTTTCTGCGAGCGTATTTTCGGCCCCACTCGTGATATGGAGTGCTCCTGCGGCCGCTATAAGCGCGCCAAGAACAAGGGCATGAAGTGCGACCGCTGCGGTGTGGAAGTCACCAGCGCCCGCGTACGCCGTGAGCGCATGGGCCACATCGAACTGGCCGTGCCTGTCACCCACATCTGGTTTTACAAGTGCATGCCCAGCCGCATCGGCCTCATGCTCGACCTGACCGCCCGTGATTTGGAGCGCATCATCTACTACGAGGATTACATCGTGATAGATCCCCGCGGTGTCAACGGCATCGAGCGTGGCATGATTATCACCGAAGAGCAGTATGATGAGCTTGTAGACGACTACGGCGACGATGCTCCCGAAGCTGGCATGGGTGCTGCTGCTATTCAGCGCCTACTTGCCACGGTGGATTTGGTGGCTCTCATTGATGAGCTGCGCCAGGAAATGGAGAAGACCAACTCCAAGCAGAACAAGCGCAAGATTGCCAAGCGCCTGCAGCTGGCTCAGGGCTTCAAGAACAGTGGCGGCCACCCCGAGTGGATGGTGCTCACTATTCTGCCTGTGATTCCCCCGGACCTGCGCCCGCTCGTCCCGCTGCCCGGCGGTCGTTTTGCCACCTCCGACCTCAATGACCTCTATCGTCGCGTTATCAACCGTAACAACCGTCTGAAGGAGCTCGCCGCTCTGCAGACCCCCGAGGTGATTAAGCGCAACGAAATGCGCATGCTGCAGGAGGCTGTGGACGCTCTGTTCGACAACGGTCGTCATGGCCGTCACGTGACCGGCGCCGGCAACCGCCCGCTCAAGTCCCTCTCCGACATGCTCAAGGGTAAGAGTGGTCGTTTCCGTCAGAACCTGCTTGGTAAGCGTGTGGACTACTCCGGCCGTTCCGTGATTGTGATCGGTCCGAACCTGCGCATGAACCAGTGCGGTCTGCCTAAGAAGATGGCTCTTGCTCTGTTCGAGCCCTTCATCATTCACCGCCTGAAGGAGCTTGGCTACGTGCACACCGTGCGCTCCGCCAAGAAGATGATTGACCGCAAGGAGTCCATCGTGTGGGATATCCTCGAGGAAGTGACCAAGGGGCACCCCGTGTTCCTGAACCGTGCTCCTACGCTGCACCGTCTTTCCATTCAGGCTTTCGAGCCTGTGCTGATTGAGGGTAGCGCTATTCGTCTGCACCCGCTCGTATGTACCGGTTACAACGCTGACTTCGACGGTGACCAGATGGCTGTGCACGTACCGTTGAGCGTGGAGGCTCAGTTGGAGGCTCGCCTGCTTATGCTGGCTCCCAACAACATCTTCTCCCCGGCCTCCGGTAAGCCCATCAGCACCCCGTCGCAGGATATCATTCTGGGTTCCTACTACCTCACTCACACCCGTGCCAAGGAGGTGAAGGAAAACCAGGATAACCAGCACCTGCTGCCCCTCTTCGAGTCCATCTCTGAAGTGGAGTTCGCTATCGCTGCCCGCAAGATTGGTTACCATGAGTGGATTCGCCTGAAGAACCCCGACTACGGCAAGACCGGTCGCGAGTTCGACCGCCTGTCTTTCAACCAGGAGAACGTGGGTCGCAAGACCATCGTGACCACCGCCGGTCGCGTGCGTTTCAACGAAATCTGGCCCAACGAAATCGGTTACATCAACCGCAACGTCGGCAAGAAGCAGCTGGGTGAAATCATCTGGCGCTGCTACCAGACCTGTGGTCAGGCCAAGACCGTGGAGACCCTCGACGCTCTGAAGTCGCTGGGCTATAAGGAGGCTACTCGCTCCGGTTGCTCCATCGGTATCGTTGACATGGTGGTGCCCGAGCACAAGAACGAGCTAATCTCCGCCGCATACGACGAGGTGACCAAGGTGACCGAGCAGTATGAGGAAGGTCTGATTACCAACGGCGAGCGCTACGAGAAGGTGGTTAACATCTGGTCCTCCACGACCGACGCCATCCAGAAGGAGCTCTACACCAAGCTGGAGTACAACGACGGTTCCGCCGTTGCCAACCCGCTGTTCATGATGGTGGACTCCGGTGCTCGTGGTAACAAGGCTCAGATTAAGCAGCTCTCCGGTATGCGTGGTCTTATGGCTAAGCCGAGTGGTGAAATTATCGAGCGCCCCATTACCTCCAACTTCCGTGAGGGTCTGAGCGTGCTTGAGTACTTCATTTCCACCCACGGTGCCCGTAAGGGTCTAGCCGATACCGCTCTTAAGACCGCTGACTCCGGTTACATGACCCGTAAGCTCGTGGACGTGGCTCAGGACGTTATCGTGCGCGATGAGGACTGCGGTACCGACAACGGTATCACCATGACCGCCATCTATGACGGTGATGATGAGATTGCCAGCCTCTCCATGCGTATCTATGGTCGCGTGACCTGCGATGACATCTACGATCCGACCACTCGCGAAATCATCGTTGCCAAGAACGAGATTATCACCGACGAGGCCGCCAAGCGCATCGAGAACGTCGGTATCGAGAAGGTGAAGGTTCGCTCCGTGCTTACCTGTGACCTGACCAAGGGTTGCTGCGCCAAGTGCTATGGTCTGAACCTGGCCACCGGCAAGAGCGTGAAGGTGGGTGAGGCTGTGGGTATCATTGCTGCACAGTCCATCGGTGAGCCCGGTACTCAGCTGACCATGCGTACGTTCCACGTGGGTGGTACGGCATCTGCCTCCACCAGCCGTCCCGAGTATGTCGCCAAGACCGATGGTCGCGTGATTTACGACGAGAACCTGCGTGACCGCTGCGTCGTTGACGAGAACGGTAACAACGTGGTACTCTGCAAGAACGGTAGCGTGAAGATTTACGACGCCGAGGGTAAGGAGCAGGAGTCCTACCAGCTCGCCATGGGTGCTGTACTGCACGTGAAGGATGGTGAGGATATCACCGCCAAGACTCTCATCGCTGAGTGGGATCCCTTCGCCATTCCGGTTATCTCCGAAATCGGCGGTTATGTGGAGTTCGCCGACATGATTGAGGGTATTACCTGCCGCACCGAGGCCGGTCACACCGAGTCCGGTAAGGGTACGACCGTTATCATCGATCACCGTCAGGACCTCGCTCCCCGCATCATCGTGCACACCGTCAAACCCGGTAGCAAGGCCAAGAACAGCGCTAAGGATCAGCCCCGCGTGTACTCCATTCCCACCGGTGCTTACCTTGCCGTCAGCAACAAGCAGCAGATTTCTGCCGGTACCCCCATCGCCAAGACTCCCCGTAAGGTGCAGAAGACAAACGATATTACCGGTGGTCTTCCCCGAGTGGCCGAGCTCTTCGAAGCCCGTCGTCCCAAGGACACCTGCACGCTGGCCGAGATGGACGGTATCGTCGGTATCGATGACGCCATGATTCGCGGTAAGAAGGTGGTTACCATCTATCGCGATGCCGAAGCCAAGGAGGCCGCCGGCAAGTCCCGCCGCCGTTCCTCCAAGCTCGAGTCCCACGACGAGAGCGAGGGCGCAATCTCCATCAAGCACCTCGTGCCCATGGATCGCCACATCATCGTTCACGACGGTGACTTCGTGCGCGCCGGTGAGCCCCTGTCCGACGGTTCCGAGGCCTCCGACGAAATCCTTCGCATCTGCGGTAAGGAAGCTCTGCAGGAGCACCTCGTCAATAAGGTGCAGCAGGTATACCGTGTGCAGGGTGTGGAGATTAACGACAAGCACGTGGAAATCATCGTATCTCAGATGCTGCGCAAGGTGCGCGTGAAGGACCCGGGTGACACCGGTCTGCTCTGGGGCGACGAGGTGGATCGCACCACCCTTGCACGCATCAACCGCGAGACCGTCAACATGAATGGTCGCCCGGCTGACTGCGAGCCCATCCTGCTGGGTATCACCAAGGCCTCCCTTAAGACGGATTCCTTCATCTCCGCCGCTTCCTTCCAGGACACCACACGCGTGCTTACCGAAGCCGCCACCCTGGGCAAGGTCGATATGCTGGAGGGCTTCAAGGAGAACGTCATTCTGGGTCACCTCATTCCTGCCGGTACCGGTTTCGACAAGTACCGCAACATCGTGGTGGAGCCGGCTCCCGGTGCTACACCCATTCCCCGCGCCAAGTGGGATGACGATGAGGATGACTTCAGCGCTGCAGACGACACCATCTCTGTGGGTGCAGACGAGTAAGCCCCGTCAGATTGGCTGAAATGAGCATTTCCGCCCCGGTCGCGCAAGTTGCGACCGGGGCGTTTTTTTACAAATGGGGCATTTTGTAAAACTCGCCAAAGAGCAATTTGTAGAAGTACGAGGGACCCGTCTCCGCGTCTCGCTGCGCTCGCTTGCTACGCCGTGGCAGGCGAATTCCGAGGGACGAATTTATGAGTTCCGCGGGCTTTGCCCGCCAAATATCAGAACCCGCGCTTGCGCGGGTGGTATATGGTAGCCGGGTGGCGTAAGCCCCCGGTCAGCAATGGAAAATATATAGGAACCCGCACAGGGTGCGGGTGGCATAAACGGTGGCTCTGATATAATGCGGTGAATACATGGCACCATTTTGTATCAACGGTTTATGCCACCCACACAAGTGTGGGTTCTCATATTTTTTATCGGTTGACATGGGGCTTA